>JAWOIF010000206.1:0-8077 GCA_046484805.1 Bacteroidales bacterium
AACAGATATACGTGATACAAGATGCCTGGTACTGATTGGTTCGCATATCGGTGAAAACATGCATAACGGACAGGTTCAGGAGATGTCTGATGCTATCGACAAGGGGGCAACAATCATTACCGTGGACCCGCGCTTCTCAACTGCGGCAAGTAAATCTAAATACTGGCTGCCGATAAAGCCGGCAACCGATATTGCCCTGCTGCTGGCATGGATCAATGTTATTATAAGTGAGGAGCGATATGATAAAAAATATGTAGAAAAGTATACATACGGATTCGAAGCCCTGAGCGATCACGTCAGAAACTTCACCCCCGAGTGGGCATACGGCATAACAACCATCAGGCCTGATGTGATACGCGAAACAGCCCGTGAGATGGCCAATGCAGCACCAGCTGTAATCGTACACCCCGGAAGACACGTTACATGGTACGGTGATGATACCCAGAGGATGAGGGCTATAGCAATATTGAATGCAATTCTCGGATCGTGGGGCAGGAGGGGTGGCTACTTCAGACCAGCGTTTGCAGATCTTCCCAATTATCCCAAACCTCCGTTCCCACCGCCAAAAAGAACCTGGAGGGAGGCTTTCCCGGGCAAATTTCCGCTTGCCGACCTTGCCCTGGCATCAGGCATCTGTGATGCTACTATCCCTACACCTGACAGTGAATGTAATTTTAAGGCATGGATAATTAACGGAACCAACCTGATTGAAACACTGCCCGATCAGAAGAAGACAATAGAGGCCATTCAAAACCTTGATCTGATGGTCGTAATCGATACCATGCCCATGGAGATTACCGGATGGGCAGATGTGGTGCTGCCGGAATGTACTTACCTCGAAAGATATGACAGCATCAGGACAGGTGCGCATCGCAAGCCGCAAATAGCCCTCAGAATGCCGGCAGCCGAACCTATGTATGATACTAAACCGGCTGCATGGATGGCTAAACAGCTTTCAAAACGGCTCGGACTCGAAGAGTACTTCAAATGGGATACCCTCGAGGATGCCCTCGACTGGCAACTACGCCAGGTTGGGTCGTCTCTCGAAGAGATGAAACGCATCGGGGTAAAGACCTTTGAACGAGAATATGACGATCTCTATATAGCTGAAGATGAAGATGTTGTATTCTTCACCAATTCCGGTAAGATTGAGCTCTATTCTACCGCACTCGCCGCAGAAGGATTCGACCCGCTGCCGAATTATACCCCGCACGAAGAGCCTCCATACGGTTATTACCGCCTTATTTACGGACGCGCCCCAATGCACACCTTCAGCCGTACCGCCAATAACCCCAACCTTACAGACCTTATGGACGTAAATACCGTGTGGGTCAATCCGAAGGTGGCAAAAGAGTGGCATCTCGAAAACGGACAACCGGTATGGCTGATGAATCAGGACGGCGTTACCAGCCAGTTCTCTGTTAATGTCAGAGTCACCGAACGTATCCGCTGGGACTCTGTGTACATAGTTCACGGCTTCGGCCATGCCGACAAACGCCTTAGCAGGGCATACGGCAAGGGTGTCAGTGATGCCAAACTGATAACAAAGGTGCTGATGGATCCCATTATGGGAGGAACCGGTATGAGAGGCAATTTTGTCACATTCTTAATTGAAAAACCGGAAAGTGAGGTGGTGTCATGAGATACGTAATGGCTGTCGATACCCGGAAATGCGTAGGCTGCAGCGACTGTGTCGTCGCCTGCCAGACTGAGAATAACGTCCCGATAGGGTACTGCCGTGACTGGGTTGTAGAGGTTACAGACGGTACCTATCCGCAACTCGAACTGGAGATCCGCTCTGAGCGCTGCAACCACTGCGAAAACGCTCCATGCGTCAGATGCTGCCCCACAGGCGCCAGCCACTACTCCGACGGAGGAACGGTACTGGTGAAACCCAACAAGTGCATCGGCTGCGGGGCCTGCATTGCCTCATGCCCATATGATGCACGCTTTCCCCATCCGAAAGGATATGTCGACAAGTGTACCTTCTGCATCCACAGGGTTAAAAAAGGCCTCCAGCCCGCTTGCGTGGCCGTCTGCCCCACAAAATGCATGTACTTCGGCGATCTCGACGATCCCAACAGTGAAGTCAGCATGGTAATCAAAAAGAGAAAGTATAAAACACTTATTCCTGAGGCCGGAACCAAACCTCACCTTTACTTCCTAATCTGATCTGCCATATGAAAGAGGAACTAATCGTCAGCGGCAGGGCTAACCCCCTAATCGACCCGCAATTACACATCTGGCACTGGCCGATACCTCTCTATCTCTTCCTTGGAGGCCTGGCCGCAGGTATTCTCTTCTTCGCCGCACTCTACTACATTCTGGGCAAAGAGAAAACATACACCACCATCGTCAGAAAAGCACCATTCATCACACCATTCCTTCTGATAATCGGCCTGCTGGCACTCTTCTACGACCTTAACCACAAACCCTGGTTCTGGCAACTCTATACCACCCTCAAAATCCAGTCACCCATGTCATGGGGCGCATGGACACTCATGGTGGTAACACCCGCATCACTCATCTGGTCAGCCCTGCACATCAAAGATATCTTCCCCAACTTCAAATGGCCCTTCTGGTGGCTGGTGGAACTCGAGGCATTTTTCGACAGACACAAGGCCAAACTCGCATGGGTAATGCTGATCTTTTCCGTGATTCTTGGCATCTATACCGGAATACTCTTTTCTGCTTTCAATGCAAGGCCGCTGTGGAACACATCGATACTCGGTCCGCTTTTCCTGGCCTCGGGCATGTCGGCAGGCGCCGCAGCAATAATCCTGATGTCAAAGGATAAGACCGAAAGACTGCTGATGACACGTATCGACCTCATTATTCTGGGAATAGAACTCTTTCTGATTACTCACATGTTCATGGGGTTCCTCGCCAGCACCGAAGTGCAGATCGAAGCCGCCATGCTTTTCCTCGGTGGCCCGTACACTGCCGTCTTCTGGATATTCGTGGTATTCCTGGGAATTCTTGTGCCGGCAGTGCTCGACGTAATGGAACTGAGAGGATACCACATCCCGGCCCTGATACCCGGAACACTGGTTCTCTTAGGAAGCCTTATGTTAAGATTCATTTTCGCCTTCGCCGGTCAGGAAAGCCGGTGGTTATATTGAAAAACAAATAATAAATAGTCCATATGAATACTCATTCAAATCAGGAAAGAAGTAAACGTTACCTTAACCCTTACCTGGGAGGGGTTCTGCTCGGACTGGTACTCCTGGCAGCCAACTTTGTGTCGGGCCGGGGCCTGGGCGCCAGCGGAGCTCTCAAAAGCGTAATTGTAACGGGTATGGAGACAGTGGCTCCTGCCGCTTCTGAAGCCTCAGGCTTCGTTCAGGAATATAAGGATATCCATAGCGGAAACCCGATGAAATCATGGCTCGTTTTCCAGATGCTGGGCGTGCTGGTGGGTGGATTCCTCTCGGGAGCATTCTCAGGACGCCTTAAACTAAAGGTGGAACACTCGCCTAAAATAACCTCACGACGACGACTCATATTCGCGCTTGCAGGAGGTGTCCTCTTCGGCTTCGGGTCACAACTCGGTCGCGGTTGCACCAGCGGTTCGGCCCTCAGCGGAATGGCGGTGCTTTCACTGGGCGGATTCATAACCATGATGGCGATATTCGGAACAGCTTTCGCCCTGGCATATTTTGTAAGGAAAAACTGGATTTAAAACGGTAAAAACATGGGACCACTGGTAGTAAATGAGATAATATCGGAGAACACAAACCTGTTCCTCGCTTTTATTATAGGAATAGGCTTCGGATGGGTGCTCGAAGGCAGCGGATTCTCCTCAAGCCGGAAACTGGCCGGGGTATTCTACGGCTACGATACTGTAGTACTTAAGGTATTCTTCACGGCAGCAATAACAGCAATGCTGGGCCTCCTGTTCATGAGCCTCTTCGGATGGATACAGCTGGAGTAGGTTTACGTCAACCCCACATTCCTGACCTCTGCAATTGTGGGAGGTGTTATAATGGGTGCCGGATTCATCATGGGCGGATTCTGCCCCGGAACAAGCTTCAGCGCCGCCGCTATCGGTAAAATCGATGGAATGGTATTCATCGGCGGACTATTCATAGGTGTATTTATCTTTGGTATCGGATATGATATATGGGAAGGCATATATATGGCCAATTATCTTGGTGAACCTAAAATATCGGAAGTCCTCGGAATGAGGGATGGCCTTTTTGGACTGCTTCTTATCCTTGTAGCTTTAGGAATGTTTTTCGTTGCCGAATGGGCAGAGAAAAAATTCCCCCGCGAAGAGTATTAGAATAAATGAACAATAGCCCTGTTTTCCTGTTATAATATTAACAGTACGTATTTAATAATCAGCAACCAGCAACCAAAAACACAAAGATATGAAACCAAGAGTCCTGCTCGCAGCAGCAATAATACCGCTAGGACTTATAATAGCCGCGGTTCCCCAGAACACAACCAAACCCTATAAGCTAACTGCTCCGCAGCTGCTTGAGGAAGTGAACTCACGCACACAGTTCGTTGCGCCTGACATGATTGCCGATATGCTCGTGGCCGGCGACCCGTCAATAACACTGATTGACGTGCGGGCGCAGGATGAGTTCGAAAAATACAGCCTGCCCGGTGCGGTCAATATCCCGCTTACCGACATCCTTTCAGATGAATGGACTGTAATATTGAACCAGGATGTAAAGCTGAATATCTTCTACTCAAACGGAACCGTAAAGGCCAACGAAGCATGGATGATTACCCGGCAACTGGGCTACAAAAACAACTATGTGCTCGAAGGTGGATTAAACTACTGGTTTGAGAATATTCTCGACCCGCAGTCACCTCCTTCAACCAGCCCCAATGAGGAATTTGCCAGGTATGATTTTCGTAAGAGTGCATCCATGGCATTGGGCGGAGGCGGAATAACCCCTGCAGATCAGTCGTCAGCTCCCCCGCCTGCTTTACCGGCAATAAGACCAACAACATCAAAGAAAAGAGCCTCAGGCGGTTGCTAAAATTACAATCGTACCCCGGAACATCCCCCCCCGCTGTTTTTCTGCGACGCCGGGATGACCTATTTCCTGAGTGAAGCTATCTCTTCCACCGCCTCTATGGCTGCATCTATATCTGATTCTGTTGTAAACGGACCGATGCTGAATCTTGTCGTACCATGAATCGACTCGGTGCCTAAATGCCTGTGTACCAGCGGGGCACACTGTAATCCTGTGCGGCATGCGATGTTATAATCAACATCCAGTATCGTGCCAACATCTCCCGCCTCAAAGCCTTTTATGTTAAAACTGATTACAGGATTGTGATTATCAGCACTTTGGGCGCAATATGTTATCACGGTCTCATTCCTCTCAATACCCTCCTTCAGTTTCTTCCAGAGTGCCATCTCCCTGTTGTGAAGGTTCTCAATACCCTGCTCATTAACCCACTTAACACCGGCATGAATGCCTGCCACGCCTACCAGGTTCAGGGTGCCGGTCTCGAGTCTGTAAGGATATTCATCGAGATGGGTCGGATGTGCCGACCGAACCCCGGTTCCCCCATATCTTGTATGACGAACGGTTATACCTTCCCTGACATACGAGCCTCCGATACCGGTGGGCCCCATCAGGCACTTGTGACCGGTAAATACAAACACGTCGATATTCATCGCCTGCATGTCAACAGCCACTGCACCCGCGCTCTGACTGCCGTCAACAATGAAGAGAATGCCCGCTTCGCGGCATATCTTACCTGCCTCGGCCACCGGCTGAATGGTTCCGATAACGTTCGAACAATGGTTTAGCACAACCATTCGGGTGTTTTTCCTGATAGCCTTCCTTATGTCATCGGGATCAACAAACCCGGCTTCGTCAAACGGAAGACGGGTCACTTCTATACGCCCGTCCATTTCCATGTGGTAAAGCGGCCTCAGCACCGAATTGTGCTCCAGCATGGTGGTGATTACATGGTCTCCCTTCTCTGCCAGTCCGAGCAGGATGAGGTTCAGTGAGTCTGTGGCGTTATAGCTGAAGGTGAGCCTGTTGGGATCGTCGCCTCCGTTAAAGAGCTCTGTCAGCATCTTCCGGGTGTTGAATACCACCTCCTCAGTCTCGATGGCTGCATCAAATCCTGAACGGCCCGGATTCACTCCGTGCTTCTTGTAAAAGCTGTGCATGAAGTCATATACTACATCGGGTTTTGGAAAGCTGGTTGCCGAGTTGTCAAGATAGATAAGTTTGCTCATCAGGTTATATTTTGGTTATAGTCAGGTTGTTTTTTAAAGTGCATCAGCGACAATCTCCGCCATGGTTTTTATCTGAACATTGAGCTTGTAAGCCTGGTTAATCTGAATAAGCTGATCGACGCAGTTGTGGCAGGGAGTCACAACCACTTCGGCTCCGGTGGCCTTTATCTGGTCAGCCTTGATCTTTCCGGCACCCATCCGCCTCTCGTTGTACTCACTCATCGAAAGCTGGCCGCCACCACCACCGCAACAATAGTTGTCGTTGCCGAACGGGTTCATCTCGGTGAAGCTGCTGACAGACCTCTCAAGTATCTCCCTCTGCTCTTTCATTATACCCCCGCCCCTGACAAGGTTGCACGGGTCGTGAAGGGTAACTCTTTTGGTGTTCTTTGAGGGGTCGGGCTTAATTCGCCCTGACCGTATGTAATCATTAATGAGCTCAACAGAGGTATAGACCTCAAACGTGTACTTACTGCCGATGTAGTTAGGACCCTCCCAGCGGAACGACCTCGATCCGTGCCCGCATTCGGCCAATACCACCTTCTCTGCTCCCAGCTCACGGGTTACGTCAGCCAGCCGGTTGACTATCTCAGATGCTTCGTTATCATTACCCGAAAAATATGCGTAGTTGGTAACATCGTACATCTTTGTTGAAAGGGTCCAGCTCTCTCCGGCCATGTAAAATATCTTTGCCATCGCAGAGATTGAAAGCGGGAAGAATTTAGGCTCACGCGGATTCAGGGTGTATATTATTTTCTTCCCAGGCTCATCAAGCGGTATGGTTGCCTTCTGATCATCAAGTTCAAACTGAAGATCCTCTTCAAGCCATTTTATGGTATCCACCAGATCCTCCTTCGATATGGCCATGTTATTGCCTGTCTCAATGGCAGCCTTTACAGTACTCTGTAATGTTGCAGGAACCAGGTCCATCGCGGAAAGCATGTTGCGGCCCAGACGCACAACCTCCGAAATGTCAAGTCCTATGGAGCAATGCATCGTACACCTGCCACACATGGTGCACGAGCCGTACAAAATGTCGACCATCTCCTCAATCGTCTTGTCATTAAGCTCCCTGGCACCGGTCAGGCCTGGCAACAGCCTGCCTGTAAGTGTGTTATATCGTCTATAGAGAGATGCGACCAGATCAACCTTACGCGCCGGTATGAACCTGGGATCCTTCCCGGCAAGATAGAAAATACAGCTCTCTGCACAAAGACCACAGTGAACGCAGCTGTTGAGGTAACTGATCATCCTTCCATTTTCCCTGCGCCTGATGATCTCAATTGCCTTTTTCTTCTTACTCTCTTCCGTCATACGGTTGAAGTTTATTATGACCCTTTTCCGGCCATGTATCCCTGTAACCAAAATAGTATCCAAGGTGATAGCGTGCCGCGAAAAAGTATATTGCATGCTTTAGCTTACCAACGGGGATGTACAGCAATAGCAGCGACACCCACAAAAAGTAGACCGCACTTATTGCGGCATTAAGCAGTACAAGTGCTGTAAGAACCTGGGTTCCGGTAACAAGAATATTTGATATGTAATCGTCAGGATTGGAAAGGGACCGCAGCTCGCTTTTTGTTATTCGCTTTATCAGTACCAGTAAACCAGCAGTGAGTGTCAGTCCAAAAAATGCGGCAAGAACTACCGAAACAGGACCGGGCAGAATGATACCTGACAGCAATAAGAGAAAGATCGCCACCGATGCAAAAGTCCCCAGATGATAGAGTATTCCTGCAGTATACGTAGGCAGATGGAGATAGGCTGACTCTTTTTTACCCGGACTCATGGCCCCGGAAAAGGAGTAGATAACTGCCTTCGTGGTATCTCCTGCCTGTACTGAATAATCGACCGGAT
>JAWOIF010000214.1:0-6229 GCA_046484805.1 Bacteroidales bacterium
TACTTCCCGAAAAGGAGGCGATGCCCAGACCTTCCAGCTTTTCAAGCGATGACACGAATGAGCCGGCATCATTAAGCAGTTTTTCATCAAGTCTGAACCCCGGAAAGACGTAAGATTCAGTTGCTTTCCAGTCAGGTATTATCTTCGCAGCACCCTCTTCACCAAGTCTCTTTGCCAGACGGTAGTTAAAAACATCCTCAGAGAGTGAACCTGAAGCAAGATCCCATCCCATGTAGCCGATGATATTTGCCACATCTTCGGGTGACCAGAGATCGGGCCGGTACATCAGAACCCTGAATTCAGGGGGCAGTTTCCTGCCCGCATCAGAAATATAACTGTTAACCCCGTCACAATAATACTGTATTGCAAGGAGTATCTCAGGTTCCGAATTTGCAAGCACCATCTTTGATTTATCAGTCATACACAGGCTACGAAGGAACAGATCGGTATCCACAAAGTCCTCTCCGAATATTTCGGAGAGGGTCCCCTTTGTCGCCCTTCTGATCAGGTCCATTTGCCACAATCTCTCCCTTGCCATCAGATAGCCTGTTGCATAATAGAGGTCCTTCTCAGTAGCTGCGTAAATGTGAGGCATACCGCGCTCGTCAAAGAAAACACTGACCTCTTCATTAAGCCCCCCGATTGAGATTGTTCCATCATAGGACGGGTTCGCACCGTTTCTGGCAGAATTTACAAAAAGCAGAGCGAGAATCATCACTATTGCCAGAATAACGACCAGTGCAAGTAAAATTCGTCTTATTGTTTTCATATTAAAAGGTTTTTTCAGGTTCAATTTACGATATTATGTCAGAATATCAAACATTCACCTTAACAGAAAAAAATAACGATTAACAATAGGGTAAACATACCCGTCACCGGTCATATAACTGAAACGAAAAACAATTTATACACATTAATCCATAAAATCATGAAAAGAAAAGATCATTTTTCGGGATTGTTTGCAGCAGTGTTATTGACAATGCTGACATTTCAAACAGTGAATGCAGAGTCTGGCATCTTCGGAAAAGAGTCGGACCCGCAGGATTACTACACTACCTTCAGGGGTCGAGTGGTTGATGCAGAGACAGAACAGCCTCTTATTTTTGCTACGGTTACAGTGCATGAGTCTAACATTGCCACGGTAACCAACATCGATGGAGAGTTCGTAATCAAGGTGCCTAACGAAGACAAGAATAAAGGACTTGAGTTCTCTTATATCGGTTATAGCTCTAAAATAGTTCCTTTCAGCGAAATGCGGGAAAACGGTTACAGGAACATCGTTTCACTTGATCCGGCAAGGATTTCGCTTCAGGAGATAACCGTAACCCCAATCTCGCCTCGGGAAATTGTTGAGAAAGCAATCTCAGCATTCAACACCAACTATAGCAATGTGCCAAATCTTATGACCGGCTTTTACAGGGAAACCATCAGAAAAGGCCGTAACTACGTTGCTATTGGTGAAGCTGTGGTTGAGATATTCAAAGCTCCCTACAAAAGCGACCTCAGGCTTGATGCTATCAGGATTTACAAGGGTAGAAAAGGAGCCGATGTTACCAGAATGGATACCGTTCTGTTTAAGCTTCAGGGAGGCCCGGTCACTGCACTGCATCTTGATCTGGTAAAGTATCCCGACATAATCCTTACAAGGGAAGCAATGGAATACTATGACTATGTATTGTCAAACATTATAATGATTGATGACAGACTTCACTATGTTGTTGATTTCGAGCAGAAACCAGATTATGACCTGCCTCTGTTCTACGGGAAGTTCTTCATCGATTCAAAGAATTACGCTGTTAAAGAAGTTGAGTTCAGCTTAAATGTAAGTAATGTTGAGCAGGCAAAGGCACTTTTCATCAGGAAAAAGCCACTGGGAATGGATGTTACTCCTGAGGTTGCTACTTACAGGGTTATTTACAGGGAAAGCGACGGTAAATACTACTTTGCATATTCGAGAGCGGAAGTTAAATTCGTCGTTAACTGGAGAAGGAGATTGTTTAATACCAACTATACCACAATGTCGGAAATCGCAGTAACTGATCGTACTACGGAAGAAGTTATTAAATTTGCAGGCAGGGAGAGAGTAAGATCCACCGATGTTTTTTCGGACGAGGTGAGTTCATTATCCGATCCTGATTTCTGGGGTGACTATAACGTTATTGAACCCGACCAGAGTATAGAATCAGCCATCCGCAGGCTTAGCAGAAGACTCAGGTTCAGCGAATTTGACGACAGATAGAATAGATTATTTTGGACAGGGAAGATGAAATAGCAGGAAGAATACGGATGGGTGATATCAAGGCATTTGAATCACTCTTCCGTTCCTCCTATTCTTCGCTGGTAAGATATTCTGCAAGTGTTGTTAAAGATCAGGATACAGCAGAGGAGATAGTTCAGGATCTGTTTTACAGATTATGGAAAGAAAGAGAAAAGCTCAAAATAAATTCCTCTTTGAATGGTTACCTCTTCAGATCAACATACAACAGGAGTCTCAGATGGATAGAGCACATGAAGGTTGTGAAGAAATATGAGTCTGACACATTAATAACAGATCAGGAATCACCCCCCACCCCGCTTCAGCAGTTACAGCTGGGTGAATTACAGGAGAGTATAGCCAGGACACTGGAAAGACTACCGGAAAGATGCGGGGAGATATTTTTTCTGAACAGGTTTGAAGGGCTCAGATACCGGGAAATAGCAGACAAGCTCTCTATATCCGTTAAAACCGTTGAAGCAAACATGGGTAAAGCTCTTAAGGAGTTTCGAAAAACATTGGGTGAATTATGAACAGCAAGAAAACATACAGGGAAGACGACAGTAACAGAAAATGGGATGCATTGGCTGCCAGACTGTCAGGAGAGGAGATACCCGATCAGGATCAGTATATTGAATCTGGAGATGACGGCAGTCCGCTTACTCTCGAAATGTGGAAGAGAATTGAAAATATGAAAGCAACCGCGGCGGGTCCCGATGTTGATAATGCCTGGGAAAATGTTTACGGAAGACTGATTCAGGAGGATCTTGTCCCCGTTATCAGGCCAGCACGGTTCAGCCGCACACTTACATTATTTACCCGAATTGCCGCATCAATTCTGATTCTTATCTCTGCAGGTTATCTGACATACCGGATTGTCAGTTCAGATAGTCAGAAGATGCTTACCGCAAGCTCAGGTGAATCGAAAAACATTGTAGTCAGTCTGCCTGATGGAAGCCGGGTAACACTTAACCGCAATACTACCCTTACCTATCCCGGTCAATTCGATGGTTCATCACGTACTGTTGAACTAAACGGAGAGGCTTACTTTGAAGTTGAAAGCGACATCTCAAGACCCTTCAGGGTTAATGCCGGAAATGCAGCTGTTGAAGTTTTGGGCACATCCTTTAACGTTAATGCCGAAGATGGTGAAGGTGAAGTCGAGGTCTTCGTTACTTCCGGAAGAGTTCTGCTTTCCAATGAAAGTGTATCTGAAGGCATTGAACTGACAGAGGGGTTTATTGGCAGAACTTCCACAGGTAAAACGCTGAGAGAGATTAATGACAACCCAAATTACATGGCCTGGAACAGCGGTATTCTGGTATATGAATCAGCAGGTCTGGAAACGGTTTTCAGCGATCTGAAAAAGGTTTACGGAATAGAGATTATGGCTGATGACTCTGTAATCTCCGACAAATTAATCACAACGGTACTCGATAATGTTAAAGAAGAGGATATAATTAATATTATTGCAGCAACTTTTAATCTTTCATGGAGGAAAGAAGGAAGAGTTTATATATTTTCACACTTGTAAAAGAGATGAACCCCCTTGGGTCGGACAGGTCATATAAAGCTTTTATACTTCATTATAACCCTTTTTATAGCTTCAGTCGCTGAAGCTGACGGGCAGGAGGATGTACTGCGTTCCGTTCACAGTTTCAGGAACGGTAACGTCAGAACACTGAATGCATTAAATATAATCAGCCGGAGAACCGGCTATTATTTTACCTACGATTCAAGACTGATAGACCCCGAAGTTCGTATTACCCTTGATGCTAACGACAAACCGCTGGAAGACATCCTCAGACAGGTAATTCAGAATGATTCCGTTAGATTTACTGTAATAGGCAACCATATTATTTTTGCCAGAATAGTACCGGAACTGCAGGCGGCAAATTTTATTGAACTGACGGATGATACTTACAGGATCTCGGGCTTGATTGTGGATTATGAAAACGGGATGCCATTACCTTTTGCTACCATTGCTATTCAGGGAAAACCCAGGGGTACCATTTCAAACAGTGATGGCTTCTTCTCGATGACAATAACTAACGATCTGATATATGATACCCTTACGGTTTCATACCTTGGCTTCATGAACAGGTCGATACCGGTTACCGAGGCTCTTGGTAATAACTTCACTATTAAAATGTTTCGGGATTACATACCGATCCCTGAGATCATTATTCGCAGTCAGATTCCACAGGAGATTATCCGAAAGGCCGTTGAATCAATTCCGGTTAATTATGGAACCACCCCGGCATCAATGTGGGGCTTCTACCGGGAAGGTATTATGAAGAAAAAGGAGATCCATCTCTTCTCTGAAGCAGTCCTCAAAATTTATAAAGCTGCATATGGTACTTTGGTGCAAGACCAGGTGAAGGTGGTCAGAAGCAGAAAGCTGGAAAACGTAAGCTCGTCTGACACCCTTATGCTAAGGCTTAAAGCCGGATTGAGCAGTTCACTTATGCTTGACGGAATGAAAAACGTATTTGAGTTTCTTGACGAAGAATATACCGGGCTTTACCAGTATGCAATGACCGACATTGTAACTGTTGACGATGCCGCCGCTTATGTCGTGGAGTTTTCACAGAGGGATTGGATAACAGAACCTCTTTTCAGGGGTTCGCTTATGATAAATACAGCCGATTACGCAATTATGCAGGCTGAATTCGAAGTCCATCCGTCATATATTTCAGGAAGAAATTTCACCTATGTAACCAGTTCGGCAAGAGGTTTTACGATAAAGCCTGTAAGTGCCCGCTACCGGACAACATACAAGAAAACCGGTGACAGATATTATCTCAGTCATGTCAGGGGTGATCTCAAATTCACTGCCAGAAAGAGACGCAGCCTCTTCAATACAAATTATGAGGTGTTTTTCGAACTGGCCATAACTGAGGCAGACACACTTAATGTGATACGCTTCGACCGCAATGAGATCATTCCTCTTGAAACAGTATTCTCACGTACCATTACAGGTTATGACCCTGATTTCTGGGGTAAATTCGACTTTCTTAAACCCGGGGATGATCTGTTGAATTCACTTAATAGCATTCCACAACGTCTTTCCCGCTTCATTGAAGAGGAGAAGTAATCAGAACTGTTCGATAATTCTGTAAAGCTCTGAAAGGTCAGGTGTAAGTATTATTTCCGTCCTGCGGTTTTTACTGCGTGCATCAGTGGTGTTACGGTCATCAACGGGAAGGTACTCGCTTCGCCCGGCTGCTGTAAGCCTTTCAGGCTCAATAGCTGTTCCCTCCGTAAGCTCCCTCACAACAGTTGTAGCCCTCTTGACACTCAAATCCCAATTGTCACGCAATTGCCCGCCGGAAGGACGGTAAGGGACATTATCGGTGTGCCCTTCGATCATAATCTGAATGTCCGGATTTTTTTCAAGAACAGTCACAAGCCTTTTAAGTGCCGTTCTTCCATTGGCATCAATCTCCCAACTACCTGTTTTGAAAAGAAGCTTCTCATCAAGTGATACATATACCTTGCCATCGCGCATTGTAACAGTAAGACCATTATTCTCAAACCCAAAAAGAGCTTCAGAAACTTTATTTTTGAGGGCCCTTACGGCATTTTGCTGTGCATCCAGTATCTTTTCAAGCTCGACAAGACGTTGATTACGCTTCTCAAGTTCAAACGTAAGCATATCCAGATCTGCCTTCTTCTGATCAAGATTCATCTCCAGATCTCTGAGCATACTCTCCTTTTGCTGAAGGTTTGCCTGAGCTGCCTGAAGATCAGAAAGAAGCCTTGATGTCTCCCTGACACTTCCTTTAATAAGTTCATCCTGAGCGTTCTGTAGTTCAATATATCTGTTGTTCAGCCTGCCGTAATCCTGCCTGGCACGGTCGAGCTCTGCCTGAAGGGTCTGATAATTGTCCTTTATCCCGGAATATTCACTTTCCATGGCAGCGATCCTTGCCTCAAGTTCACGGTTCGCAATTGAAAGCTGAATATTGTCTG
>JAWOIF010000219.1:0-20644 GCA_046484805.1 Bacteroidales bacterium
GAAAGACCACCTGCCACGAATGCAACGGGACAAGGCTGAGGAAGGAGGCCGGTTACGTAAAAGTAGGCGGCAAGGCTATCTTCGAGCTTACCTCAATGCCAATTGACACCCTTTATGATTTTTTCATAAAACTGAAGTCCGGCGGAGATGCTGAAATAATAGCAGAGCGTATTCTATTGGAAATCAAGCAAAGACTCAAATTCCTTCTTGACGTCGGACTCCCCTACCTTACCCCGGCACGCCAGTCATCAACACTATCAGGCGGAGAAGCTCAGCGCATAAACCTGGCCACCTCGCTGGGCAGCAGTCTGGTAGGCTCACTATATATTCTCGACGAACCGAGTATAGGTCTTCATCCCCGCGACATAAGGCTGTTGACTACAGTTCTGAAAGAACTAAGGGATATCGGAAACACCGTAATAGTGGTGGAACACGAAGAGGAGATAATCAGGAATGCTGACATGATTATTGATCTTGGGCCGCTGGCAGGTCGCAACGGGGGTGAAATAGTTTTCCAGGGAATATTGGAAGAGTGTCTGAGAGGGAATTCCCTTACTGCTGATTATCTATCAAGACGCATGACTGTCGGGGTTCCGGCAAGAAGAAGAAAATGGAACAGTTATATCGAGGTCATTAGTGCACGTGAAAATAATCTTAAAAACATAGACGTAAAATTCCCGTTGCATGTTCTGACATGCGTTACCGGAGTAAGCGGTTCAGGTAAATCAACTCTCGTAAATGATATTCTTTACAAAGCCCTGAGCAGACGGCTTAACGGTAAGGCTGGCCGGCCGGGTGAGCATACTTCCATCATCGGCGATATTAACACGATAACCTCGGTTGAAATGGTCGACCAGAACCCGATTGGGAGGTCGAGTCGTTCCAATCCTGTCACCTACCTGAAAGCCTACGATGAAATAAGGAAACTGTTTGCAGATCAGCAGTTGTCAGTGCAGATGGGATTTCGGCCGGCACACTTCTCATTTAATGTTGATGGAGGAAGGTGCGATGAATGTCAGGGTGAGGGTATAATAAAGGTTGAGATGCAGTTCATGGCAGATGTTGAGCTGTTGTGTGAAGCATGTGGAGGTAAAAGGTTTAAAAAAGATGTCCTTGAAGTCCGGTTCCATGATAAAAACATACACGATGTTCTGGAAATGACCGTTGATGAAGCAATCTCTTTCTTCGAGTCAGTCGGAGACAAAACCGCACAACGGATTGCAGTAAAACTTAAACCTCTCACAAATGTCGGTCTCGGATATGTGAAACTGGGGCAATCTTCAGCGACACTTTCAGGCGGTGAAAGCCAGCGGGTTAAACTTGCCTACTTCATAGGACAGGAGAAGAGTGCCGGTCATATTGTGTTTATCTTCGACGAACCTACCACAGGCCTCCATTTTCACGACATCTCAAAACTTCTGCAGTCAATTCAGTCATTGATAGCCAACGGACATTCGGCGATACTCATAGAGCATAACCCCGAAGTGATCAGGAGTTCCGACTGGATAATCGACCTCGGTCCTGAGGGTGGAGAGAAGGGAGGTAAAATAGTCTTTGAAGGCACACCCGAGCAGATTGAGGGTTGCCGCAAATCACATACGGGAAAATTCCTGGCTTCGTCTTCTACTTAAGCTTGAACCCAAACATAATTGATACACAACCGCTGGCAGGAATATCTCCGGGCTGGTTGAAACTTGCCACCTTTACAACAAGCTTAAGCTGCTGACTCGACTGCAGTTTGAAATCCCACACCTTCGAATCTGAATCCTTACTGGAAAAAAGCTCATTCCTGTTTGCATCATATATCCGGTATTCAACATTCGGGAGGTTTTCTGCTCCGCATACTGCCAGCCTGTAATCCATATCGGCATAGAATGTCTTGTAAAGCTCTGCCTCCTCACCTTCAACAAGAACAGCAGCGTGATAGTTACCGTCATGAGTATAGGAGCCCAGCTCAGGAAGACAAATTTTCTTGGCAAATCCCTTACATTGCGCATCTGCGTCAGCACCGTATGCAATGAAGATCAGGATTAGTGGTATTATTCTCAGCAATTTCATGATCTTTCAGATTTATAGAATAAATGAACTCCTAATGTTTGCAACTGTATTCCTCAGCTCTTCAAATATTTTTTCCGTCATGTCGGTCTTGACCTCAGACTTAAGTATCGTAACATTGGTTTCCCTGTCAACCTCGGTACTTATAGGGGTAGAAGTCAGGGTTATCTTGTCAAATACCTTATGGAGACCGTCGAGCTGTGTCATCAGTTCATCAATAGCAGGATGGCCGGCATTATCCTTCAGGAGATCGAAGAGTATGCCAATTGACAGTTTCTGGTCAACAATGGTCGAAACCAGCTTATTGTTCTCAAACTCATTCATGTCTACCAGCTGGGTTGCGATATATAGTCCTTCTATCCATCCCCCGACAAGAACCGTTGCTGCAATGGCAGGCTGATCATTATCCTCAAGATAGGAGTTTGAATTCAGGAAGGTCTCCGAAACTATCTCCATTATCACATCAGTATTGTTAATGTTCTCCTCCAGCTTCTCAATAGTCTCCTGACTAATGGCATCAAGTATGCCCAGGCCGTCTGCCATCTTCTTGGCTGCACTCATATAGTCGATTATAATCTGTGTCTGGTCGTAAAGACTCGCAAAACTAAGATCACATGTATAAATCCCAAGATTAAGCGCCATACTTTTGTTGGTCGTATAGTTGGATGCATTATCGACCGGATTGAGGAAGTCTTTGTCAAAACGGGCACCTGCCGATCTGATCAGCATCGCAGACTCCAGGGGTGAAGGAAGGGACCTGAAGATTTTTTCAGCCTGCTTGATATCGTCAAGTATCTGAAGGTCTTCCTTTTTGAGATCGATTTCTGTTTTACCCTGATCAGTTTTACCCCTGTCTCCACAGCCGGATAAAACAACTGTACAAACCAGTATTACTGCAGCATAAAAGATGGTTCTGGTAATAAGCTTGCTATTCATGATTGAGAATTTTAAGTTTCCGTTTAATTATCCCACTAAATTAGCATATTATTTTGATTATTTCAAAAAGTTTTTTCAGGCGGAACACCCGGGTTAGTCGTGGCTTGAAAAGTACTTCATGAACTGTGTTCTTTCATATACCGTTGGTTTCTGGAAATTCAGGTAGTTTAGCTTTCCCCTGAAGTCCTCTATTCTCGCGTAGCTCTTCTTGTCCATCCATTCCGAAATCTGCCGGTTCATCTTCTTCAGATAGTCTATTCTGTTATTGTAAAGAACTGAGCATACCTGTACCGTATCAGCTCCTGCAAGCAGGTATCTTATGGCGTCATCACCACTGTGAGCACCTGTCGATGCCGAAATATCAATATTAATATCCAGTGAACTTGCCATCGCAATCCATCTCAGAACGTACCTTCTTTCCGACGACGTACTGAATACAGGTGCAGGTATAATATTCATGGTATCAATATCAATATCAGGCTCATAAAACCTGTTAAACAGTACAACCCCTTTAACACCCCGCCTGTATAACTGATCAATGGTATACAGAATGTTTGAAAATCTCAGACCCAGCTTCATTACCACTGGAATGTCAATAACCTTCATAAGTTTCTCAACAAGTGAATAATACACCTTTTCGGCCTCGGCAGGTGAAATACGGCTGTCAACCGGCAGGAAAAACAGGTTTACCTCAAGGGCATCGGCTCCTGCGGCAGCTATATTCCTGGCAAAATCGATCCACTCTTCCGCCGTGATACAGTTAATACTGGGGATAACCGGAATACCAAGATTCTCTTTTGCAGTTCTTATAAGAGACAGGTATTCCTCAACACTCCTTGATCTTGTGTAGTATGCAATATAGTCCCCGGCTTCTGGATAGGATTCCGCCTCCGACAGTACGTTGGAGCTATGATTTATCTGTTCTTCGAACAATGATTTCAGCACCACAGCTCCGGCACCGCAATCTTCGGCTTCCTTAAGACGATCGGGCGTCGATGTGAGACTGCTGCTGCTGACAATAAGCGGACTGCTTACTGGTAATCCAAGGTAAGTTGTTTTCAGTTTATCCATTTCAATCTGTGTTTGCTATTTCAAAAATATCATCTTTCTCCGAATATGAGGCTTCCCACCCTTATTATGGTACTACCCTCTTCAATTGCGGTAATATAGTCACCTGACATACCCATTGACAATTCCTTAAAATCATCACTTGTGGCAAAAAAATCTCTTTTCATTCTTTCATAATAGTGTCTTAACTGCCTGAATTCATCACTCACAATACTCTGATTATCGGTGAAGGTTGCCATCCCCATGACACCACATATATTTATGTGGCTGAGATTTACAAATCCCGGGTCATTAAGCATCTCTTCAATTTCCTCGATACTGAAACCAAACTTGGTGTCTTCAGTTGCAATATGTATCTGCAGCAGGCAGTTGATCTTTTTTCCGGCCTTTCCGGCCTCCCTGTCTATTACTTTTAGGAGTTTGTAGCTGTCAACAGATTCAATCATAGAAATGAATGGCACCACAAACCTTACCTTGTTCGATTGAAGATGACCTATCAGATGCCAATTTATATCAGAGGGAAGATAATCCTTCTTTGACATCAGCTCCTGGACCCTGTTTTCCCCGAAAACCCTGTGTCCGGCTTCATATGCCTCCATTATAATGGCAGGAGGCTTTGTCTTTGAGACTGCAACTATCGTCACACTGTCAGGTACAGTATTCCTGAGAAAGCCTATATTCTGAGCAACTGTATGCATATCTTAATAACGTGTCCCGATTCAAAAATAACAAAAAAAAGCCCCGCTTCTCTGCCGGGGCTCCCCTGTTTTTATTTTAAAAGATGAATTGCAAGTCCGCTGCGAAGCTTAGGCTCAAACCATGTTGTTTTGGGAGGCATGATATTACCTGTATCGGCAATCCTTATCAACTGGTCCATAGATACCGGATAGAGAGCAAAAGCTACCTTCATTTCGTCCGAATCAACTCTCCTGCTGAGCTCACCCAGTCCCCTGATTCCGCCTACGAAATCGATCCTCTTCGAACGCCTGAGGTCCTGAATATCCAGTACCGGAGCCAGTATCTGATCTGACAGTATTGTAACGTCAAGACCACCAATAGGATCATCATCATTGTAGGTTCCCTCCCTGGCTACAAGACTGTACCATTTGCCTTCAAGATACATCGAGAATTCATGCAGTTTACCGGGTTTGTAAATCTCACTGCCCTTTTCCGTAACCTCAAATCCCTTCGCAATCTTCCCAAGAAACTCATCAACAGAAAGTCCGTTAAGATCCTTTACCACCCTGTTGTAGTCAATAATTCGCAACTGGTTTGCCGGAAAATGAACTACAAGGAAGAAGTTGTACTCTTCATCTCCCCTGTGGCTGGGATTGGCGTCACGTTTCTCCTTACCAACCAGTGCAGCTGCGGCTGTTCTGTGATGACCGTCGGCAACATAGGTAAAGGGAACCTTTTTCCGGAACAACTCCTCAATCCTCCTGTTTGTGCCCCTGTCACGTATCACCCAGAAATGGTGCCCGAAACCATCTTCCGCAACGAAATCATATTCCGGCTTCTCCTTAGAGGTTACCGACTCAACGATTTCATCAATCTCCTTAACGGCAGGATATGTAAAAAAGACCGGCTCAATGTTGGCCTCATTAACCTTTACATGTATCATTCTGTCCTGTTCCTTGTCGGGCCTTGTAAGTTCATGCTTAAGTATTTTGCCTTCCAGATAGTCTTCGACCGATGCACAACCCATTATTCCATACTGAGTGCGGCCCTCCATTGTCTGGGCATAGATATAGTACATTGGCTCCTCATCCTGTACAAGCCACCCATTCTCCTGCCATTTATGGAAATTCTCAACCGATTTTGCGTACACCTCTTCCGAATGGACGTCTGTGTCGGAAGGAAGATCTATTTCCGACCGGGTAATATGAAGAAGTGAGGATGCCTTCCCCTTAGCCATTCTTGCAGCTTCCTCACTGTTCATCACATCATAAGGCAGGCATGCCAGCTCTGCCGCTATCTCCCTGGGGGGTCTTAACCCCCGAAAAGGTTTTACTATCGCCATCTTTTATTATCTATTTTTTAAAAATGTTATAAAATATTATTAATCAACTTATTATATACTCACCCCTGTACCATACATCTCTTAACATCCTTCCCGGCCGAAGGGAGATAATCAACGCCAAATCTGAAATCCTATATCGTCAATCTGACATCTTATATCCTCTGCCCTGCGCCCTGAGCAACAGAGAGGGGGATGCTCCTTTCTATTGATATTCAACCCCTCCGGGGTTGGATTGTAACCCTCCGGGGTTGGATTGTAACCCTCCGGGGTTGTATTGTAACCCCCTTGGGTTGTATTGTAACCCCCTTGGGTTGGATTGTAACCCCCCTGGGTTGTATTGTAACCCGGTCACCGTTTTACTCCCATTCGGTCGTGAGCTCGCCTGTGCTCGGTACGGTATACCGTATACCGTATACCGTTTTGCTCCCATTCGGTCGTGAGCTCGCCTGCGCTCGGTTCCGTTTACCGTATACCGTTTACCGTTCCCCGTTCCCTACTTATTAACCCTGAAAGTCTGGTTCCCGGTAGCCAGAAAGTCAACTATCTGTTTTGCGGCAGCAACACCGGCGTTAATGTTTGCTTCCTGGGTCTGGGCTCCCATTTTTTTGGCTGTGAAGAGGAAACGTCCCTTGAACTTCTCTTCAAATACAGCCTTAGCGTCAGGCTCGATATCTGAAAGATAGGCAAAATCTTCACGATCCTCCATTATTTTGAGTAACCCCTCTTCATCGATAACCTCTTTCCTTGCAGTATTTACAAGCACGGCTCCTGAGGGCATCGATTTAAGGATATCATAACCTATCGATTTTTTTGTTTTCTCATTGGCAGGGATATGCAGACTTACATACTGACATTTTGCATAGAGTTCCTCTGCGCTGTTGCAGAAACTAATTCCTGAAGCTGCCATCTCTTTCTCATTAAGGAAGGGATCGAAAGCGTGGATCTCCATTTCAAAGCCTTTGGCTATCCTTGCCACGTTTTTACCAACGTAACCGAAAGCATGGATTCCCAGGGTCTTTCCCTTCAGTTCAGAGCCTGACTTGCCGGCAAAGCCTCCTCTTGCCTGGAAGAGCATCATCTCGAAAACCAATTCTGCTACGGCATTTGAATTCTGCCCTGGCGTATTCATGGCTACGATGTTGGCAGCCGTGCAAGCTGCGAGGTCAAGGTTATCATAACCGGCACCAGCCCTGACAACAATTTTCATTTTCGGAGCGGCCTTGACCACATCTGCAGAAACGATATCACTTCGTACTATCATGGCATCCGCATCTGCAACTGCTTCCAGAAGCTGATCAATGCCTGTATATTTTTCAAGCAGAGCAAGTTCATGTCCTGCTCCTTCAACCACGTCCCGAATCTGCTTTATTGCCGCCGGGGCAAAAGGTTTTTCTGTTGCAACTAATATTTTCATATCTACTCCTTTTAAGGAAAAAGACTCCAGACAATATGCCTGCAGTCCTCTCCATCATTTATTGTTTCTAATTATTCGCTTCAAATTCCTTCATGACAGCCACGAGTGCCTCAACGCTCTCTTTTGGCAAGGCATTATAGGTTGATGCCCTGAAACCTCCAACGGAGCGGTGACCAGGAATACCAATCATTCCCCTGGACTTGGCAAAGTCTGAAAATTGCTGCTCAAGTTCCTTGTATTCAGGAGTCATGACAAAGCATATATTCATCAGTGATCTGTCTTCAGGATCACCAACGGTTGGAACAAACAGCTTGTTTCTGTCAATCTCGTCATACAGTATTGCAGCCTTCTCGATATTTTTCTTCTCCATCACTTTCAGGCCTCCCATCTCCTTAAGCCATCTGAGTGTCTGTACAGCGGCAAAAACCGGAAGTACCGGAGGTGTATTGAACATCGACTCCTTATCAATATGGGTCTTGTAGTTGAGCATTGTAGGTATCGGTCTGCTCACCTTGCCAAGAACATCCTCCCTTATTATTACAAAGGTTACACCTGCAGGGGCCAGATTTTTCTGGGCACCACCGTATATGATGGCATATTTCGAAACATCCATCTGCCTGCTGAAGATATCTGACGACATATCGGCAACCAACGGTATTTTCACATCAAGATCCTTTTTAATCTCTGTTCCGTAAATGGTATTATTGGTGGTGATGTGGAAATAGTCTGCATCAGCCGGGATTGTGTAGTCTTTCGGAATATAGCTGAAGTTCTTGTCCTTTGAGGAGGCAACCTCGATGGCTTCTCCGAACAGCTTTGCCTCCTTGAGGGCCTTGGTTGCCCATTCTCCTGTATTCAGGTAGGCAGATTTCTTCTCCATAAGGTTCATTGGAATCATAGCGAACTGAAGGCTGGCGCCACCTCCCAGAAATGAAACCTGGTAGCCTTCCGGTATTTCCAGAAGCTCCTTGAAAAGTGCTATTGCCTCATTCATTACGGCAATAAATTCCTTGCTCCGATGGGATATCTCCATTACAGAGAGCCCGGTTCCTGCAAAATCCTTTACCCCTTCAATTACCTTGTCAATTGTGTACTGCGGTAAAATTGAAGGTCCGGCATAAAAGTTATGTTTCTTCATATCGGTTAAATATTTGTGTTAAATTTTTTTACAAAATCACTGAACTACAAATTTATTAAATTATCCCGGTATTTCCTTATTCTTTACAACACATCCACATCAAGGGATACAAGCTCATCACCCTTCATCACCGGAATAACATCAGTAATATTGAGGGAGAGACAATAAGTAATGCAGTGATCAAGGTGCTTGTCTCTTAACCTTTGCCTGTGGGCTGCCTTCTGAATATATGCTTCCACATCAGGTTCGGCAACTTTCCACAAATCAACAGAGGCCAGAGCTGAGTCACATACTGTTCTGAAAGCTCCTGTTTCAAGCAAAAGCGAAGTAATATATCCGGCACACAGGGTGTCTTCGAGATTGAACCTCCCTTTCCAGCCTGCACACAATAAAAGGACATCGTGACCCGAATTTTTGAGATATGACACTACGGCACCTGCATTAAGGAAAGATCCGATGATAGTCTGGTAGTAGTCCGACGCCGTGTGTATTGTCCCTGTGCCATTTGTAGTTGTATAAGCCACTGTTTTACCCTCTACCTTTTCAACGGCGAAATTCTCAGGGGAGTTACCGAAATCGGCAAAATCAAGTTTGATTCCGTCGCGCTCACCGGCTACCAGATAACCCTTTTCCTTATATATTCTTGCCTCTTCGGTTTCGGCAACAGGAATGATTGATTTTACTCCGTTTGCAAATGCCGAGCATATTGTTGACGTAGCCCTGAATACATCAATGATTACCACTATGGAGTCTTTGTCAGGGTATCCGCCAATTAAGTCAGGGGTCAGGCAGACTTCAACTTTCCTCTCTCCGCTCATATCTTACGGCAGGCTTGTACTGTTATATCCGTTAACGGTTACTGTTTATAAAAAGGCAGAGTGACGACTTTGGCTTTCACATCCTTATTGCGTATACGGATAAATATTTCAGTATCAGCTTTCCAGAAACCCTTATCAAGATATGCCATACCGATTCCTGCCTTCAGCATGGGTGACATTGTACCGGAAGTAACCTCCCCTATTATTTTTCCTTCCCCGTCAACAACCTCATAATGCTGTCTGGGTATACCCCTGTCAATCATTACAAAGCCCTTAAGGCGGCGGCTGACACCTTCCTCCTTCTGCCTGACATAAAGATCCTTGTCGATAAGATCCTTATTATCAGTGATTTTTGTTATCCAACCGAGGCCTGCCTCAATCGGAGAAGTCGTATCATCAATATCGTTCCCATAAAGGCAGAAGCCCATCTCCAGCCTGAGGGTATCCCTGGCTCCGAGGCCGACAGGCTTGATACCGAACTCCTCACCTGCTTCAAAAACCTTGTTCCACAATAGAGCCGCGCTTTTGTTGTCAATGTATATCTCACAACCTCCTGCTCCTGTGTAGCCGGTAGTTGAGAACAGAACATTATCAATACCTGCAAAACTGATGACCCTGAAAGAATAATACTCCATATCAACTACATTCTCATCAGTCAGTTTCTGCATAGCCTTGAGAGCAAGCGGGCCCTGAATGGCCAGCTGAGCTGTATCATCTGATTCATTCACCAGATCGCGGTCCGGCACAATACCAAATCGTTGAGCGTTGGAGACACACCAGTCCCAGTCCTTTTCTATATTGGCGGCATTAACAACAAGCAGATAATTCTCTGATGAAAATCTGTAAACCAGAAGGTCATCGACAATTCCTCCCCTGCCGTTTGGAAAACAGGAGTATTGTATTTTACCGTCATATAATGCCTCAACATCATTACTTGTAATATGTTGCAGGTATCTGGTGGCATTGGGACCGGTTACCCGGAATTCACCCATGTGCGACACATCAAACACACCCAGTTTTTCCCTGACCGTAACATGTTCATCAGTGATTCCGCTATACTCAATGGGCATATTATACCCTGCAAAAGGCAACATCTTTGCCCCCAGCGCCTCATGGAATTTTGTAAATGCAGTATTTTTCATTTCGGAAATGACTTTGGTTAAACGGCTCTAATGTATATAATTTGAAATAATAATACCTTGAATAAGATCATTATTCACCCCATTAAATAATAATAATTGAACCGAATTCAGAATTCCAGGATCTTGAATTCAACCCTTCGGTTGGCGGCCCTTCCTTCGGCTGTTGCATTGGTTTCAACCGGCTGACCCGACCCATATCCTTTTGTTTCAATCCGTAATCTTTCGATACCTTTGCCTGTTAAGTATCCGGCAACTGAGTTTGCCCTTTCAAGGCTAAGCCGGTTATTCAGTTCAGCACTTCCGGTGTTGTCGGTATGGCCTGATATCTCTATCTTCATCTCTGGATTCTCGTTTAAAATATTGGTAAGCTTATCGAGCTCTTCAAATGAAGCAGGAGTCAGAACAGCCTTGCCGGTTTCGAAGAATATATTCTTGAGCACAACTTTGGTTCCGACTTCTATTTTGTTGAGATAATAATTTGAGAAGAAGCTTTCACCAATATACGCTGCCGGAATTTCTACCCTTCTCATGTCGGAAAGGTACCCGTTACTTCTGATCTCGAGCATATAATTCTTGCGGTTCTTTACGTTGACCCTGAATGATCCGTCTGCTTCTGCCGTTATCAGTGATGCTACGACCTGATATGTTTCCGGATCAATGATGTCAATTCTTGCTACCAGTGGTACTTCATCCTTCGAATCAACGACTCTTCCCTCAAGATGGAATACGCTCTCTTCAATAACAGGCTGCACCTCTCTTATTACCTCTCTTACAATTACGACAGTATCTGTTATCCTTTCAGGCTCAACAACAACAGGCTCTGGTTCTGGTTCAGGTTCCGGCTCTGGCTCTGGCTCTGGTGGTAAAATGCGGCCGTTGTAGATATCAAGACCTCCGAAGCCGCCAGGGCGGTTTGAGACAAACCAAAACAGGCTGTCACTGACCATTGAATGCAGATAATACAAATCATCATACACTGAGTTCACAGGCAACCCTGCATTTACAGGAATACCCCAGCTACCATCAGATTGCCTCTCCGAGTAGAAAATATCAAACCCTCCAATGGAGTTGTGGCCCCTAGAACTAAACCAGAGAGTGTCTCCTGCTTTGGAATAAGCAACTGATTCTTCATCAAGGGGAGTATTAAGGATTGCCAGATTGACCGGTCTGTCCCATCTCTTACCCTTCTTCTTCGAAATGTATATATCTTTCCCTCCTGACGAACCCTTTAACCTGGCGCTCACAAAAACCATCTCCTCTCCGCAGGGAGAGAATGCAACTGACGTTTCCGGGAATAATGAGTTAATCCAGGAATTGAACGGCTTTGGCTTTTTCCAGACCCCTTTTTTCAGATCTGTTACCATTATGTCTCCCTCTCCCCTGTAACCGGCATATGTATACATAACATTCCCATCTTCTGTAATTGCCAAAGGAGCCTCACAGTATATGGTATTGATCTTTCCCTCGAGCATCTGCCCTAAACCCCATGAACCATCATAAAAGGTTGACAGATAAATATTCTCATCAGGGAGGGCATCAGAGTAAGCTGCTCCCGGACTCCTGCCGGTTGGCCGCCTCGATGCATAATAGAGTCTTCCGGAATTATCAGTCAGAACCGGTGAGTAATCGTCAAAGGGTGAGTTGATATTATCTCCTGCGTTTATCACCTCAATTCTTGCCGTATCATTACCCAGTAAAATTCCTGCATTCCCTTCATCAATGTACCTCCTGACGCGGGCCAGCATTTCAGGACTCTTCTTTAAACTGGTTTCGAGATACTCGGTATATTTTCCCACCGCTTCCAGGAACTGTCCGTTATACTGGTATGCCCTGCCCGTGAGAACAAGAATATCATCTGCAACATCCGGTTTCAGGGAAAGAGCCCTGAGGAAAAATTCCAGCGACCTCTCCCTGTCTGCGGTATAAAGGTGGCATACGCCCATCTTATAATTGAGTTCAGCATTTTCAGGATTATACTGATATGCAATACTGTACTCTGCCATGGCTTCAGGATACCTCAGAAAACCTGCTGCATAGTATTTATCACCTCTGCCCACACTTTTCCATGCTGCTTCAAAACCGGGTTTATCTGTCCGGAATTCGTTTCTGATTATTTTAACGTCAGACTGTGAATACATTATCTGGCCGCAGGACCAAAGCGCCAGAATGAAGATTAAACTACGGATGTTCATGGTGCATACATTTACATGTTAAAAATAACAATATTTTTTCTATCTGATATTTTTTTTGCTGATTGTAACCCATATCAATACCCCAGTTATGTTATTAAGATCTTTTTTTTAATTTTGTTTTCCGCAAATGCACAATTGAGTTCTAATTTCCTCACATATGAACTACAACTATATTAATACCGGGTATTTGGAAATGGTTACAGGAGGAAGCAGGGAGATTACGGAAGAATTGATCTCTATTTTCAGACAGCAAGCTGAAGAATTCTACCAGCAGATGAGCCATCTTTTTCATAACGGGAATTATAAAGAACTCGGATTGCTCGCACATAAGGCTAAATCATCTGTCGCAATTATGGGCATGGAAGGATTGGCCTCTTTACTTAAAGAACTGGAAACTAAAGCCCGAACCGGACTTAATAGCGAAAATTATTCAGAGGTGATCACGAAATTTCATATTGAAACATCAGAAGCAATTAAGGAACTCGAACAATACGTTTCCACGCTTTGATAAGAGTCTGTCAGGCAATGATTAAGACCGAAAATATAGACAACATTGACATCGTAACCCTTGACACCGACACACTCAATGCCCTGGTATCAGAGCAGATTCGGCAGGAAGTTTCTGATCTCTTTTTAAATGGAACCCCGAAACTTATCCTCGACCTCAGGGGAGTAAAATACGTAGACAGTTCGGGGTTCGGATGCCTTCTGGGGATTACCAGAAGTGCAAAGAATAACTACTCTGTTGTAAAGTTCTGCAATATCGATCCTGAAATCATGAAAGTCCTTAAGATGCTGCATCTGCATACTGTCTTAAATATATTTCCCAACCTCGAAAAATGCATCAGCTCTTTTTGAAGAGTCATGGTTCTTCGTCGTATATGAAAAAAATAACCGATATGGGCAAAGTGACATGGAAACCCGGAACTATGATCTACCCCCTTCCTGCCGTGATGGTAAGTTGCGGTGCTGAAGAATCTGACTATAACATCATTACAATATCATGGACAGGCACGATCTGTACCGAACCGGCAATGTGTTATATATCAGTTCGGCCGGAAAGACAC
This sequence comes from Bacteroidales bacterium, assembly GCA_046484805.1. Classification (GTDB taxonomy): domain Bacteria; phylum Bacteroidota; class Bacteroidia; order Bacteroidales; family VadinHA17; genus SLNP01. The sequence continues at coordinate 13,851 of JAWOIF010000219.1, forward strand.
TCCTACGGTATTATCAGGGATGCCGGTGGCTATGCTATCAATCTCACCACCCGTGAGATGGCAAGAGCCACTGACTGGTGCGGGGTCAGGTCTGGAGCCAAACATGACAAGTTCAGTGAGACCGGTTTGACTGCTGAGCCGGCTTTGTTTGTCAAAGCCCCCCTGATAAAGGAATCGCCGGTAAATATTGAATGTAAAGTGAAGGAGATAGTAGAACTCGGATCGCATCATATGTTTATTTCTGAGGTTATTGCTATTCACGCTGATGAGGGTTATATGGAACCATCAACCGGAGCATTTCGTCTTGACAGGGCCGGACTGATTTGCTATTCCCACGGTAAATATTTCGTCACCGGTGATTTCGTCGGCAAGTTTGGGTTCTCGGTAAAAAAGAAATAGGAATATATAAACCAAATTACTAATTTCATAACCTTAATTTTAACTTATCGCACTGGGGATAGATGAGTGAGAAGATTTTAAAGGCTCTGATGCAGTTGTTTGCCATTATCGCAAGACCGCAGAGTAGTGACATCGACAGGAGAAGCGTTGTAGAGGCATTCCTCAGGCGCCAGCTTAACCAGGAACTTGTAAAGCAATATCTGGGCTATTTCGATGAATACTACCTGGAAGCACAGGAAAAGCAGAAAAAGAGCAGTCTTGACAGAAGGACATCTGCAATAGCAGTAAGGGTACTCAAGATATGTATCCAGATAAACGACCAGCTAACCCAGGATCAGAAAATCATTGTTCTTGTCCAGCTGCTGGAGTTCTGCAAATCAGACGCCTCAGATGTAAGTGAACTCGAACTGGAATTCATTCAGTCGGTGGCAGACACCTTCAACGTATCTCATGAGGAACACAATCTTCTGAAAGAATTTATTCTTAACCGTTTCGATAATATACCCGACTCACCCGATGTACTGGTTATTGATAACCTGGAAGGTATAAAAGCGTCACAAACCAGACATCTCAAAAATGATTCGGTAAAAGGGCAGATATGGGTTCTTTATGTTGCTTCGGCAGGCATGTATTTTGTCAGGTTCGCCCGCACAGGTGAACTCTATATGAACGGCCAGCTTCTGCAGGAAGACAAGGCATATGCATTTAATCCCGGATCATCTCTCAGGGACCCTAAATCAACCCCCATATATTACAGCGATATAATAAGGCAGTTTCTTAAAGAAGAGCTTAAGGAATCAAGAGTAGTATATGATACGTCTGATCTCTTCTATAGATTCAAGGGAGGTAATATTGGCATCCATAATATGTCCTTTGTTGAGGAATCGGGCCGTATGGTCGGCATAATGGGTGCCAGCGGAGCAGGAAAATCAACTCTGCTCAGCATTCTCAATGGAACAAACAGTCCCACAGCCGGCAAGGTCACCATTAACGGTGTTGATATCCACGAAGAAAAGGAACAGGTTCAGGGGCTTATCGGATATGTTTCCCAGGATGATCTGCTGATTGAGGAGTTGACCGTTTTTGAGAATCTTTACTATAATGCAAAACTTTGTTTTGATAACCTTACCGATGAAGAGATAAGAGACAGGGTAAGCCAGGTACTTAAAAACCTCGGACTCTATGAGATCAGGGATATGAAGGTTGGCAGCCCGCTGAATAAAAAGATAAGCGGCGGACAAAGGAAAAGGCTGAATATAAGCCTTGAGCTCATCCGCGAACCGTCGATCCTTTTCCTTGACGAACCCACGTCAGGGCTCTCCTCACGTGACTCTGAGAATATTCTCGATCTGCTCAAGGAATTAGCTCTCAAGGGTAAACTACTATTTGTCGTAATTCATCAACCCTCTTCAGACATCTTCAAGATGTTTGACCGGTTGATAATCCTTGACACAGGTGGATACCTTATATATAATGGTAATCCAATCTTCTCGATAGAATATTTCAAGCGCATGATGCATCATGCCAACTATAATGAAACAGAATGCCACGTTTGCGGAAACGTCAACCCTGAACAGATCTTCAACATTGTGGAGTCGAAGGTACTGGATGAATACGGACAAATTACAAATACCAGAAGAGTTTCACCAGAGGAGTGGGGAGATCACTACAAAGCCAATCTGGATGGCAGGGAAGAGAAGCCTGAACCAGGGAAAGGTATCCCGGAGATAAACTTCAAAACACCTGACAGGCTCAGACAGTTTATGGTATTCGTAAAAAGAGATATCCTCTCAAAGCTCGCCGATACCCAATACCTTCTCATTACCCTTCTCGAAGCCCCGATACTGGCATTTTTCCTTGCGTTCCTGATAAAATACTTCGACGAAAGTGCAAGGAATCCCGAGTATACCCTGCTCGAAAACAGCAATCTGCCCATCTACATGTTCATGTCGGTGATCGTGGCGATATTTATGGGGTTAACCGTAAGTGCCGAAGAGATTATCAAAGACCGAAAGATACTTAAGCGTGAGGCCTTTCTGAACCTGAGCTGGAATAGTTACCTCCTTTCAAAAGTTGTGGTGCAGTTCATGATCTCGGCAGTACAGGCTTTTACTTTTGTAATTATAGGCAACGGTATTACAGAGATTAGGGGAATGATGTTTGAGTACTGGCTGGTATTGTTCACTGCATGGGCTTCTGCAAACATGATGGGGTTACTCATATCAGACTCATTCAAGGCTGTGGTCACCATTTATATTCTTATTCCGTTCCTTGTGATACCTCAGATAATACTATCGGGCATAATGGTCAAGTATGAAAAACTCAACCCGAATATATCGTCACCTACCACGATACCATTCTATGGAGAGATGATAACTGCAAGATGGGGTTATGAAGCACTGGCTGTCAAGCAATTCATAGACAATAAGTATCAAAAGGATCTTTATGAACTGGATAAGGAGATGAGTATCGCCAACTTCATGAGAAACGTGTGGAGCAATACTCTCAAGGGTAAGGTCGATGATATAGAAAATGCAATAATCCGTTCAAAGGTGACCGAGTCTACAATAGCTGACCTCGAACTTGTAAGGAATGAACTGGCCCGATATAGCGAAAATACAGGAGCAACATTCGATCATATTTCATCACTATATCCTGAAAAACTTACTGCAGAAGTGCTCTCAGCTGCCCGTGATCATCTGGAACTTATAAGACTTTATAACGTCAGGCTCTATAACGCAGCAAATGAACGCAAAGATGCAATAATAGAAAGCAGGATGCGGGAAGACAGAGAAGGCTACCTGAAACTGAAAAAGCAACATTTCAACAACTCACTCGAGGAATTTGTAAGGAATTCCAATGAAAAGGACAGGTTTATTGAGTTCAGGGGAAGAATAGTTCAGAAAACAGATCCAATTTTTATGGATCCGGAGCACCGTTTTGTCAAAGCTCATTTCTATGCACCCAGGAAACAGGTTTTCGGGCACTTCGTTGACACTTTTTGGGTAAATGTGGTTGTACTGTTGATCATTACGGCCCTGCTTTATCTTGTTCTCTATTTCAGGCTGCTCAAGAAGGGACTCGACTCAATTGAAATCATCTTCGCAAGGTTCAGCAATAAAAATGAATGAGGCTGCCTCGCAAGAGACAGCCTTTTCCATTTCTGAACTTTAATATTTCCGTAATAAACCGATCTTAAAATACTGAACCTGAGCTCAATCGTTGATCTCGATCATTTTGAACGGTACCCTGATTATCGACTCGTAATCTTCGCCCGCTTCCAGCATGTCCTCATCATCCTCCTCGTAGTACCAGTTAACTTCCACTTCATTCCTGGCCTTATGAATAGCCTCAAGCTTCTTGAATACGTCGAGGATGCATTTTGATGAACTTGTATTGAAGTATTCAAGTCTTATGTTTACTAACGTCTTTGGGAGAGGTGATTCCTTATAGGTGTCAAGCCAGTCAACCAGTGGTTTATAAAACTCAACAGAATTTTCAGGTATCGATCTTCCCTTGATCTCAAATACTCCCTCTGAATTGTCAAATTTAACTGACGGGGTCTTTGATGTTCCTTCTATAATGATCGGCTCCATATTAAAAATATTTATAAGGTTTATTCTAATTCTTCGTTTACCAGAATATCGAGATAGAAAAATGACTTTTTACCATTGAAGCTAACAAATTGATAGCTGAGCTTATTGCCTGTTTTGCGGGCAATATCTACCAGTCCAAGACCTCCTCCTCCTTTCTCAGATATTTTCTGATGGTTGAGGATAAACTTATATAACTCCTTGATCTCTTCCTTGCTGGATCGGTTAATCCGCTTGATCTTTTCCTCCAGCCTCTCGATCTTATCATTCATTATGAAGTTGCCGGTTATTATCCTGTACGCCCCTTCTGATCTGGAAATCAGCAAAAGACCGTACTTCTCGGCGTTACTCTCAGTAAACCCGGAAGGAACTGTATCAACGTGATGGAAAAGATTCTGGAGAGTTTCAACGAGCACATTGTAGACTTTCTTCTTTAGTTTCGGAGGCTCTTCATATTCAAGCATCCTGTTTTCGACCAGATCGAGAACATTATTAATAAAATCGGAATCAATATTACCCTTATGGTGCAGGATAACTTCCCCGATATTCTGCCCGTCGAAATAACTATCAATTGTAAAGCTCATGTAAGCTTCGTTTGTTCTGGGTAAAAAGTTTCAGTTAACAAATATAATAAAAATATGAAGTAACAACTAACATTGATTTCCTCTTTGTCTGTTTTTACCTCCTGAGCCGGAAATTTTGATAAAAGTAGCAATTATAGTTGACCAACTGTCTCAAATGGTTGATTTATTTTGCCCCGCGAAACGAACCTTCCCTGGTAATATACCCGTTAAGCTGGCACTCTATTGAACCGTTGTATAGTTTATACCTGGCTGAAGGCTTAAGGGCAACTGATTTAAGAGCTTCAGGTGCTCCCGATAATATCCAGGCTTCCACTCCAGTGTGTCTGTGCTTGAGCATACTTCCGATCCTTGAATAGAGATTGCTTAGATCACCCGGATTTACTCTCTTACCGTAAGGGGGATTGAAAAGAAGCAGCCCTTCCCGCTTTCTTGAATCTTCGGCAACAAAATCCTCCCTGAAGATTCTCACCTCACCGCCAAGTCCGGCTCCGGCAATTGTATCTCTTGCCTGTTTGACCGCCTGATGTGAAATATCACCTCCGCTGATCGAAACGGTTATTGTCCTGATCAAACTATTATAACGGTTTCGGATAGCTGAAAAGAGTGCCTCATCGTAATTCTTCCAGTTCTGAAAGCCGAAAAACTCACGAAAATAGCCGGATGGGATTCTGGCCGCAATCAAACCTGCCTCAACCGGAATAGTTCCGGACCCACACATAGGGTCATGAAAGGTACTGTCTCCCTTCCAGCCCGAAAGCATTATTATTCCTGCTGCAAGAGACTCATTGAGTGGTGCCATTCCATGCATCTTTCTGTATCCGCGTTTGTATAGCGGCACAATCGAGGAGTCAAATGAGATTGTTGCATCCCTGTTGCTAATATGCAGGTTTATCAGTATCCCCGGATGTGATGTATCAACTGAAGGCCTTCTGCCGACACGCTTTCGGAAATAATCGGCTACAGCATCCTTAACAACAAGTCCGGGATATGCAGTATGACTGAATAACGGAGAATTCACGACAGATACTACAGCAAATGTATCATCTGACGACATAATCGAATCCCATTCAATCTTCAAAGCCATATCGTATAGGTCTGAAGCTTTTTGAAGACTGAAGGATCCTGCTTCCATAAGTACCGACAAGGCTGTACGGCTTGTGTAACTTACTTCGTACAGGGTTTTCAGGTCACCTTCGAACAGCACCGCACGGTTCCTTACAGATACGTTCAACGCAGAGGTTGAAGCAATTTCCCCTGCCAGCAACTCTTCAAGTCCAAATAGTGTTTTAGCGATAAACTTCATCCGGTTTGATCACTTATATCCCAGGATTGAATTGTAACGTTCAGGATCTGAAATCACATCCAGGGCACTGAGTATTACCCTGTCGTCCTCATTTACAATCCTATAGTACTCGTTCATCTCCCATAGATCCCTTGCTACAAGTCCTTTCATTATCTTAAGCAACTCACCCTTCGAAATTGTGAACTGTTCATCATTGTACTCAACTCCCATCTCTTCACCTTTCCTTATAAAGAGAAATGTCTCTTCCCCGCTGAAACTAAACTTATCCCTGAATTCATCGAAACTATTGTAGGTCTCTTTCAGTCGTTCCCTGTTACTGTCGGCATACCAGAGGGTAAACTGTGTTACCACACCCTGTCTTACAAGGTCTCTGTAATAATCAGAGTAAGCTGAGGTGTCTGCTGCAATGAATAGGTCGGGCATTATGCCGCCGCCACCGTAAACCGTGCGCCCCGTGGTAAGCGTTCTGGTCTGAAGTGAATCAGGAAAATGTATACTGTCTGAAGTTAACATCTCACCCTGGGCATAACGTTCAAGAAAGCTCTCCATATACTTATCGTATCCGTCGGCATAGGGACTCTGTATCGACCTGCCTGAGGGAGTATAATACCTTGCTATGGTAAGCCTTACCATAGAACCGTCGGTAAGATAGAACCCGTTCTGCACCAAACCTTTGCCAAATGTCCTTCTGCCCGTAACTATACCACGGTCCCAGTCCTGAAAAGCACCTGCCAGTATCTCGCTCGCTGAAGCAGAACCCTCATCAGTAAGTACAATAACCCTGGCATTAGCAAGAGGACTTAAACCGGTTGATTTAAAATCCTGACGCGGTGTTTTGTCACCCTCAAGATAGACAATCATTTTGTTGGCCGGGAAGAAAGCATCTGCAATGGAAACAGCAGGATTCATATAACC
>JAWOIF010000220.1:0-3609 GCA_046484805.1 Bacteroidales bacterium
AGTGAATAATCAAAAAATATGGTTTAACAATAAAACAGCTATTGTATCAAGTTGTTCAACATTATAAAGATATTAAAGTTTTCTATATAATTCAAGGTAATCAAAAACTGGTGTAACCCCCCGATGGTTCGGGGCAGGGCATCCGCGGATAACGCCGGAGGCGTTCCACTGGATCCGTGTAAAACGCCGGAGGCGTTCCATCAATGATGGGAACAGTTCGATTGAATACTACATTCTCACCGGTTCATGCCTGCTGACGAAGTCAGGATCAAAGTTTACACCCATGCCCGGACCTGTCGGTACTTTTATTTTTCCGTTCACTACCTTCAGGGGGGATGTCGGGCATTCAAATACTACATTTGTATCCAGCCCCTTGAATTCGTGATGAGCTCCGGCGTTGGGCGCTATTGACACAATTATGGAATTATAGAGAAATCCCAGCCCCCCGCCGGACATATGTGGAATGAACTCTTTCCCGAATGCATGTGCCATAAGCGCCACCTTCATTGAACGGATCATACCCCCGAAATAGTAATTATCGGGCTGGACAATATCCAGACCATCATTGGCGATCAGCCACCTGAAATTAACAAAGCTCTGATCCTGTTCACCGTTTGCTACTGGTATGGAAAGGGCATCCGCAACAGCTTTAATATCTTCAAAATGATCATACATAACGGGCTCTTCGAAATAACTGTATTTATATTCCTCAAGCATTCTGCCGATCCGTATGGCCTCCTCAACATTGTAATAGCCATTCGAATCGGCGTACAGCGACATTTTCTCACCGTATGTCTCCCGGAGCAGGGGTATCAGCTTCTCGGTTTTGCCGGGCACACCGTTGTAATTCAGATCTTTTGTGCCGGAATACTGGTAACCCACTTTGACCTTAAGAGCATTGGCATCATACTCCGAAACCGCTTCCTTTATCAGTTCAAAATGTTCTTCCAGCTGTTTTTCGCGGAACTCGGTAGCGACATATACAGCAACTTCCGGGTTATGTACCTTGCCTATAAGCTCTCCTGAAGGTTTTCCGGCTATGCGTCCCAGCATATCGAGGACAGCGAATTCTATGGTTGCAAGAGGCAATCCAAGGGTAATGCCGTTGTACCTGAAATTGAAATTCCAGATATAGACTTTCTCAAGCATAAGATCAAGCTCACGCGCGTCCTGTCCTGTAAAAAAAAGGCTGAAGGCTCCTGAGAAATATAGGAAATAGCGTTGATATCCCGCTGTGGGCCACAGAGATTCCTTCCGCACCGTCCTTTGAGCGGACCCGTCACAGGTAGCTTCGTCCGTAACGCAACAATTCAAGAGTATTTATTATTACCGGGTCAGTAAAGAGCTCTCTCTTCAGGAGAGGCTCCCTGATGATTTCATTGAGCCTGGTATATCTGGATTTCATTTCTGAGGAAGAGAAAGAGGAACTGGTTTCTGAGGTACTGCACCCTGAAAAAGGCATTGTTGCTAATGCGAGGCTTCCGGCCGCTGCAGATGAAATGAATTTACGCCGGTTTGTTTTCATGCTTATTTCCTGATTTTTATTGACATACTGTGGAATATGAGTTGCAGAGTGTATAATTCTTCTGATAAAGATATAAAAGTAACCGCATAAATGAATTCCACACAACGCACTCTTTCCGCCCGCGTAAAAAAACATTTTCTTGTTTTTTAAATTTCCCCGGATTTCGTAAATTTGATAATGCTGATGGTATGGAAACTTATTGTAACAGATAAATATTCTTCAATGAATCATCCGGTTAAATTGTCATTAATTGCCGTTTTTGCTTTTTTTGCGGCGGTGACGTGCTTTACTTCCTGCAGGAAAGGCCCATCTGTTCCGGCTGTAACAACGGATGTTATCACAGCTATAACCCCTACATCTGCAACATCGGGGGGAACCATCACCAGGGATGGGGGATCCTTAGTAACTGAACGGGGGGTTTGCTGGTCTGTCTCAATAAATCCGACGATTGCATCATCTAAAACGACAAATGGCGAAGGTATGGGATCCTTTACAAGTGACATTACCGGGTTAACAGCCAATACAACTTACTATATCCGTGCCTATGCAACAAATGAAACCGGGACTGGTTACGGCAAAGAGCTTTCATTCAAAACAAATCCGGTGGAACCGGCAACAATAATAACCGCTTCATTTAAGTCAATTACATATACAACTGCCATGGCCGGCGGTGATATCACCTACGATGGAGGAGGAACTGTAACAGAACGTGGAGTATGCTGGTCCGACACAAACCAGGAGCCGACAATTAATGACAGCAGAACGTCAGATGGCGTAGGTTCAGGACATTTTGACAGCAGCGTAACAGGATTGGAGCAAGGTACTCTGTACTTTGTACGGGCTTATGCCATCAACAGCGCAGGTGTAAGCTACGGGGAGATGATTAGCTTCAGAACCTATTCAATAAATCATGATATAATTTTTAAACCCGGCCTCATTTACGGGTCCGTTAGCGATATTGAAGGAAATGAATATAAAACCATTCAGATTGGCACAATGATCTGGATGGCTGAGAACCTCAGGACCTCCACCGCCAACGATGGAACTCCCATAGAATCAGTACCCGGCAATTCTGAGTGGAATTCTTTATCCACACCAGCCTTTTGCTGGCCCCAGAATGATGAGGTTTATAAGGATCTTTACGGAGCACTCTATAACTGGTACAGTGTGAATACGGGCAAACTATGCCCGGAGGGCTGGCATGTCCCGACAGATGAGGAGTGGACAAGCCTGTCAACTTATCTTGGAGATATGGGCACTGCTGCCGGAATGTTGAAGGAGACTGAAACAATACACTGGCAGGTTCCTAACAGCGGGGCTACAAACGAAACCGGTTTTACCGCCCTTCCAGGCGGGGGACGTGATTTTGCAATCGGCGGATTTTATGACCCAGGTTATGCCGGAATATGGTGGTCATCTACTCAGTATTCGGATTCAGAGGCCTGGAGCCGGCTTATGTACTATAACAGTGCCAGGTTGTTCAGGAACAGCTATATTAAGAAAAACGGATACTCGGTCCGTTGCGTGTTAGATTAAAAAATCAAACTGATGAAATGAATAAACTATTCCTACTGGCTGCAACTTTGCTGATTACATTGTCATCAAATGCACAGAAATACCAGCTTTTGTCGCCTGACGGCAAATTAAGTGCCTGGGTAGAAATTGACAGGAATATCAATGTTGACATTTCAAAAGAGGGTTACGAAATAATAAGCCTCAGTAATATTTCCCTGGAAACTGTCAGCACACCGCAACCTGATTCCCCGATAAGGGTGCGGAGAGTAATCCGCCGGTCGGTTAATGAAATGGTACGACCCGGGATCCGTGAAAAGGCTGCAATGCTTAAAAATGCCTATAACGAGTTGGAGATCAGGTTCAGACCTGATCTTTCGGTAACATTCAGACTATTTGATGAAGGCCTTGCCTACCGGTTCGCAACTTCCTCCAGAGACAGCCTGGTAATCCTCAGGGAAAACATCGACATCATGTTTGAAAAGAGCGATTCTGCAAGGTTTCAGTCGTCAAAAACCTTCAATTCGGCTTATGAGACTCCTTACGAGCACGACGCAATAAGCAACATTCAG
>JAWOIF010000211.1:0-15454 GCA_046484805.1 Bacteroidales bacterium
ATATTATTCCTTTTGTAACTGATATCTGAGATCACTCCCAGCACATTATACTTATACTTCTCATAAAGATTAAGAGCATCTTCATAATTGGTGGCCAGCAATATCTTTGGTCTTCCCCGAAGCTTAAGCATACGTTGGTGTTCATTCAGTGCCTCCCTTTGAAAATCCCTTGATTGCACCAGTATTATACGGTAGAGATTCGGAAGATATGAGGAGATGTATCTGATTGAATCTTCAACCAGTATTATTGACTGAACGCCGACCTGCTCAATATCATGCTCTGCATTCATTCTGTCCTCTATCAGCTTTATTATGGCCAGCAACAGTGATGCATCTCCAAGCCAGCAGAAGACATAATCGATTGCACTGAGGTCTTCACGGGCCAGCCGCAGTGACACTTCACGTGAGAAGTAGGTAAGTACAACGATGGGTATATTGGGCTTCTTCTCCTTAATTCTCTTTGCCAGTGCAAACGGATCTCCTCCCCTGAGACTGAGCATCGATATGACCAGGTCTATCGAATCTCTTTCCAGAATCTTAAAAGCATCATCAGCATTATCAGTCTGCACGAAAGTTGGCGGATATCGCAGGTTCAGGCTAACATACTCATTGAATATCTGTTCGTCTATCCGGCCATCCTCTTCCAACATGTAATTATCGTAACTACTGCAGATAAGCAGAACACGGTGAATGCGCTTCTGCATCAGCAGATTGAAGGATGTGTCACTGAAATCATACTTCTGCAGTTCACTTATTCCCTCTATCAAAGCCATAATCTCTTACTTTCGTTTATTCTTTATTGCTGCGATCTTAATGTCCCTTGCTTTTTCCAGACACCTGCCCTGCGGCTTGTCAGCTGAGCCAGCAGAGACTTGATGATCAGGGTCATAAGAAATTACTGCAATACGTTGCTTTCCATCCATCCTGATGAATACGGGTTTGTCGAACCTGATGTGACGGAAGAACCTGCCGGTGTATATGGCCTTTTGTTCCCTCAGAAGGTCCCACTCAATAAACTCCTCGTTGTTAGTGTGATTAACCGAGAAATATCCGACGTTCATGGAAGTGACATTATGAAAGAAATGCGAACCAAGTGAAGCATCGAGAGGGAAATCTGGAAGGCTGACCTCCACTATTACCTTTGCGTTAGAGATTTGTGGCCAAACAACCGGGACGCCTATGAACCTGTCTCGTGTTCCCCACCGGCCAGGGCCAATAAGCACATACTTTCTGCCCTCCTTCAACATTTTGTCATTGATGGCCGCTATCTCCTCCGCCATCTTTTCTGTCAGAGTATTATCAAAGAGGTCAGGTTCAACATAAACGATATCGGTAATATTGTCTACAAAACCATTGCCCATACTCTTAAAGGTCTTAAGGATCAGCTTTTCATTTTTCAGAGCTTCCTCGTTTATAGTGTAACCTGCTCCGGTTCCAACCATGGGTTTGATCTGCAACAGATAAAATGACGCGTTACCCGACTCATCACGGTTCAGGTCGACCGCAAATTCAATTTCAACAGGAGTTCCAAAAGCCTCCTTCACTACATCAAGCACTGTGGCAACGGTGTTTGCCAGCGGTACATATTCGTATTTGAGTATATTGGCGAAGTTCACGACCCGTGGTCCGTAAGAATCAAGGCCCGGAATAATTGTATCATTATCTGGATTATATACCGAGGCGCAATGTTTCATTGTACCCTGACGTTCAGCGTCTGCGAGTTCCATCATTACAAGTCCGGCATTCTCACCCTCAAGGAGGTTTACCTCCTCCTTGGCCATATCAACGGCATAGAAATAGGTTTGTGAATTCTTGTACAGGTCTTTCTGAGATACTATGTCAAGATTCGGGTACGCAGGTGAGAATCTGAATGCCTTCTCTCCTTCGACAACATATTGACCAAGGCCCAAAGCTATGACTGCAAATCCGTCATCAGGCGTCATGTGAGCTACAGGGTAAAAATTGTACGATTGGGCTGTGCCACTTATATGGGGATAAAACGCATTCTCGTACCTTTTGCCCACAACTTCCTGAATTACGACGGCCATCTTCTCCTGTTCAACCTTATAGTTAATAGCCTCGAAATAGGTGCGGGCAATTTTGCTGTAAATTGAAGCAAAGACCAGTTTGATGGCTTCACACACATGACGGTATCTCACATCAAAGTCGGGATGATTATTTGGCAACAGATAAGTTCCGAAGATACCTGAAAAGGGCTGGCTCATTGAATCTTCAAAAAGACTCGAAGACCTGATTGCCACAGGCTTCGTAATATGACGGACAAATACCTTCAGCACCTTTTCAAGGCTGTAGGTAAGGCTGCTATCAATGAAAACCTTCTTGAGTTCTTCGTAATCCTTTATCTCCTTGATCTTATCCCAGAGGTGGTTCCTGTCCATGAACATATCGAATTCATCAGTGCCGATTATGGCCGTAACCGGTGATTTAACGACTACTCCCGGCGGAAGCAACCTCCCAAGGTCAAAACTGTAAATCAGGGTATTGACGAATGCCAGGCCACGACCCTTTCCTCCAAGCGACCCTCCGGCCAGACTGACAACGTTGGTCTCATCAATTATGGCCGATTCCTCGAAATTGATCACTTTGCCCATATTAAGCTCCCGTCTGCGCTTCCTGATAATATTGAGCAGAAACTCCCGCAACCCTCGAAGGCTCTCAAAATCGGAGACCCTCATCGGGCCAATTGCTTTGGCTATATTGACCTCTCCCCTTGCCATCAGCCAAAGACTAAAATGATTCTTCATGGCATGATATACAAGCGAATCTTCAGGAATTGTCTCAAGATAACTCTCAAACTCCTTTATTGTCTTGGCAACGGCGATCTGCTTACCTTGGGTGTCGCGGTATACAAAGCTCCCGAAACCCAGATAATATGTTATGAATGATTTGATATCCTGAAGCAGGCTTTCCGAGTTCTTGTTTATGAAACTGGAACGCAAGGCATGGGCGTACCGTGAATTATTCGGATCAGATGATTGCAATACTGCAGGAAGGTTGGGGTATTCATTCTTGACCATCCTTATAAGTTCGTACCCGGCAGTGTCGTCAAGAACACCACCTTTGGGAAATCGCATGTCAGATATTACACAGAGAAGATAGTCTCTGTAGGTATTGAATATATTTATTGCCTCTTCATAGGTGGTGGCAAGAAGGAGTTTTGGACGGGTTCTTAACTTCAGTATCTTGTATAACTCATCTGTCGAAATGTCTTCAATAAGATGCTTGGTTTGCTCAAGAACAAGATTGTACAACATAGGCAAATAACTGGAGTAATAGGTAGCCGAATCTTCGACAATCAGTATAACCCTTGTCAAACCCTTCTTCGTATCATTCTCGACATTAACCCGGTCTTCAAGCAGTTTAACCATTGCAAAAAAGACCTTTGACTCACCTGTCCAGACAAAATAACTATCAAACGGAACCCCCGAATCCTTCTGCTTCTTAACATATTCCACATCGCAGGGATTGTTAAGAAGGAGGTAGGTGGTCATATAGGGGTATCTCTCCTTTATCTTGCCACAAAGTTTCACTGGGGTCTCCCTGTCAACACCCACCATTATAATTATCATATCATAATGGCGCGCTTTCAGCCTGCTGAAAGCTTCCTCCTCGCCCGACACCCCTGTTACCCTTGGAATTGAAGATAAGCTGAGCTGATAATACTCACCGAGTATCATATCTGAAAACCGTCCCTCGCCTTCAATCGAATACGCATCATAAAGGTTTGCAACAAGTAAAATCTCCTTCACCTTGAATGGCATAAGATCGTGGAAGACATCCCTCTCCTCATTATGCCTGTCAAGAAACCGCTGAAGCAGCTTCCTGCTTGATATATCAAGAGCCTCTTCATCTCTCTCTTCCATTTGCTTCTGAAGAGAGAGCCTCATTATCTCACCGGCCTTCTGGCTGTTTATGTACCCGGTTATCAGGCTTGAAAGGTTCTGAAGAAGATCTCCCTCTTCAGAGAGGAAAGGTCCCTCATCCTCCCTCCTGAACTCCATTGTATAGAATACCTCTATTTTCCCTGAAGTACCATCTATAATATTGAAATCCTGATAGATTCGCCATGAAGTCTCTTCAAATTCCGGGGTAGTAAACTTCATGTCCCCCAGGCGAATACTGGCAACAGTATACTCAGGATATTGAAATGCCGGCGGCAGAAGCATCACAATCTGCTGCAGGGCTTCTTCTATCCGCTTTCCTTCCTTGAGAATTGAGGTGGTCTGATTGATGCAGGCGAGCTCTTTTAGTCTCTCCTTCTGTTCCTGCAGCAATCTACTATATTCCAGGCTATTGGGATTGTTCTGCGTCATTAGTGAATGCTCTTATTACCGGCAAATAAAGGTAACAAAAGTTTCACAAAAACAGCTATACCTCCCATGTTGATCCGCTCCTGAGCAGATCATCCATACATTTAATCGGGGATTTCTCCTTTATCCGGTTAATCTGCTCAACAACTGCCTCTTCATACGTGTAAGAAGGCACGGCCCTGATTACTCCGAGAGCAACCGGATATACCGGATATTTCATATTGGCAAGCATATAATGTATCCCGGGATTGGATTCATGAGCATCGTGAACCAGTAGTTTGTCTTCCGTAATGCCACCCTCGCCAATCTTCACTACTTTTAGTCTGAGACCGTCAAGGATCAGTCCTTTATTCCTCTCCTTACCAAAGATCATCGGCTCTCCGTGGCGCAGGATGATAGTTCTGTCATCTCTCACATCCTTCTCCAGAATTTCATCATGAATGCCATCATTGAAGATTACACAATTCTGAAGAACTTCAACGACAGAAGTACCTTTGTGTTTTTCCGCTTCAATATAGACCTCGACCGACAGGCTAACATTGGAATCAACTGTTCTGGCAAAGAACTTACCCTTGGCACCAATTACAAGTTCGCCAATCTGGAAAGGATCCTCAACGGTGCCGTATGGTGATGTCTTTGTACTCAACCCCTGCTTCGATGTAGGAGAGTACTGTCCTTTGGTAAGGCCGTATATCTCATTATTGAACAGGATCATATTTATATTAATATTCCTCCTTATCACATGAATAAAGTGGTTGCCACCAATTGCAAGCGCATCGCCATCACCGGTCATCTGCCAGACACTAAGTTCCGGATTTGCCACTTTTACTCCCGATGAGATTGCAGAACCTCTTCCGTGAATGCTGTGAAATCCGTAGGTATCCATATAATAAGGCAATCTCGATGAGCATCCGATTCCTGATATAAAGGCGAATTTCTCCTTTGGAATGCCCAGGCCTGCAAGAGCCTTCTGTATTGCAGCAAGGATAGCGTGGTCTCCGCATCCCGGGCACCATCTTACCTCCTGGTCACTTTTAAAATCCTTTGCTGTATACTGAACTTTATTTGTCTCTTCCATGACTAAACCTCCTCAAGTAATTGATTGCAGTAACGTTTGATCTCCCTTATTGTTAATGGCAGACCCTGAACCTTATTATACTGTTCGAATAAAATCCCGTGAAAATTCATTCTGAGGTAACTGGCAAACTGGCCCATATTAAGTTCACAAACTACTATTTTTTTGAACCTTCCAAACAGACTCCCTGTATTGGCCGGAAGCGGATTAATATAGTTGAAATGAGCCAGTCCAACTTTTTTGCCTGCTGCAACAAGATCACGCGTTGCAGAAAGAAGATGGCCATAGGTCCCTCCCCATCCGACTATAAGCAGGTCTCCTGATTGTGAGCCATAAACTTCCAGGTCAGGTACTTTTTCAACTACCCTGGCAACCTTTTCAGCTCTGATTTTGACCATGTGCTCGTGATTCTCAGGAACATATGATACCGTTCCCTTAATTGTCTTTTCAAGGCCGCCAATCCTGTGTTCAAGTCCGGGGGTTCCGGGAATTGCCCATTCTCTTCTGAGCCTTTCGGTATCGCGTTCGTATGGCAGGTATGGCTTTTCGCCTGGAACTGCAACTGGTGGTTTGATTTCCGGAAGATCCTTCATCTCAGGTATCCTCCATGGTACAGAGCCGTTGGCAAGGAATCCATCTGTAAGCAACACCACCGGGGTCATATGCTCAACCGCTATTCTGGCCGCCTGATAGGCATAATCAAAACAATTTGACGGGGTGCTTGCTGCCACTATTACTACCGGGCATTCACCGTTCCGACCGTATAGAGCCTGGAAAAGATCTGACTGTTCTGTCTTGGTAGGCAGTCCGGTCGATGGCCCTCCTCTCTGAACATCGACAATAACGATTGGAAGTTCGGCCATCACTGCCAGTCCGATTGCCTCTGACTTAAGCGCCAGACCCGGACCTGATGTTGTTGTAACGGCCAGGTTGCCTGCAAAACTGGCTCCAATTGCCGTACATATACCGGCAATCTCATCCTCAGCCTGAAAACTCTTAACGCCCAAAAACTTAGCCGCAGCGAGTTCTTCAAGAATACCGGTAGCGGGTGTTATCGGATAAGATCCAATAAATAATTTAAGACCCGACTTCTCTGAAGCAGCGAGAAAGCCCCATGCGGTAGCACTATTTCCGGATATATTTCTGTAGGTGCCTTTTTCAATTTTCGCAGGGTTAATTTGATATGAGGCATTGAATGCCTCGATGGTTTCGGCGTAATAATAACCAGCCTTGAGAGCCGTCTTATTGGCTTCTGCTATCCGTGGTTTCTTACCGAATTTTTCATCGAAGTAATTCATGGTGTGATCAAGAGGCCGGTCAAATAGGAAGAATACCATGCCGAGTGCAAACATATTCTTGGTCCTTAGAATACTCTTCGGATCAAGTCCCGAATCCTTTAATGCCTCCCTGACCATGGTTGTTATAGGTGCTCCTATTGTCATGAACCCGCCCAGATTGTCTTCAGCCAGAGGATCTGTTTTATATCCTGCTTTCTGAATGTTCTTTTCATTAAATGCATCAGAATCATAAATAACGGTTGCCCCTTCATTCAGCCAGCGCGAATTTGCCTTAATGGCGGCAGGGTTCATTGCAACCAGAACATCAGCATAGTCACCTGGTGTATAAATCTCAGAACGACCGATATGAACCTGAAAACCTGACACACCTCCGACCGTCCCCTGAGGTGCCCTAATCTCGGCCGGATAGTCAGGAAATGTTGACATATCGTTCCCGAATAGTGCGGCTGCATTCGAAAACAGGGTTCCCGTCAACTGCATTCCGTCACCTGAGTCACCTGAAAACCGAATTACAACTTCTTCCCTTTCAATGGACTGTGTTTTTTTACTCATAATTTCTCAATTATTTGATCCGCTAGTGATGCCTAAAAATAAATGCATACGAAAAGTCTTTCATATGCATCTTACCAATTATAAGTGTTCTGGTTTGTTTCTATACGCAATTTGATTGCCGTTACACTTTACAAAAATAGGATTTAAACCAATAGATTCCGAACAAGGGAGTCATTTTTCACCATGATTTTGGTCATGTTTCTCATTTATGCTGTGAGCTTTGACCAATCAGCACCAGATATCCGCCTTTGAAAGATTGATCTCTCCTTCAAAAAACATTCGTGCTATCTTTTCGAACCATGGAGTATGGTCGGAGACAAAAAACCTGTCATCACCGGCTTTCTCCCTGCTCAGCAGATCGTTCTCTTCCATTACCCTGCGAAGCTCCTGAGAGACTATCCGGGCAGAATCAACAACCTCAACGTTAAAATTGAAAAATTTTCCTATCTGATTTCTAATAATAGGATAATGTGTACAGCCCAGTATCAGGGCATCAATATCCTCAAACAGAGGATCGGAAAGATATGCGCGTATTATTGCATTACTGATGTCGTCAAAGATGAAACCCTCTTCAATCATAGGTACCAGCAGGGGGGTTGCCATTGAGACAACTGAAGTACCCTGACATCTCGCAGCGACTTTATTTTCATAGGTCCCTGAAGTGATAGTTCTTTTTGTACCAATTACACCTGCCTTCCTGAAGGAATTGGAACAAATGTATCTGATTACAGGGTCAATGACATCCATAATTATTGCCCTGCTCCCGAACTCCTGCCTCAGTATTTCATATGCCGAGGCTGAGGCAGAATTGCAGGCTATAAGAACTACTTTTGCATCATGATCAAGAAGAAACCCGGTGATCTTCCTTGAGTAGGATATAATAGCCTCAGCTGATTTGTCTCCGTATGGCAGATGCGCAGTATCGCCAAAATAGAGGATGCTCTCTCCGGGGAGTGTTTGCTTAATGGCATGCGCAACTGTAAGGCCCCCAACACCTGAATCAAAAATACCTATAGGCTGCTGTTTCATCTATATGATATAAAAAAATGACCATCCCTTGCTCAGGGATGGTCAAGACATTCATCTCAATACCTATTTTACGCCCAGTTTTTCCTTCACCAGGCTCATGATATCAGTACTCTTTGTCTCGTCAAAGAAGAGCAATACCCCCTGTGACGTATCAAAAATGTAGATAAAACCATTCTCACGACCAACGCTTTTTATAGCCTTGTCGGCCTTCTCCAGTATCGGCTGCAGTAATCTGCCCTGAGTTTCCTGCATCTGCTGCTGTGCCTGAACCTGAAAGGCCTCAATTTTCTGAGACATTGAGCCAAGCTCTTCCTCCTTGGTCTGCCTTACCATATCTGACCATTTACTGCTTTCAGTCTGGTATCGGTTATAGGCATTATTAAACTCTACCTGCAACAATTCAATATCGTTGACGACCTGCTGTCTCAGATTTTCGAGGGTAACCATGGCGCTGTCGAACTCCGGCATTGACCTTACAAGTTCATCATTATTGATATGAGCAAACTTCAGAGTGTTCTGACCGGTAGATGTCTGAGCTGCAGCTATTGTAATAACTGCGACAACCAGTAATGTAAAAATCCTTTTCATTTTTTGAATCAATTAAATTATAGTGTGTAAATGTAATATTAATTTTAATATCCCATCTTTTCAAGCACCAGGTCACTTACATCGTATCTGGGGCTTGCAAACAGTATATTACCACCTGAAGCAGTATCGAATATTGCAGCATAGGCTCCTTCATCTGCCACTGCCTTGATTGCTTTCAGTATTTCATCCTGTATCGGCTGTATAAGCTCCTGACGCTTCTTAAAGAGTTCCCCTTCCATGCCGAAGTAGTTGTTTTGGAGCTCCTTAACCTCTCCCTCCTTCTGTATTATTTCCTCCTCACGCTTGAGTCTCATCTCCTGACTAAGCAGAACAGACTCATTCTGATAGTCCTTGTACATTTTCTCTACAACCTGGTAACCCTCTGCAATCTCCTGTTCCCACTGCTTTGAAAGCTGATCAAGCTTCTCCTGTGCAGCCGTGAATGCCGGTATATTATTCCTGATATATTCAGAATCAACAAATCCGAATTTCTGGGCACTAAGTGTAGTGACCATCATAATCAGAACCGGTATTATCATTAACCTTTTCATGATATTTATTTTTTGGTTTGTTATTAGAATTGCTGACCTATTACAAAGTGAAACTGTCCTTTATGTGCAGATGGCATATTGGGCACCTCATCAAAGCCGTATCCCCAGTCTATCCCAAGGAGTCCGAACATAGGAAGATTCGCCCTGAGACCGATTCCTGCAGATCTGTGTATTTTAAACGGATTAAACTCCTTAAGGTCATACCACGCCTTTCCTGCCTCAAGAAACGCAAGTCCGAATATCGTTGCCTGCGGATTAAGGGTTATCGGATAACGGATTTCCAGAGTCAACTTCGTATAAACATTTCCAGAAGGTACATTTGCTGCATTAAGCGGGGTAAGTGAGCCATTTTCATAACCCCTTAATGCTATTACCTCACGGCCATAAAAGCTGTATCCGGTCATGCCGTCACCCCCAAGGTAGAAGTTCTCAAATGGCGACGGACCAATATCTCTGTTATAATGGCCCAGATATCCGAAAGCGACTTTCGGATTAAGGACGAGTTTATCAACAACGTTGAAATAGTAATCGCCCTTGAATACCCACTTATGGAACTCTATCCATTTATACTTTTCAGTGTCTAATGCATTGCTGAAATCCTTACCGCTTATCAGGCTGTAGGGGGGAGTAAGCTGCAGCGACAGGGAAAATGTTGATCCACGCATCGGATAGATAGGGTTGGGCCCGGAAGAGTATCTGGTAAGACGGGTTGTAACACTGAAGAGGTTCGAAACCCCGTTTTTAAACAGGAATCTGAAAACTTCATAATTATTCAGATCATATCTCTGGAAATTGACTTCTGTAAAAAGCGAGAAGAAATCGTCCGGCCAGTCTAGTCGTTTCCCGATACCGAGTGAAGCCCCATCAATCTGCATAGACTGCCGGCTGTCCTGTCCCTTCTTCTGACCGTTGGTCATCATTGAGCGGTAGAGGCTTACCGAAAAGGTATTTGGCTTGCTACCCCCTAACCAGGGTTCAACAAATGAGAGGTTATAACTCTGATATATTCTGCCGTTTGACTGTGCCCTGATGCTCAGCGATTGTCCGTCGCCCGAAGGGTAAGGACGCCATGCTTTCGCATCAAAAAAGTTGCGCATGGCAAAATTATTGAATCTGACCCCGACGGTTCCGACAAGCATTCCGGCACCCCAGCCACCTGATACTTCAAACTGATCATTTGCTTTTTCCTCAAGGGTATAGAGCAGGTCCACAGTCCCGTTTGCTATATCCGGAAGTGGCTGTGGATTTATGGTCTCGGGATCAAAATGGCCTAACACGGCAATCTGGCGAACCGACCTGATAATTTTTTCCTTACTGAACAGATCTCCGGGAAGAGTATGAAGTTCGCGCCGGGCAACATGCTCATTTGTCCTGTTATTACCAACAAGAATGACATTATTAAGGTAAGCCTGGTCTCCTTCGAATATCCTTACCTGCAAATCGATCGAGTCGCCTTCGATTCTGGCCTCCACAGGCGTTATCTGTGAAAACAGGTACCCATTATCCAGATAGAGAGAGTTAACCGCATCTTCATCTTCCCTCAGGCGTGAATTAATCAGGGTCTGATTATAGATGGTACCCGGTTCGATCTTAAGTGCCCGGGTCAGATTTTCCTTGGTATAAACGCTGTTACCGACCCAATCAATGCTTCTAAGATAATACTGTGATCCTTCGTTTACACGTATGGCCAAGCCAACACGGTCTTCTGTCAAAGGGTAGAGTGAATCACTTACAACCTCAAAATCCCTGTAGCCTTGTTCATTATAAAACTCTGTAAGTTTTGTCTTGTCATCTTCAAACTTTTGAGATATGTACCGGCTGGGTTTAAAGAAATTCAGGTCCCTCTGCTTTGTGTCCTTCATCACTCTGCGAAGCCTCTTTTCCTTAAAACTCTCAGTTCCAATAAACACTATCTCCTCAATTTTAACCTTTTCCTTCTTGTCAACATGGATATTCAGTACTACCATGTTCCGGGTATCAGGATCGTCCTTTTCAACAATCGTAACTTCAGTATTCAGGAAACCCTTTTCAACGAAATGACTCCTTATATTATTTTTTGCGTTATTGAGAAGATGCAACGTAACCTGTGAACCATTGGGTATGGCTATCTTTTCCAGAAGATCCTGCGACTCACTGTTCTTTATCCCGGTAAATCTTATCGTTGAAAGCCTCGGCCTCTCCTGAAGATAAATGTCAAGGTAGACATTATCGCCTTCTGTTCTGCTTACACTTATACGAACATCGGAAAACAATCCCTGAGCCCATAGTTTCTTCACTGCACTGGTTATCTCATCGCCCGGAATATCCACCCTCTGTCCTATTCTTAATCCTGAAATTCCGATCAGTGCATTCGGATCAAGATACCTTATACCTGAAATAGTTATTCCGGCAATATTGAAATCATCCCGGTTCCTGTAATCAGCAATCTCAAGGGGATCTTGTGCCATAAGGGCTGTTGCTGCAAATGCAAATGTAATCGTCAGTAATGTTCTGTATAATCTGTAAGCCAGCATCCTGTCAGTATTAATCAGATAATTGTTCACTCGTCTTTCCAAATCTTCTTTCTCTTTTCTGGAAGTCTTCGATGGCTTTGTAAAGGTCCTCCTTACCAAAATCAGGCCAAAGTCTTTCCGTAAAGTATAGTTCGGTATATGCCAGTTGCCAGAGTAGAAAATTACTAATTCTCAGTTCGCCGCTGGTCCTTATCATAAGTTCCGGGTCAGGAATCTTCTGCGTACACAGATATGACCCGAATAAAGTCTCATCAATTGTTTCCCGATCGAGTCCATGGGAGATAACATCATCGCAGATTCCCCTGGCTGCCTTTACTATTTCCCATCTTGCGCTGTAGCTTAGGGCAACCACGAGAACCATACCGCTGCATGACGAGGTGAGACTGATTGTTTCGAAAAGTCTTTCCCGAACATCAGATGCAAGCCTGTCAACATCACCAATAATCCTGAGCGAAATATCATTCTTCAGCAGCGTCTCAGTCTCATTATTCAGAGACTCGACCATAAGACCCATAAGTGCATTTATTTCAT
This sequence comes from Bacteroidales bacterium, assembly GCA_046484805.1. GTDB lineage: Bacteria > Bacteroidota > Bacteroidia > Bacteroidales > VadinHA17 > SLNP01. The sequence goes on from JAWOIF010000211.1 coordinate 12,469, forward strand.
CATCAGGCCGGTTCCAGTTCTCAGTAGAAAATGCATACAGGGTAAGGTATTTTATACCAAGTTCTGCAGATGCTTCTATCACTGCACGAACTGCTTCAACCCCTTTCTGATGGCCGAAAACCCGCTCTTTGCCGTGCTGACGGGCCCAACGACCATTGCCATCCATTATTATGGCAATGTGTTGTGGCAAATGCTGTATATCCAACCCTCCCTTCAGACTCATCTTCTTCGTCTTTTCTGGTAGCTTTTTGTCTCCTCGTATGCCGGACAACCCATAAGTCTGTTAAACATTTTCCATGTTAGTGAGACGCTCGCAAATGTATACCAGTCATTATTGTGCGTCCATGCATTATGTCCGGGGTCAACGGGATCAATTAAGCCGTCAAAGTTATCATAAAATGTTTTACGAAAACCATATTCAAACTCCAATCCAAGATTTTTGTAAAAGTTAACCTTATAACCTAAAGCAATGGGAATAACAGGGGTGTAGGTATTTACCCCGGTACTGATAAAACAGATAGCAAGTCCACCTGCAAGGTAGGGTGATGAGTTCCATCTCCTGCCAGTGGTGGAATAGGGGAAAAAATTGAACTCAAATATACCGGCCATTTCAGTTATGAGCCCCGAAAATGATTCTCCTCTGGCAATCTGGAATTCATTATCTGAATTAAGATCGCTTCCGCTTAAGGAGGCTGTCAATAATGAGGCTCTTATTGAATGTCTGGGATGAAAATTGTACCTGTAGAAAACGCCTGCACCAACACCCGGAGAACTTAAGAGATTGCCCGGGTTTATTTCACCGAGATAGGTTGAAGCACCTGCCGAGATGCCCCAGTCGCCATGTTGTTGTGCAGATGAGACAACTGTAAACAGAATCAGAAGAGACAAAATAAGGGATCGTATCATTGTACGGCTACTGAGTTTTATCTTAAAGATCGAGGCAGACTGCATGACGTCGCCAGTAATTCACAGGTAAACATTGCATTCAGAAATTAATAAACGTCATCACACGTCGAATATTGCGATATACAACTGTTTATATCGCGCACAAAAATAGCAGTTTTTTAGTTCCTTCTATCAGCACCCCACATCAGTTTGGTTCTCAGGGTTGTGAAAAAATCTGTACCATCCAGCATAATTGTTTTCAGTACCTCCTTCGATTGCCTGATTTTCAGGGATGTAGTAAAGGGAAGCTTCTGCCACCTGAAATCGCAGGTTGCCAGATACTCCTCTCCCCGGCCCTCGACCACAAGGCTGAGTTCACTCCTGTCGGAGAGCACAATAGGTCTTATAGTAAGATTATGGGGAGACATTGGTGATATGATGATGCTACTGTCTTCAGGGGTAAGTATGGGACCACCTGAACTAAGGTTGTATGCTGTTGAACCCGTTGCAGTACTTATGATCAGTCCGTCAGACCAGTAAGTATTCAGGTACAGCTCATTGACAAATACCTGAATGGTTATCATATTTAGATCTGCTTTCTGTATTGTAATCTCATTCAATGCATAGGCACCTTCCTCTCCGAATAGAGACTCAGGGTGGGTGATCTCAAGCAACGATCGCTCGACAATGCTATATTCTCTCCTGTATAAAAGGTCAAGTGCAGGTGTAACATCATCACCGGGAATATTTGCAAGGAACCCAAGTCTGCCTGTATTGACTCCGGCTACCGGAATATTAAGGCTCCTCACCATCATCATGGTCTCGAGATAGGTTCCATCACCACCGACACTCAGAGCAAGATCGGGCAACTCTGTCAAATCGCCCAGTCTGCTGAATGTTTCTACCATACCACCGCTGCATGATGAGTACTCTCCTGCTTTCTCATACAGATAAAGAAAAGTGCCCCTCGCGCACATTTCCCGAACCAGATCAGTAACGCAATCTATTGTCTTTCGGCTCCTGTCCTGACTGAATATTGCCACCCTCTTTATCATATGCCGCTAAATGTCGAGATACTTCATAAACATATCAAACCTGTCTGAATAAAACCTGTCAAGGGAATCATCCTCTGTAAGCCAGGTTTTTACATCGTATCCATATCTCTCGAATGTTCTGACTATTGAAGATAGGTTTGTTGCATTGACCTTGAGGGTAATCTCAAGTCCGGTTGATTCCGATCGCGATGTAATATAGGAACTAAGCACCCTGGCATTATTCGATTCTACGATCTGCGAGATCTGTGAAAGGGAATAATCCCTCTCAAGAACCTGAAGAACAACGATGCCTCCAGGCACATCCAGTCCTGATATCCTTGCCAGATATCCAACGATGTCACTTACCAGAATAATTCCTTTGTAATGCTTCTTGTCATCAAGCACAGGTACAACCGACAGATTCATTCTGGAAGCCATTCCTATCACGTCAAAGATATGTGTGTCGAGATCAACGTAGGGTTTGAAAAGCGTTAGCTTGTGGTTTCCTATGGGCTCATCAGGCTGGTTTATATCATATATGTCAGCATCAGAAATAAGCCCCAGAAAGTCCTGGCTATTCACAATCGGCAGGTGGGATATCCTGAATATCTCCATCCAGTTCAGGGCGATCTGCCCTGTGTCTGAGGTCCGTAGTGATGGTATTACATCCGATATCAGGTCTTTCGCGATCATATCGCATCAATTTTTTTTCAACGTCTAAAGTAATAAAAAAAAAGAGTTCTTACATTTTATATAATTTTGCAACTGTTCAATAAAACCAAAATCACGTTGAAGCTGATGACAAAATTAAGTGTAAACATTAATAAAATTGCTACCATCAGAAACGCCCGCGGAGGTAATATGCCTGACGTTGTAATGGCGGCTGTCATGTGTCAGAAGTTCGGAGCTGACGGTATCACCGTTCACCCGCGCCCCGACCAGAGACATATAAGAACGAGTGATGTTTATGAAATTAAACCACTGATAACCACCGAGTTTAATATTGAGGGATACCCTTCAGAGGAGTTTATATCGATGGTTATTGAGGTCAAACCGAGCCAGGTTAC
>JAWOIF010000125.1:0-7001 GCA_046484805.1 Bacteroidales bacterium
AATGCTGACGGTCTCGCATCATTCTATACGGATGACGCACAGCTTATGGTCCCGGGGGCTCCCGTCATGTCAGGTGCTGACAATATAGTGGCCTACTGGCAGGGTGCAATCAATGCCGGCATCAATAATGTCAAACTGGAGACAACTGACGTCTCCGGATGCGGCAACGAAGTGATTGAGTATGGTAAATACACCATTTTTGCCGGCGACAATTTTGCCGTTGACAATGGCAAATACATAGTCATATGGAAGAGGGTTGGCAAAGAATTCAAAATATTCCGTGACATACCTAACTCGGATAATCCTCCGCCAATAGCCAGGGGTGTTGCAAATGACACGATACTGATCATCTATAACTATGTTAAGGCAGATAAGGTTGAGGAATTTAAAAAGTTCAACCATGAATTCCTGCACCCCCTGTTTCAGAGGGAGAACAATGCAGCCGCAAGGTCTGCCAGGATGCTGGAGCCCCTAAAGGCCAACGAGGATGGAACATATACTTATATCTATCTGATGGATCCTGTCATCAACACTCCCGGAGCATATGCGTTTCTTCCGCCTCTTAGTAAGGAATACGGTGAAGAGAAGGCCCGGGCGATTATAAAGGAAGGTTTTACAGATGCCCTGGCACGTCCGCAGGATCAACGCCGTTTTGTAGTCCGGTTAATGAAGCAGTGATCAGAATTTGAAGAGAAAATCCCGCAACCTGGCGGGGTTTCAGGTTTATCGACTGAAATCTTTTACAAAACCGAATGGCTTTGTTACCAGGTCAGCTGAAATGCAATTATAGTACAGGAAATCAGTTCGCCACCTCTGGAGAAAAGGCTACAGACCTGATTAATTCTGCTTTGACTGACAGGTAACCGCAATGGCCCGTTTTAAAGATTTTGGAAAGAGACCAGGGTGGGGCCGGAAGGGTGTTCAATGAAATCAGGAAATCTGCATCTCTGAAGACGCTGAAGCCTACGATGTTACCATGCCTGTCAGATAATACCTACATAAAAATCATCCGCTTTCTTACAGAAAATTGCACGATGCACCTACAAAGGCCGGTATAAGCAGGGCTTATTTTTGTCCTGAAAATTTCATTGTCCGTTTGTGCCGAATACCATATAAAAATATGCATCCCCCTATTATGGCCTTCCGCAGGCGAATAACGTTTCTGTCATCTTTGCTTTTGTCGGCAGTACTCGCTGGACAGGTGCCGAATATTGCTGCATCAGTCATCCAACAGGGATCAGGAGCCACTACGACAGTCCCACTGATAAGACTGGCTGCGTGCTATTCAGAGACGCCAGATTATCTTGATTACACGGTAATCTACTTTGACGATAAAGCCACATATGAGTTTGACGGACAACTAGATGCGCTGAAATTAATGAATACGGACATCGGGGTCCCCAACCTATATACCAGAACTCCGGGAGGTGCCAGTCTTTCAATCAACGCACTGCCACCGGCAGCTAAGACTCAATTAAAAGTGGCACTAGGGTTAAAAACAGGTGCGCCAGGATTTGTTAAATTTAATATCAGCGAGATAGATACAACTCTATCCAAATACAGGGTATACCTGACTGACACTGCCACCGGCGCCGAACATAACCTACTGCCTGTTCTGGAGCACGAAATTTATCTCCCGGCAGGTGATTATGCAGGCAGGTTTTATATTAATGTTTCTGCTCTATCACCAGCGATAACCCGGAACTATTCAGATGTAAATCATTTCAATATTTACCGAAACTCAGGTGCACTGACGGCAGTGGTGAACAGTCTTGCAGGGCGTGACGGAATACTCACGGTTTTTGACCTCACCGGTAAGGCTCATCATGAAGTCAGACTTGCAGGGCCCGGACAATATGAGTTGCGCAATAATTTCAAAGAGGGCATCTATATAGTCTCACTTGTTTCAGGCGGGACCAGAAGCACAAGAAAAATATTCATCAATAATCAATCTTTATGAGCTTTGCTAACAAGACCTCATCCATAAAAAGACCGGCCGGGCACCCCGGGGGATTTCGACAGGCAGTCGCAGTGGCAGCACTGTTCTTTTTAAGTGGCGTTACGGGAGTCCTCAGTTCGCAGGAAGTGAAGATAAACACCAATCTGGTAATTGAATCGGACGGGACAGTCAGGATGGATAATTCAGCCACCGTATGGAATGATCTTATGGTATATCCCGATGCTACCACCAAGGGGGGGAGTAATCCGCCTGAGTGGGGTACAATGTTTATGAATAACGGCGCCGGAAGTACGGGAGTCTACCTATGGATGTTCGCCGGGAACAAGGAGGAGGAGTTGCATTTCACGGTCCAGCTGCCTCACGACTATAAAATTGGATCAGTGTTATATCCCCATGTACACTGGACTACCGTAACCGGCACACCATCGGGGACTAATGTCGTATGGGGTCTTGAGTATACTGTCATATCTGTTGGAGAAACCTTCGCGGGTACAACCGTCTTTAAGGCAAACTCCATTCTGCCATCTATTGGCAGTCCTACAGGCACGGGTCAGCATTTGATCACAGAGCTCGGACCGATAAGCGGGACAAACCTGGGCATCAGTGCAGTTATTATCTGCCGGCTTTACAGGGCATCAGGGGATGCGGCAGACACATTTTCCAATAATGTCGGATTGCTGGGCTTTGATATTCACTACGAGCAGGACACACAGGGCAGCCGCCAGCAATGGATTAAATAGGCATTATCTGAATGTCTGACAGATGAAATGACAGTGCAATGAAAAATAATAAATTCAAATATATGATATTAACAGGGTTTGTTCTGTTTATGGTTACAGGCAGGACATCAGCCCAGTACCCCGGAGTCAGTATCAGCGTGGGGGGGCAGGTACAAACCTTCGGGGCTTCACATATCCTTATCACCGACGGCGGCTTCAGAAACAACGGTACTTTTACTGCTTCTGATGATAACACTGTCACCTTTGGGGGCAGTTCACCACAGACAATCGAAGGGACTGCTGCCACCACGTTCAATGATCTTACTATAAACAATACCGGGGGTGTAGTTCTGGCCGGTGAGAACAAATCTGTGAGACGAAAACTACTTTGCAACGGACCGACAAATACGAATGGGATACTGACCCTCATTTCAACGGCCTCAGGCACTGCCCTGATCGACGGTTCGGGTACCGCTTCTGTCACAGGCAACGTTACAATGCAGCGTTTTCTGCCTTCCGGTTTCGGATATAAATATTTCAGTTCGCCCTTTCAGTCTTCAACTGTCAATGAGTTCAGCGATGAACCGGTTACTGCCCTGTATATGTATGATGAAAACAGACTCGTGGGAGGAGTGCCGGCCTCGGGATGGGTTAATTACAATGAACCTTCCAATCCTTTGATACCACTGTCAGGTTACGCGGTAAACTTCGGGTCTGAAACGGCAGAAAAAACAGTTGATATGACCGGCACGGTAAACGACGGTGCTATTTCAATACCTGTATGGAATAATAACCAGATTTATACGGGAGGATTTAACCTGTGCGGCAACCCTTATCCCTCTCCTGTTGACTGGAATAAAATCAACCAGCTCAGTACCAATATTGATGATGCCGTCTATTACTTTAAGGCAAGCAGCACAGATGTATATGGCGGATCATACAGTACATTTATCAATGGCATCTCCAGTGATGGCCTGGCAACAAACATCATTCCCTCAATGCAGGGATTTTTTGTTCATGTAACGAACGGATCATGGCCAGTGTCAGGAACTCTTGCAATGAACAACAGTGTAAGGTTAACAGACCTGACCCATGCATTCATCAAGTCTGCTACTCTGGGCCCGGAACAGCTGTTAAGGTTGTCGGCCTCATTTACTGACACTCCGGAATCTGAGGATCCGGCCGTGATCTATTTTGATTATGAGGCCACATCGGAATTCGACACCAGCCTGGATGCTCTCAAGCTTATGAATACAGACAGCGGTATACCAAGTCTTTATTCATTATCAGCCTCCGGCACAAAGCTTTCAATAAACTCTCTTCCACCTGTTACTGTCGGGACGGTAAAAGTGCCACTGGGCATTAAGACCGACAGGGGTGGTACTGTTGTTTTCAGGATTTTGGACATTGATCCGGCATTGATGCAGATGAGCATGTACATGACCGATTCCGTCATGAACAGAAGTTACAGCCTACTCCCGGATATGGAGTACAGTGTCGATCTTCCGGCCGGGGATTATAAAAGCAGGTTTTTTCTGAGCTTCTCAAACTCGGCCACAGCACTGCCGGAATACATTGTGGCTGGTGCAGAGCCTTTTACAGTACATCATTCGCATGGTGTATTAACAGCCGGGATCAACAGCCTGCCAGGACCGGAAGGCTTATTAAGCATTTACAACATATCAGGACAGAAACTTACTGAGATAAAAATTTATGAACCCGGAGAATATTTATTCAGGACAGATATTCCGGACGGGATATATATTATCACATTTAGTTCGGCCCAGGCAAGAAGTTCGAAAAAGATGGCAGTAATAAACTGATAAGGTAGATTCAATAATCCCTCCGGGGTTACTGATACTCTTCAAGTTGTTGTGAGACCTCTTTTTCAGCCGCCGTGCGCCTTAAAATCAGGGTCAGATGTTCAGATATCTCCTTGAGGAAGGAAAGCTCCCCGGCCATGGATTCAATATCCTCCCCTCCCGGTCTCTCATAAATGTAGCCGGTCTCAATATTTCCTATGACTGTATCGTTGACAATTACCGGTGCCGTATTTCTCCATTGGGTCTCCAAATAGTTTGCAGTACGGAACTCCCGGTTCCCGATTATCATCCTTGCACACGCAAACTCAGGATTCTGAAAGCTTTCGCGCAGGCTTTTAACTGCAACGCGGCATATTTCGGTAATTGTAATCGCTTCCCTCCCGGATATTTTCGACAAAAGATGGAATGCTTTCAACCTCCTCATCTTTTCGTTCATACACCTCTCCTGAGCCTGTCTCCGGCGGCTGATTTTGACAAACAAACGTTCAAAGGCCGAATCAACAAGCTTGTAATTATCTCTCAATTTCATATCTCTGTTTTTTGTTATGTTTTTTAATTCACGCCCCGAATTTTTGTGTTTGTCCTCAGATGATAAGCGCCACTCCCCTGTTTGCCAGGTCGCTGATTATTTTCACCATCCTGCCGAAATCAAGGTTTTTGTCGAAGAAAAAAAGTGCTCCTTCGGAAAGGCACCTCTCCTTATAAAGTCTATCAGAATAATTTGTCAGGATGCAAATCTTACATTTCGATTCAAACTCTCTGCTTTTCATCAGAACTGATATTCCGTTCAGCCCGGGCATCCCGAGATCGAGTATCATATAATCAGGGTCCTTGTCAATTATCAGTTGCAAGGCGTCGATCCCGTTTTTAGCCTCGCCCACCACTTCAACATTTTTTATCTCCGACAGGGCACTTTTCACCCTCTCCCTGAGCAGGTCGGAATCATCGGCAATCGCAATTTTCATTGATTATCTCCCTTAGTCTGATAGAAGCAAAGGTAGCGTAGGGAGATGATGCAGGATATAATCCTATTCTGATTCTTGTGTAGGTGTTTCTCTGATAAAAGGCAGGGTGACTTTTATTCGATAAGGTTATTTTTTATCGCGTAATTAGTAAGCTCTGCATTTTTTTTCAATCCCATCTTTCCCAACAGTCTGGTTCTGTGAGTACTGACCGTCTTGTTGCTTATGAAAAGTTCGGAGGCAATCTCGTTGACTGATTTCCCCCTGGCAATCATGCACATTATCTGAAACTCCCTTGCAGACAGTCTTTCATGGGGCAGGGCATTGATGTTGTCTTTATTGCTGAAAAGAAGTGTATCCGCCAGGGAAGGGGAGATATACCTGCCGCCGGCAAGAATAGTATTTATGGCTGCTGCAAGTTCTTTATAGACGCTGTTCTTACTGAGGTACCCGGCAGCCCCGAGTTTCAGGACACGGATGGCGTACTGCTCCTCGGTATGTATACTCAGAATAAGGATGGGTACATGTCTCTGCCTGTCCTTCAGTGTCTGAAGAATATCAAGACCTGTCTTACCAGGCATTGAAATATCCATTATCACCAGGTCATATTCATTGTTCTCGATCATGAACAAAGTATCTGGCCCTGTCGAGGTCTCATCCACATCTGAAAAGGCGTTCAGCTTTCTTACGATCTGTTTAAGGCCTTCCCTCACAACCTCGTGATCATCTGCAATAAGTACCTTCATTGCGCCTGCTTTTAATTAAACGGAAGTGTTATTATCAGCCTGGTTCCTTTTCCCGGGGCACTTTCAATCTCCAGGTGGCCGTCATGCTGTTTAAGTCTTTCACGAATACCTAAAAATCCAAGTGAACTGAATGAGTCAATTTTATTACTGTCAAATCCGGTTCCGTCGTCGGCCACCTCAAAAGAGACAAGATTATTTAACCGGGTCAGGCTGATCTCTATCTTTTTTGCTCCGGCATGCCGGGAGACGTTTGTCAATGCCTCCTGCAGTATACGGTAGAGTGTAAGGTTCTTCTTCTCCATCGGGAACTGTACTGAATCAAAGTCAGTCCGGCATTTCACCCCGGTTCTTTTTTCAAACTCCCTTATATACCATTCCATTGCCGAAACCAGGCCAAGATCATCCAGTATGGGAGGCCTCAGTTCTGAGGCGATCCGCTGGACATCCTTGATCATCTCCGTTATCATCCCGCTCATAAACTCAAGTTTTGACTGTTCCTCGGAGCCGTCAGCCATTTTGTCATGGAGATAATTAACATCAATTTTCAGCGCCGTCAGTGATTGTCCCAGCTGGTCATGTATCTCCCTGGCAATTGCTGCGCGTTCGCTCTCCCTGACCTCGTCAAGGTGACGGTTAAGCATCTCCAGTGACTCCTTCATTTTTATTACCTCGGCTTCAGCCCTGTTCACGGCCTGCAGGTCAGCAGTCCGGTCTGCAATCGTTCTTTTCAGCCCTTCTATGAGTTGGACATTTTCAACCGCCTTGGCGGCTGCGTCGGCAAGAGTCTGGAG
>JAWOIF010000136.1:0-19875 GCA_046484805.1 Bacteroidales bacterium
TAGCCATTCATCGGGCATGGTGTGGTAGTGGGTGGGATCGGTAACGGCCGTAAAGTCATCCAAAACCGGTAATTTTTCGTAAAAGCTGCCGCTGGTCATAACAGGACTGTAACTGTTCACTCTGGCTTAGTAGTTACCATAAAATTTCACCTGAACAGCTACTACTTGGCCACAACGTGAACGAGCGGTCGGCGTCCCGTTTCTTCGTATAGATACCGTTCCAACACTAATTTAATTTACGCGGTTTGCCGTTCATCAAAAAGAAACATCGAATAGTCAAATAAATATGCTGATTAGTCTAATCATGCGCTATAAATCAATATCCGGTTCCACTGTGGCACTAGATTCGGATATAACCTTACTCTATGGATGATAAGGCATAAAGTGTTATATTTGCACGCTGTAAATTAAAGGCAGATGGAAGCACGACTGACTGGTTATATAATAGAAGCTTTAAGGGATTTGTATGATTGTAATCCTGAGCCTGATTCAGTACAGATACAGGAGACCAGAAAAGAATTCGACGGCGATTTTACGGTTATAGTTTTTCCCCTTACCCGATATTCAAAAAATACTCCCGAGGCAACAGGAAATGCTCTTGGAGGCTACCTGACTGAGAAATACGAATATATATTTGGATTCAATGTTATAAAGGGATTCTTGAATCTCATTTTCGCAGATACGTTCTGGTTGACGACTTTCAGGGAGATTCTTGAAACTGAAAACTACGGCATTGAAGAAGCCGGAGAAGATGCACCGGTTATGCTGGTTGAATACTCTTCTCCAAATACAAACAAGCCTTTGCATCTCGGTCATATCAGGAACAACCTTCTGGGTTTCTCGCTTTCCAGGCTTTTATCGGCCACGGGTAACAAGGTGATAAGGACCAATATAGTTAACGACAGGGGTATACATATCTGCAAGTCAATGGTTGCCTGGCTGCGTCACGGTAATGGTGTAACACCTGAATCTTCTGGTATTAAAGGTGATCACCTTGTAGGGAAATACTACGTAATGTTTGAGCGCGACTATAAAAAGGAGGTTGCGAGGCTGGTAGCTGAAGGAATGGACCCCGTTACTGCCAAAGATGAGGCCGTTTTAATATCAGAAGCCAGGGAAATGCTAAGAAAATGGGAGGCAGGTGACAGTGAGACGGTAAATCTTTGGAAAAGGATGAATGGCTGGGTTTATGAGGGGTTTGACGTTACCTACAAAAAGCTCGGAGTAGAGTTTGACAGGATATATTACGAGTCGGAAACCTACCTCAGGGGTAAGGAGATAGTTTTTGAAGCTCTGGAAAGGGGTTTACTTTACAAGCGTGACGACGGATCAGTATGGGCTGACCTCACTGATGTCGGACTCGATCACAAATTACTGCAGAGAGCTGATGGAACTGCTGTATACATTACACAGGACCTTGGCACCGCGGTAATAAGATATGAGGATTACAGCTTTGATAATACAATCTACGTGGTTGGAAATGAGCAGAATTATCATTTCCAGGTCCTGGGTGCGCTACTTACCAAGATGGAATATCCCTGGGCAGGAGGGTTGAACCATTTTTCATATGGAATGGTCGAACTTCCCCATGGAAAGATGAAATCAAGGGAGGGCACGGTTGTTGACGCCGATGATATTATGGAAGAGATGCTGGTTACAGCAAAGTCTCTTTCTGTTGAACTCGGTAAACTTGACGCTCTCACTGATCTTGAAAAAGATGAGGTATTCAGGAAGGTTGGTCTGGGCGCCCTGAAATATTTTATCCTTAAGGTCGACCCTAAGAAGAACATGATCTTCAATCCTGAAGAGTCAGTCGATTTCAATGGAAATACGGGACCGTTTATTCAGTATACCTTTGCCCGCATAAATTCGGTACTCAAGAAAGCCGGGTCGATAAACCTTCCTGAGAGGGGGTTTGCCGACATAACGGTGGTTCCTGTTCCGAAAGAGAGGGAGTTGGTAAGGCTGCTGAGAAGGTACCCGGCTGTAGTATCAGATGCTGCCTTGCAGATGAATCCATCTGTCATTGCCAATTTTGTTTATGAGCTCGCAAGGGAATTCAATCAGTTCTATCACGAACATTCCATACTGAACGAACCTGAGAGTGAGAGGCGTGATTTCAGGATTCATCTATCAATGAAGGTAGCAAATGTGATTTACTCTTCCATGTGGTTACTGGGTATAGAGATGCCTGAAAGAATGTGAGACAATGAAATTATTTGAATATGTTTGAGAATCTGAGTGACAGGCTGGAACGATCGTTCAAGCTTTTAAAGGGACAGGGGCGCATAACTGAGATTAATGTTGCCGAGACTCTCAAGGAGGTTAGAAGGGCCCTGCTTGATGCTGATGTTAATTTTAAGATTGCCAAGCAGTTTACTGATGTTATTAAGCAGAAGGCTTTAGGCCAGGATGTTCTTAAGTCAGTGAAGCCCTCTCAGATGATGATCAAGATAGTGCACGATGAGTTGGTTGATCTGATGGGTGGCGACAAGAGCGATATTAATATCAAAACCAATCCTTCAGTAATATTGATAGCCGGTCTTCAGGGTTCGGGAAAAACCACCTTTAGCTGCAAGCTGGCAGGAATGCTAAAAAGCAAGAGGGGAAAAAATCCACTTCTGGTTGCCGGTGATGTATACAGGCCTGCGGCTGTTGATCAGCTTAAGGTACTTGGAGGACAGATAAATGTTCCTGTGTATACCGAAGAAGGCAGCATGAATCCGGTTTCAATAGCAACAAATGCAGTCAGGGAGGCTAAAAAGAGCGGCCACGACCTGGTAATAATAGATACGGCTGGTCGTCTTGCAATTGATGAGCAGATGATGCAGGAGATAGCAGCTATCAAGAAATCGGTCAATCCTCATGAGATTCTCTTTGTTGTTGATTCCATGACCGGACAGGATGCTGTCAATACAGCCCGCGAATTCAATGAGAAACTCGATTTTGACGGGGTTGTCCTTACAAAACTCGATGGTGATACCAGAGGCGGAGCAGCCCTTTCGATAAGATCGGTAGTAAATAAACCGATTAAATTTATCAGTGCCGGTGAGAAACTCGATGCCATTGATATATTCTATCCCTCCAGGATGGCCGACAGGATACTTGGCATGGGTGACATTGTATCATTTGTCGAGAAAGCCCAGGAGCAATATGATACTGAAGAGGCAAGAAAGCTTCAGAAGAAGATTGCAAGGGATCAGTTTGACTTTAATGATTTTATCAATCAGATTCAGCAGATTAAGAAGATGGGTAATGTCAAGGATCTCATGTCGATGATACCGGGTGCTGGTAAGGCCCTTAAGAATCTTGATATTGACGATGATGCCTTTAAGGGGGTCGAGGCGATCATAAGGAGTATGACACCCGGTGAGCGTGCTAACCCTGACACCATAAACGGAAGCAGGAGGAAGCGTATAGCTGAGGGAAGCGGGACAACAGTTCAGGAGGTAAACAGACTGTTGAAGCAGTTTGAAGAGACACGGAAAATGATGAAACAGATGACCACCAGGGGTGGTGGTAACCTGGCAAAACTGGCCGGGAAACGTTAAACAAGATAGTTATGTACAAGATCATTGATGGCAAGCAGGTAGCCTCCGACATTAGGAAGGAGATTGCTGAAGAGGTCCTCATTCGCAGGAACTCAGGTCTAAAGGTACCTCATCTGGCCGCGGTGCTGGTTGGGAATGACGGCGGCAGCGAGACATATGTTGCAAATAAGGTTAAGTCATGCGAAGAGGTGGGTTTTGAGTCAACACTGATCAGACTGCCTGATACGATAACCGAAAAGGAATTGATTGAGCATGTCAGAGAGCTTAATGAGAATGATTCAATAGATGGTTTCATTGTTCAGCTGCCATTACCTTCTCACATAGATGAAGACCGGATCACCGAGTCGATAGTTCCGGAGAAGGATGTTGATGGTTTTCATCCTGTTAATCTGGGTCGTATGCTACTGGGCATTCCATCTTTCATATCAGCTACACCTTATGGTATCATGGAACTTTTAAAGAGATACCAGATTGAGACGAAGGGCCGGAGGTGCGTTGTTATGGGGAGAAGCAATATCGTGGGCAGGCCTTTGAGTGTTCTGCTCTCACGTAAAGGGGTTGATGCAACGGTTACCGTTGTACACAGCCGGACTGAGAACATTAAGGAGATATGTTCGGAGGCCGATATTCTTGTTGCGGCCCTGGGAAGTCCGCGTTTTGTAACTGCGGATATGGTTAAGGAGGGTGCAGTAGTAATTGATGTGGGTACCACAAGGGTTAAAAGCGATGTAACGAAATCAGGATGGAAACTTACGGGTGATGTTGACTTTGACTCGGTTGCTCCCCGTTGTAGCTATATTACACCTGTACCGGGTGGGGTAGGACCAATGACCATTGTATCTCTGTTGAGGAATACCCTTCTCGCCTGTTCGCTAAGGGAATAATCTATTTCATTATAATTGCCGGTTGCCCCGGAATATCGACGCCTGTGAACCAGATGTCGAAGCCACCAATACCTCCGGGCCTGTCTGATGAAAATACCAGAAAATAGTTGGCAAAATCAGGATGATAACCCACTACCGGCCTGTATTCGTCAGCTTCACTGTTCACTGTTGGTCCGAAATTAACCGGAGACCCCCATTTACCGTCTTTGTAGATTGAATAATAAAGATCATACCCGCCCAGACCTCCGGGGCGGTTTGATGTGAATACCATAAGGTTTCGGGCTACGAACGGACATTTATCATCAAATTCACTGTTGATACTGTCAATTCTGGTAACTACCGCAGGGTCTTCTGCAAACCATTCTGAATGAGACATTCCCGAAGGCTTCTGGGTAGTAAAGATATTGAACCGACCCTCCCTGTCGGAATGAAAAAACACTCTCTCCTGGGAAATATCAAGTGAGATATAGCCGTCATCAGCTGATGAGTTCAGTACATTCACGGGCAATAATGATCCAAAATCAGGAATAGAGGGACTAATATCTGGCAGATACTTCATGTATTTAAGGTCCATATCTCCTCCAGCCCCCTCAGTCGTAATGAAAAGGTATTCATGGCTGTCCTCCCTGCTAAGCATCCTGTACGGTCCGAGATCGTCACTTGCTGTATTGGCAGCACTGACAAGGGCTGAAAGGTAGGGGTCATTGATCATTTCCGGATTTATCGAAAAAAATCCGGTGTATTTATCGAAAGAAAACTCAATAATACCGGTAACCAGATCAAACTGGCCTCCCTGGGAAGCCCTGTTCGAAGAAAAGATAGTATTGAAGCGATCATAAAAAACCTCAATATCCATATTGTAATCATCAAACTGGGAGTTTATCCCTGATAGGTTAATACAGGTGTCAGGGAATGTCCCGAACGGGTATAGTATCTGACGTGGTTTCTTGCAAGACGGCGATAATATAAACAATGACAGTATCACTGCAGCAAATGCCAGGCTGAAATCTCTTCTGCTAATCATTGTGATGTTTATTTATCGTAAAGATAAGTCAAATTAAAATAAAAAAACCGGGATTTTTAAGGTCCC
The DNA here is from genome assembly GCA_046484805.1 of Bacteroidales bacterium. Taxonomy (GTDB): domain Bacteria; phylum Bacteroidota; class Bacteroidia; order Bacteroidales; family VadinHA17; genus SLNP01. Next base: position 5,526 of record JAWOIF010000136.1, read on the forward strand.
GGCTTTAGTAAAGGTTGAATTCAGGTTAATTTAAGGGTATACTATATTAGGTTTAGAGTTGTCGCTTTACATCACTAAGATGAAAATGTATGGCTTCTGGTTGCGTCATAGGTGAAAAAATATTACCATCTGTTCATAACTGGTAGACTTACAGTTTCGTCATCCACCAAAAAGATGTACTTTTACACCCATATTTTTTATCCGATGGAAGAAGAAAGGTTCGGTTTTGCGCATGAAGAGGATATAGCAGATGTTATTAGGCGCTATGAGAAGATGAGGAAGAATAACGAAAACTTATTTTTCGATGTTTCTGATTTTGAGGTAATTATTGATTATTATCTGGAATGTAATAATCCTGCCAAAGCCCAGGATGCCGCTGAGCTTGCTGTATATCAACATCCTAATTCAGTATCAATACAATTGAGACAGGCAAGGGTTTGGCTCGATAAGGGCAGGGCAGTGGAGACTCTAAGGCTGCTCAGGAAGCTTGAGAGTCTGGAGCCCGGAAATCACGAGGTGTATCTTATTAAGGGAACTGCACTGGGAATGCTTGGAGATATATCAGGTGCAAGGAAGATGTTTGACACCGCAATCATGACAGACACTGAAGACCCTGAAAATACTCTTTATGCAGTAACCAGTATCCTTCAGAATCTGAACTTTTACGAAGATATGATCTTCTACATGCACAAGCTGATCGATAAGGAGCCCTACTTTCACGCACATTATTATGATCTGGCTTTTGCGTATGAAAAGACAGGGGATCTGATCAATGCAGCCAGATGTTATGAGATATATCTTGAAGAGGAACCATTCTCTGACAGTGCCTGGTATAATGTTGGTATAGTATACAATAAGCTTGAAGAATATGATAAGGCACTCAGGGCATACGATTATTCGCTGGCAATTAACTCTGTAAATACTTTTGCTCTTTTCAACAAGGGTAATATCCTTTGTAATCAGGAGCGATATGAGGAGGCTCTGCAAGCCTATCACGAATATCTCGACCTCGAGAATGAGAGTCCCGAGGCGATGACTTACATTGCAGAGTGTTATGAAAAGCTCGACCAGTTCGATCTGGCAAGGAAATACTTTCAGGATGCTATTGAAAATACACCAGATTACATTGAGGCATGGTTCGGCCTAGGCATTGTGGCATTCAGAACAGGTTCATTCAATGATGCTATGATGCTGTTCGGCAAATGTGTGAGGCTCGATGATCAGAATCCCGAGCATTACCATATGCTTGCAAAGACATTCTTTTCTCTCGGCAGAATAAAGGAGTGTGTCAGAAATCTTAAGAAGACTCTCAGGGTAGATCCCTTTTTTGATGAGGCATGGATAGATCTGGCCAACATAGTATTTCAGACAGGTTCAGAGCTTAAAGCCCTTCGTCACTTTGAAACGGCGCACCGTATCGTTGGAGATGTGCCGGGACTAAACTATATACTTGCGGGCTGCCATCTGGCTGCCGGAAAAATCCGGGATGCCTGTGATGACCTTGAGCGTGCATCAGGAGTCGACAGTGAGCTTTTCAACGATTTCAGGTTTCTCTACCCCGATGAACTCCTTACCGATCAAATAAGGGACCTGATTAAAAACATCTGATATGGAGATTCAAATTCCCTTTATTCCTGACCGTCAGGCAAAACCGAGGTCAAAGCGTCTAACCATGGTAATGGATAAGGGTTTAAGCATAAGGCAGGCTCAGGACTTCATGTCTGTGGGGAACCTTTATACCGATTTCGTAAAGCTGGGATTTGGAACGGCTTACCTTACACCAGGGTACCGCGAGAAGATTGAGATATATCTGAATGCGGGAACTGTTCCCTATTTCGGGGGAACCATGTTCGAGGTATTTGCAATAAGGAATATGTTCGATGAGTATGTCGGATTTGCGCAAGGCAGCGGTCTTACGCTGGTAGAGGTTTCTGACGGTTCCTACGAAATGGAGAGGAAGGAAAAACTGAGTTATATTGAAAAGTTGTCAAAGATGTTCACTGTAATCTCTGAAGTGGGTTCCAAAAAAAAGGATGTAGTCTACACTCCCGGGCAATGGGTTACAATGATGAAGGAAGAACTGAATGCCGGCTCAGTAAAGGTGATCGCTGAGGCAAGAGAATCTGGAACAACAGGGATTTATAACGATGACGGATCAGTCAATAATGAACTTATTACAAGGATATCAGAGGAAGTCGGTACTGAAAACGTCATATGGGAGGCTCCTGAGAAATCGCAACAGGCATGGTTCATTAAGCATTTTGGTGCTGATGTCAATCTGGGAAACATCGCCCCGGCAGAAATCATCCCCCTTGAAACACTGAGATGCGGTCTGCGTGGTGATACATTTTTTCAGTTTCTTCCCGATCACCTGATAAAATAGTTTGCAGATGAGAAAACCTTTAGATTATCTGATCCTTGTTATGAAGGGAGCAGGAATGGGTGCCGCTGATGTGGTTCCCGGAGTCTCGGGTGGTACAATTGCTTTTATTTCAGGCATATATGAAGAGCTTGTCGGGTCCCTGAAATCGATTGACCTTACAGCATTAAAGCTTTTGTTCACAGGCAGGTGGTCAGAATTATTCAGGAAGATCAATTTCTGGTTTTTGTTGTCTGTATTTGGCGGAGTAGCGATAAGTATATTCTCTCTGGCAAAAGCGATGAAATGGCTTCTTACAAGCTATCCGGTAATTGTATGGTCATTCTTTTTTGGTCTTATACTTGCATCGTCATTCTATGTTATCAGGACAGCCGGGAAGATCAGGATCACAGGATGGATATCATTCTTTTTCGGAGTAGTTACTGCCTTAATTATAACAACTCTTTCTCCTGCTTCAACACCTGAAACCTGGTGGTTCATATTCATTTCAGGGGCCATCGGTATATGTGCCATGATACTCCCTGGTATATCGGGTGCATTTATTCTGCTTCTGCTCGGTAAATACCTCTTCATAATAACTGCTGTAAGTGAGCTTAACATACCTGTAATAATCATCTTCATTGCAGGCGCCGCAATGGGACTGATAATCTTTTCCAATCTTCTCAGCTGGTTGCTTGCAAATTATCATTCCGTCACCATTACCACCCTGTCTGGTTTCATGATAGGCTCACTTAATAAAGTATGGCCCTGGAAACTGGCCACTTCTGTTATGGAAGGTGCACATGGCGATGTCATTGTTCTGGCAGAGAAGAACGTGCTGCCAGGTACATACAGGTTAGCAGGAGCAGGAGAACCTATGCTTCTGTTGTCGATTCTGGCCATCATTGCAGGTATCTTAATTCTTGTGGTTCTCAATGCTGCAGGTAAAAAGGGAAAAGGATGAGGCATTTAGGTCTTACGGGATTCCCACTTGAGCATTCATTTTCTCCCGGGTACTTCAATAATAAATTCAGGCAGGAGGATGTAACAGATTGTGATTATGTTTTATATCCTGTCAGGAGTGCAAGGGAGATAATAGGTCTCTTCGTAAATGATAACAGACTGGAAGGTTTAAATGTTACTATCCCATGGAAGCAGGAGGTAATTAAATACCTTGACGCTCTTGATGAGTCAGCACAGGATGCAGGAGCAGTAAATGTCATTAAGGCTGACAGGTCAGGCAACAAGTTACTGCTCAAGGGATTCAATACTGATGTATATGGTTTTATGGCTTCACTTCCGGAGGAACTTGCAGTAAGTACCGGCCGGGCGATTATTCTTGGAAGCGGCGGTGCTTCTTCAGCTGTGACCTGTGCTCTCCGAAAGCTTAAAGTTAAGTCTGTTGTGGTATCAAGGAAGCCTGCTCCCGGCAGAATAGTTTATCAGGAACTTACAGCTGAGTTAATAGCCGGTTCAAAACTTATAGTCAATACAACCCCTCTGGGAATGCATCCGGATGAGGATGGTAAGCCCGAAATAGATTACGCTTCACTGTCGCCGTACAACTTCCTGTATGATCTGGTCTACAATCCGGTTGTCACTGAATTCATGAAGGAGGGTATTAAACGGGGCTGTCCGGTAATGAATGGTCAGAGAATGCTTGAATTACAGGCAGACAGGGCCTGGGAGATATGGAACGACCCGTCTCTTTAAATTATAAATATTTCCGCAGGGTATTTGATATCTGCCAGCAAGAGGCCGTGAGCGGGTGCAGATTGCCCTGCCCTGGTACGGTCTGCTGCTTCAATAATGCCTCTGAATTCATCAGTTGAAGTTTTTCCCTGGCCGATTTCAATCATTGTTCCGGCAATTGCCCTTACCATATTCCTGAGGAACCTGTCGGCGGTTATTTTGAATTCGAGTATATGGCCACTTTGTGTCCATATAGCCTCACTGATCCTGCATATTGTAGTCTTTACGTCGCTGTTTGACCTGCAGAAACTGGCGAAGTCGCTGTATTTCATGAGTATAAGGGCAGCCCGGTTCATTGATTCTATATCAAGTATACCTGTATAGCACCAGGCTGTATCTGCCAGGAAAGGATCCTTTTTCCTGAGTATCCTGTAAATGTATGTTCTTGAAATGGCGCTGTACCTGGCACTCGCATCCGGACTTACCCTTGCTATCCGGTCAATGGCAACTTCCGGGGGGAGAAAGCTGTTCATTCCGAATAAAAAATCACCATCTCCTTCAAGGTCTTCCCGTTCTGAATCAAAATGGGCGCAATAGTGCAGTGCGTGAACTCCTGTATCAGTGCGGCCCGCACCCGTTACGGTGATATCTTCGCCCAGTTTGAGGCTTATGACCTCCTCAACCAGTTGCTGAACGGTCTTAGCATTTTGCTGGCGTTGCCATCCGTGGAATCCGGTTCCCCTGTAACTTAAAAATATAAAATACCGCATATACACCCCCTTTACGCCTGCTACGCCTTTACGCCCTGTTTAATTACCAGAACACAGCATATAATACTGCGAGCAAAATGCATATGATATAGGCAGAGATATTGAATGCCCTGCTGGTTTTGAAGGCCTCTGAGGTAAGTATAATACCCTTCTTGTCGTCGTCACCCTTGTTTGTTGAAAGGCTTACCATGACAATTATGGCCATGGTGATCAGAGTCGTATAGAACATCTGGTCGAGGAAAGGCAGGTCGACGGCTTTTGTCTTAAGGAGGGCAGCTACCGGTATTGACAATATTGCACCGGTGATGGCACCCCTGGTATTGGTCTTTTTCCAAAAGAGGCCAAGCAGAAAGACGGCCAGAACACCCGGACTCACCATTCCTGTATATTCCTGTATATACTGGAAGGCTTGCGGAATGCTCTCAAGAAGCGGTGCAATCAAGCAGGCAATCAGCAGAGCAACACCTACAGCAATTCTTCCAACACCTACAGTTCTTCTGTTAGATGCATTGACATTGAAATAGGGTTTGTAGATGTCCATTGTAAAAATGGTTGCAGTTGAATTCAGCATCGATGCCAGTGATGATACAATGGCCGCCGCCAGTGCCGCCACCACGAGACCCTTGAGACCGACAGGCACGAAATTTCCTATTAGCCACGGATATGACTTGTCGAAGTTTATTGTTCCGTCAGCTTTTGTAAATGCCTCACTGACACCCTCTATTACCGCTGTGCCCGGTGGTTGTGAGTAGATAACATACATGATTATCCCTGGTATTACCACAAACAGGGGAAGAAGCATCTTAAGGAAAGCTGCAAATGCAATACCTTTCTGCGCCTCTTTCAGGGATTTGGCGGCAAGGGTTCTCTGAATAATGTACTGGTTGAAACCCCAATAGTACAGGTTTGCAACCCACATGCCACCTATCAGTACCGCTATTCCCGGCAGGTTGGCAAACTCAGGATTATCTTTTCTGAGTATCATATGAAATTTGTCTCCGGCAGTATCATATACGTGTCTGAATCCTTCAATTACACCACCATCGGGAGTAACCTTGTGGAGTGCAATAAGAGTGGTTATCAGGCCTCCGGCTATAAGTAGAACCACCTGTACTATATCGGTCCATGCTACGGCTGAAAGTCCACCGTAGAGAGAATATGCAGCTGCAACAAAGGCAAGTCCCCATATAGCAATCGTTATCATCTGTCCGTCGCCATTGCCTATCACAGTATCAAGGGCCTTGGCTCCCAGAAAAAGAACAGAAGTGAGGTTGACGAAAATGAAGAGAGATATCCAGAAAACAGCCAGTATCGTTTTCAATGTTGTGTTATACCTTTTCTCAACGAACTCGGGTATTGTGTAAATGCCCTTCTCAATGAATATTGGCAGGAAGTACTTACCGACAATAATAAGGGTTATTGCCGCCATCCATTCATATGAGGCGATTGCCAGACCAATGGCAAATCCCGAGCCTGACATGCCTATAAACTGTTCAGCAGAGATATTGGCAGCGATCAGCGAAGCCCCGATAGCCCACCATGGCAACCTCTTGCTGGCCAGGAAATAGTCCTCAGCACTCCTTTCTGCCCCCTTTTTGAATCGCGAAACCCATAATCCAAGCACTATGATACCCAAAGCATAGGCGGCAAAGATAATGATGTCGATTGTTTCAAATTTCCCGCTCATAATTAAAGTTTTAGTTTTCAGATAAACAGAGTCTAAAAATAGAAAGGAATTTAAAACAATAGCATACAGGGAATCTTTTTTTTGTCAACCGCACCGATTTATAACGCGCTATGTCTGATTACCGGAAATTGAGACTATTTTTGCAGACCGGAACCAATATTATCAGCAGATGAACAAAAGAGGTTTTGCAAGTGATAACAACGCGGGTGTACATCCTTTGGTGCTTGAAGAGATGGCGCGTGTAAATAACGGACACACAATAGGTTATGGTAATGATAAATACACACATGAAGCAGAGCATATTTTCAGGCACCATTTTGGCGATGAATGTGAAGTATTCTTTGTCTTTAACGGAACCGGGGCTAATGTGCTTGGAATAACGGCCATAACCCGCCCATGGAACTCTGTGATTACAGCCTTTACAGCCCATATTGAACAGGATGAATGCGGGGCACCGGAAAAGTTTTCCGGATGCAAGGTACTGACTGTTGACACTCCCGACGGTAAGCTGACACCCGAACTGGTAAAAAGGCATATCCACGGGTTTGATTTTGAACACCACTCACAGCCAAGAGTTATATCGATATCGCAGGCCACCGAAATGGGCACTGTTTACAGGCCGGAAGAGGTAAGGCTCCTGGCAGATTTTGCCCATCAGCACAATATGTTATTGCACATGGACGGTGCACGCATATCAAATGCGGCCGTTTCACTCTCTCTTCCGTTCAGAAGCTTTACAACCGATGCAGGGGTGGATATTCTGTCATTTGGAGGGACAAAGAACGGAATGATGGCAGGTGAAGCCGTTTGTTTTCTCAGGGCCGGACTGGCAACTGATTTTAAGTACATAAGGAAGCAGGGGATGCATCTGGCTTCAAAGATGAGGTTCATATCGGCACAATTTATTGCATGGTTCCGGAATGATCTCTGGAGGGATCTGGCTTCCCATTCCAATGGCATGGCTCAGAAGCTTTACGATGAAATTCGCGAAATTAAGGGAGTAACCGTAACACAAAAGGTTGAGGCAAACGGAATTTTCGTGATAATTCCTTCAGATGTGGCTGAGGAACTTGGGAATCATTTCTTTTTCTACCCTTGGAACGAGGAGCTTTCGGAATACAGATGGATGACAAGCTGGGATACAACCGAAGAAGATATCATTGAGTTTGCATCATTACTGAAACAATTAATGAAATCCTGACCTGTAGGGAGCTTTTTCTCTGACAGGTGACAGGCCCTTTCCTGAAGAGTACCTGATATAGAGGCTGAAGAATATCTGTTGTCAGGGGATTATCAGGGAGCTGTCTCCGTAGCTCAGAAGCCTGAAATCGTTATCGAGGGCGTAATAATACATCTCCTTCCATTTTTCACCGGCAAAGGCAGCTACAAGAAGCAGCAGAGTGCTTCTGGGCTGGTGGAAATTGGTTATCAGACCCTTTACGATCCTGAAACGGTATCCCGGTACAATAAGAAGGCTTGTTCTGGCTTCAAGTACCCGAGAGGAGAGCGATTCTATATAACTATACACGGCATCCAGAGCATCTGCTGGAGATATTTCCCGGTGTGGGCCGTAAGGATCCCATTGACCAACGTATGGACCGATTGCAGGATTAAACTTGCCGCAGACAAGACTTACTCCGATCCAGTAAATGCTCTCAAGGGTTCTGAGACTTGTGGTTCCGACTGATATTACCCTGCCATTCTTTATCGCCTCAATACTGCCGGGCGTTGCATAGAAATGCTCAGTATGCATCTCATGGTCGGTTATACTGATGCCTTTCACAGGCTTGAAAGTACCTGCGCTTACATGCAGGGTAATCGATGTTTTCCTGATTCCCCTGTTCTCAAGGTCCTTAATTACTCTGTCTGTAAAGTGAAGGCCTGCTGTAGGTGCTGCTACAGAACCATCAGTTTTGCAATATATTGTCTGGTACCTGTCAATATCAATTTCTTCATCAGGGCGGTTTAGGTAGGGAGGGATTGGCACTTTGCCGGTAAGTGTTAATATCTCACTGAATGATAGCGACTTATCATTCCAGTCAAATTCTACTATCCATGAGTCTCCGGTTTGTTCCAGGCGCCTGGCCCAGAAATATCGTTCCACCCCTTTATAAGTGAACCTTGTTGATATCATCCCGCTTTTCCACTTCTTCAGGTTACCGATAAGGCACTTCCATTTTACCGGTCCGAATGAAGAAAAATTTCTTTCAAAATCGATAGGCAGATGAGGCTCAAGACAAAATACCTCAATCATTGCACCGGTCTCTTTTCTCATATGGATTCTCGCCCTGACTACGCGACTGTCGTTGAATACCAGAATATCTTCATTCGTAAGGTAATTGCCGATATTCCGGAATTTGTCATGAGAAATTTTCCCTGACAGGCTGAGCAGAAGAGATGACTGGTCCCTTTCCTTCAGGGGGTATTTTGCTATTTTTGATTCGTGAAGAGTGTAGGAGTAGTCCTCCAGGTTGATTTTTTTCATTTCAGATACCGATCACAAAGGTATTACGGAAGAGTGACTGAGATTTTACTGATACCTTTTTCATATTAAATCAGAAGTGGGACAAATTTAGTTATTTTTGTTATCCCTCATGACAGGTTCGTTTAATATGTGACTGCTAACCAAAGATCAGAATAGAAATGGCTTATATCAGTATCAATCCCTACACTCTTGAAAAGACCGGCATCTGGCCTTCAGACAGTGATAGTCAGTTAAATGAGAAAATAGAAGAGACCTTCAGGGCATGGACAAGCTGGAAAACCACTCCCATTACCCTGAGAATAAGACTTCTTGAGAATCTATCGGAAGTGCTGACAGAAACGAAGGATTACCATGCATCTCTTATCGTTACCGAGATGGGGAAACCTGTTGAGCAGGCACTGGCTGAGGTTGAGAAGTGTGCACTTCTCAGCAGGTACTATGCTGCCAGTCTGGAAGAGTTTTTAACACCCAGAGAGCGCAAATCGGGAGCTAAGAGGAGTTATGTAAGGTATGATTCGCAGGGGATAATACTTGGAGTGATGCCATGGAATTATCCTTACTGGCAAGTCTTCAGGTTTGTTTTGCCTGCTGTTGCCGGGGGTAATGCAGCGGTGCTCAAGCATGCCTCAAATGTTACTGCCTGTGCCTTTGCGATTGAAACGGCAATGAAGCAAGCCGGTTTTCCGGAATCTTTGTTCAGGGTATTGCTGCCTGAGCACAAACAGATTGAAAAAATAATTGCCATGCCCGGGGTACGCGGGGTTGCCCTTACCGGCAGCAATGAGGCAGGTTCAAGGGTTGCATCGATCGCAGGCAGGTATATCCGCAAATGTATCCTGGAGCTTGGTGGGAGTGACCCTTTCATTGTGTTTCCTGATGCTGATATAGAAAAGGCGGCCGAAGGAGCTGTCACCGGAAGATTCCAGAACTGTGGACAAAGCTGCATAGCTGCTAAACGTCTTATTATCCATCACGATGTGTATGAAAGGTTTATAGAGAGATTCATTAAGCTTGTCGGAGCAATGAAAGCCGGAGATCCTTCCGATCCTTCAGTCTATATCGGCCCGCTCGTAAATGTTGATGCCGCTAAGGAGATAGAAAGGCAGGTAGAAGAAACCATTGCGATGGGAGCAACCCTGCTGGCAGGAGGAAGGCTTGGTATAGCCGGACCGGCTTTCTTTGAGCCGACTGTATTGACCGATATTCCACCTCAAAGTCCTGTCGCAGTGGAGGAGGTTTTCGGACCGGTGGCTCCGGTTTTTAGTTTCAGTACAGCGGAAGAGGCCGCTGGCATTGCCAACGGAAGCAGGTTTGGCCTTGGGGCATCGGTGTGGACAAGTGATGAAAAACTTGCGGAAGAGATGATCAGAATGGTTGATACAGGCAGTATTGCGGTCAACGGATTCCTGAGGTCTGATCCGGCTCTTCCTTTCGGAGGTGTAAAGGAATCGGGGTTCGGGCGGGAGCTGTCTTATGACGGTTTTTATGAATTCCTGAATGTCAAGAGTGTAGCATACTATTAAGCAGCTTTTTATTATCTTTGCACCGCAGCAGGTCGTTCCGTCGTTCCGTAACCTGGTGTTGCGGAAAGGAAAGTCCGGGCAACAAAGAGCACCATGCTTCCTAACGGGAAGATATCCGCAAGGGTATAGCAGTGTAACAGAAAATAACCGTTCCGACCTTTGTGTGGGGATAAGGGTGAAAAGGTGAGGTAAGAGCTCACCGGTTCCCGTGGTGACACGGGAAGCCGTACGCCTCATGGGTTGTAAGGCCATGTATACCGGCGCCTGAGGGTTGCTCGCCCGAGCCGGGGGGTAGGTCGCATGAGCCGTTCAGTAATGAACGGCCCAGATAAATGACGGAAACCGTAGCATCTCTCGTGAAGGGAAGGTTGCGATACAGAACCCGGCTTACAGACCGGCTGCTTTTTATGAAAAAGAAAAGGCGCTGCAACTGCAGCGCCTTATTTATATAACTCCTGTAACTATTTTAATTTAAATATATTATCATCCATGGGGATGTTTAGTTCTACCTTCTCAATCATCATCATTGCCATCTCAGTTCCGTTGGCGTAGGTTGTTGTTGTCTTTGGAAGCTTCAAACCATTGAAGTCGGTATAGTCAGAAAGGTATGTTTCGACTTCCATCTCCATTCCCATCTGGACTACGCTCATTTCAGACTTAATCTGCAGGTATGAGGACTTGTCAATAAAGAGGGTAATTATCTCTCCTCCCGGCATAACTGCCTTTATTTTCCAGGCAGGTTTTCCGTCTACTGTAGACTCACCTGCCATCTCAAGTTTATTATCCTTAAGGTATTCAGTAAGATCGGTTGCAAAGCTGGCCTGGTTCTTCAGGTTAGCTGCATCTGCGGGGGGTAGTTCAACTACATCATTGCTGCCCATCATCGGATTTACCATATAGCCCTTAACCCCATCGTATGCCTGAATTATAGACATCCCCTGAAGGCTCATTTCTATCCTGACCTTATCAGGGTTTTTGATTGAGATTACCATGGGTATCTCCATGCCGCCCTGGAATGCCTTGGCGGTAATCTGCACGGTAGTTGCATTCTTATAGGCTTCCATTGAGGATATCTCGTAGTTCTTACTGACGATCTCCTCAAGTGTTTGCGCATTCAGTGATACAATTGCCAGAAGCAAAAGATTGACAAAAATTGTTCTTTTCATTTTTCAGTCAGTTTTAATGTGTATCAAGATTAGTCTGTGGTTGCTATTATTAGCAGGAGCTAAGGTAATAATTAATAATCATAAATACCCTTCCACATATCTTTGAGTCGTGCCTTTATTTCCTCCTCTCTTTTTGTGTCGCCCGGAGTAAAGAAGGTAGTACCTGAAACAGAATCCGGGAGATAATTCTCTCTGACGAAATGGCTGTCAAAGTCATGTGCATATTTGTAATCCTTTCCATACCCGGCCTTCTTCATCAGGCTTGTGGGAGCATTTCGGAGATGCAGCGGTACCGGCAGGTCGCCACTTCTTCTTACCTCTTCCTGGGCTTTGTTGATGGCCATATATGCACTGTTGCTCTTTGGAGATGTTGCAAGGTATATGGCTACTTCAGAGAGAATGATTCTGGATTCCGGCCAGCCGATTACATTTACGGCATCAAAAGCTGCCTGGGCCAGCATCAGTGCATTAGGATTGGCCAGCCCTATATCTTCTGCGGCCAGTATTACGAGACGTCGTGCTATAAATTTCAGGTCCTCGCCACCCTCAACCATCCTTGCGAGGTAATAGACGGCTGCATTTGGATCGCTGCCCCTTACAGACTTGATGAATGCCGATATGATATCATAATGCATCTCTCCCTGCTTGTCGTACAAGGCCAGATTCTTCTGAACATGTTTAAGAACCTTCTCGTTGGTGATGTTCAAATCCGTATCTTCTTCTGATTCCCCTGCTTCCCCTGCTTCAAGTGATACAGTAAGTTCAAGGGCATTATAGAGCTTTCTGGCATCTCCTGCTGATAAACGTATCAGCGCCTCATCCTCTTCAATAATTATATTGTACTTCTTAAGGTAGAAATCATTCTTAAGGGCGTTTTCCATCATCTTTCTCAGAACCTCATCATCAAGCGGCTTAAGAATGAATACCTGGCAGCGTGAAAGGAGGGGGGCAATAACTTCAAAGGAGGGATTTTCGGTTGTGGCTCCGATCAGGGTTATTACCCCCTGTTCAACTGCTCCGAGTAGCGAATCCTGCTGGGATTTATTGAACCGGTGTATTTCATCGATAAATACGATCGGATTTGGCTGATCAAGGAATCTTGTATTTCGGGCCTTTTCTATACATTCTCTAACCTCCCTGACTCCGGAATTAACAGCTGAAAGCCGGTAAAAAGGTCTGTTGAGCTGACTCGCGATTATCACTGCGAGTGTGGTTTTTCCTACACCTGGAGGCCCCCAAAGAATGAATGAGGGTAGGTTTCCTGATTCAATTATTTTACGGAGAACACTGCCCTGACCTACAAGATGAGGCTGTCCGAAGTAACCGTCGAGACTCTTGGGCCTTAATCTTTCTGCCAGTGGCTGATTTGAAAACATCGAAACTGTTTTCTTGCAAAAGTAAAAATAAAGGGAGACCATTCGGCCTCCCTGTGGAAATCTTTTCAGTCACCCGATCAATTTGTCATAGACCTGCTGAAATCGCGGTACGCCTTTACCAGGTTGCCTAACTGAAGTGTCAAATTCTTTGCTTCATTGAGTATGTTCAGATATAATACTCCGGCCTTGGTACCGCTTTCGCCCTTCTTGATACGGGATAGCTGCTTCTTTTTTATGTTTTCGATTGTTGCAATAAATTCAGCCTGCTTTGAAAGTAATCCACTGATCTCATCAAAATTTCCTGACTTGAGCACATAGATGATAAAATTGCCGTACTCATTGAACTCCAGGCTAAGGCCTCTCAACTCCTTCTGCTGATTTATTGTCAGTGGTGGATGGTTGTTCTCCACGTGGTTGTAAACAGGTCCGGTGAGATATGTTATTGAGTGACCGGCTTCTCTCAGATAGTCAAAGACCTGTACGTAAAAAGCTCCCGATTCGATATGTTCCTCGCTAAGCTTTCTGATGAACATATGAACCGAATCCTTGCGCCGCTTGATTTCCAGATTCATCTCCGCAACTGATTTGCGTACTGTTCTTAGTCGCTTACGATCTTCCCTTATCAGCCCAATAATACTCTTGTCAAATAGTCCTGTCATCATAATGATATTGGAGATCAGGAGATTCTGGCATTCTGGTACGTAGTCGGCGACTTTTTCTGTTACTGAAGCAACAATCCGTTCTTTTTCTTCATCATTTTTAGTCCTTTTTCTATGGGCAATGAAGCTGTAGGTAATAATTGCCACTACGACAGGAATAAGGATGGCAATACCTATCAATCCAGTCTTGCTCAGGAAAAGAGCGACAAGCATCGAAAACGTAAAGGCAGCAAAAGCAGTAATAAACCAACCCACCACAACCGTTACAACGCCGGATATTCTGTAAACCGCGCTTTCACGGCCCCATGATCTGTCAGCGAGAGCTGTCGCCATGGCTACCATGAAAGTGACATACTCCTGATTATGTTGACTTTGGCGATGATTACGGCCACGAATGGGAACAGGCCGAGCGGATGGCGGAAGAGGCCTTTGATCTGTACGAAAAGGGACAGATGCGGCAGGCCTTTGAGACGCTTAAAAAGGCAATTGAGACCGGTCCGGAAAACGGGGCCTGGTTTTTCAATATGGGGCTAACGCTGGACGGGATGGAACAGTACGAGCAGGCGATTGAATGTTACGAAAAGGCCCTTGCGCTGAAACCGGACGACCCGGAAATCCTCAACTGCCTGGGGG
>JAWOIF010000175.1:0-22759 GCA_046484805.1 Bacteroidales bacterium
TGACCAGGAAGACCCCTTATAAAGAATATTATCGATCCGGTGGTAAGGGAAGAAAGGGTCTCCTATGTACTGAATGCAGTACACATGATAGAGAGAAGACATGAGAAGATAGGGTCATATTCGGGTGGCATGAAACAGCGTATCGGAATTGCCCAGATATTGCTGCATCTGCCAAGGATACTGGTCGTAGACGAACCAACTGCAGGTCTCGACCCGAGAGAGAGGATCCGCTTCAGGAACCTGCTCGTGGAACTGAGCCGGGAACGGGTTGTAATATTCTCAACCCACATAATTGAAGACATCTCGAGTTCATGTAATAAGGTTGCGGTACTTAACAAGGGAGACCTGGTATACATGGGAGCGCCCATTGACATGACAAAGGCAGCCGAAAACCATGTATGGCAGTTTCATGTGCCGGCCTCGGCCTTCAGAAATGTTGCCGAAAATCATATGATAGTTCACCACATGACCGAAGGCAGTATGGTAAGGGTAAGGTGTATCGCTGAAGAGAAACCTGCAGAAGATGCGGTTATTGTAAAGCCTAACCTCGAGGATGCATACCTTTGGCTACTGAAAAAAAAGAGGCAAAGTCAGAATGTAAAGTAAACAGAAAATGAAGAGTAATGTAGTATTCAGCCTTGCCAGCCTGATCTTCAGGGTAATAAAACTCAACTTCAGGATAGTCTTTGCCAACAGGTTCATATGGTTTCTGGTGGCCTCAATTGGATTCTATATTTTACTGTCAGCCATCTACATCTTCAACGAAAACCAGATGAGAACGGAAGACATGTACGGGATACTGCTCTTTTCAGGTATCCTGATAGTATTTTACCCGTCAGTATTCGGCATTCAGAACGATCAGGATGCCCGTACCATTGAAATACTCTTTGGAATACCCAACTACCGTTACAAGGTTTGGCTGGTAAGGATACTGATGATCTATCTGCTGGCATTCATTACTGTAGCTGTGTTTTCCACTATTTCCTCGACACTGATTGTCAAGTTCCGCATCATGGATATGACAACACAGGTAATGGTGCCGGTACTGCTTTTGGGAACAATGGCCTTCATGGTCTCCACATTAATAAGAAGCGGTAACGGAACAGCAGTGGTAATGATCATATTCGGAATTCTGTTTATGATCCTTAGCGACCCCATGGAACAGAGCCGCTGGAACCTGTTCCTCAACCCCTTCGATGCTCCCTCAGGCGTATCTGATGTCGCATGGAAATCTATAGCCGCCGATAACAGGATTATCCAGGCGGTAGGAACTGTTCTGTTTCTGCTGGCAGCACTTTTTAACCTGCAAAAACGCGAGAAATTCATGTAGACAGACTGAAGAGTCATCAGAAGGCAGTCAATTTAAGGATATAACGTTCATTCTATTGCGATTTAGCATATTTGTATTATCTTTGACCCCGATTTGAGGGGAAGAAATGAATTCAGGGGACCGGCGTCCCCTGTTTTATTAGCCTGAAAAAACTGATGTTCGATAAAAACTATATATCACAAGTCGTTGAAGAGCATATCGCAGGAACAGACTTGTTTCTTGTGGATGTAAGAATTAGTGCAGCATCAAAGATCACGGTACTGTTTGACAGAAAATCTGCCGGCATTACGGTGGATGACTGTGCCAGGCTAAGCAAGCATATCGAGAGCCGGCTTGACCGCGACAGAGAGGATTTCGAACTGCAGGTCTCTTCGCCTGGCCTGGAGATGCCTTTTCTGGTCCTTGAACAATATGTAAAGAACCAGGGCAAGAAAGTGGAAGTGATTGACATTGAAGGGAAACGCTATACGGGTACCCTTAAGAATGTAACAGAAGGTGGTTTTGAACTGGAATCGGAAGGAGAGATTTCATTCAACTTCGACCAGGTGAAAACCGTTAAAATAGTAATAGCATTTAAATAACTAATGGGTTTAGTCAGATGGAAAGCATTAATTTGATCGATACCTTCTCGGAATTCAAGGAGTTAAAAAATATTGACCGCCCGACCATGATGAGCGTGCTTGAAGATGTTTTTCGCGGCATGCTTGCAAAGAAATATGGTTCCGCAGATAACTTCGATATAATAGTCAATATTGACAAAGGTGACTTCGAGATATGGAGAAACCGTGAAGTTGTTGAAGATGAAGAACTGACTGACCCCGTAACCCAGATATCGCTGTCAGAAGCTAAGAAAATCGACGAAGACTATGAGGTGGGTGAAGAGGTGTCTGATGAGGTCAGGTTCCTCGATTTTGGCAGAAGGGCAATACTGGCGCTCAGACAGAACCTTACAGCCCGGATTCTTGACCTTGAAAAGAACAATATATATCATAAGTATAAGGACAGGATAGGAGAAATTGTAACCGGTGAAGTATACCAGGTTTGGAAAAGGGAAATACTGGTTCTCGATGACGACGGAAACGAACTGATACTTCCCAAAATGGACCAAATTCCAAGTGATCACTTCCGGAAGGGCGACAACATCAGGGCTGTAGTAATAAAGGTTGAAATGAGAAACAACACCCCTGCTATCATACTTAGCCGTACCTCACCGGTATTCCTGGAAAGGCTGTTCGAACTGGAGGTGCCGGAGATCTTTGACGGTCTCATAACCATAAAAAATATTGTAAGGGTACCCGGAGAGAGAGCAAAGGTTGCTGTGGAATCATACGACGAAAGAGTTGATCCCGTTGGCGCCTGCGTCGGCATGAAGGGCTCACGCATACATGGTATCGTAAGGGAACTCAGGAATGAAAATATCGATGTTATTAACTACACATCAAACATACAGCTATTCATTACCAGAGCCCTCAGTCCGGCAAAAATTACATCCATCAAACTCAGAGAAGATACCAAAAGGGCTGAAATATTTCTAAAGCCAAGCGAGGTGTCACTGGCTATAGGCAAGGGCGGGCTCAACATCAGGCTTGCAAGCCAGCTTACAGGTTATGAAATAGATGTATACCGTGAAACAGATACAGAAGACGATGAGGATGTCAATCTCGAAGAATTCGCCGATGAGATTGATGAGTGGATAATTGAGGAATTAAAAACTATCGGTTGTGATACTGCAAAAAGTGTTCTCAATCTGACAATAAAAGACCTCGTAAAGAGAACCGACCTCGAGGAAGAGACCGTGAGGGAGGTGGTTAATATTCTGAAAGCCGAATTTGAATAGAGATAGCTTCAGCAGACAGACAAAAGTCTTAAAACAATATGGCAGAAGACAGGAAGATAACCAGATTAAGTAAAGCAGCCCGGGAGTTCAACGTCGGGATAACTACAATTGTGGAGTTTCTCCACAAAAAAGGGGTTAATATTGACCCAAACCCGAACACCAAACTTCCGGAAGAGGCATATGCACTCCTGGTTAAGGAATACAGCTCCGATATCAGTGTGAAGAAGGAGTCGGAGAAACTGATTCTCAAGGATCTGCACCGAAAGAAGGAGAGTCTGTCCATTGATGATGAACCATCGCCTGAGACTCCTGAGGAAGAGGCTGATGAAGAAATAATTATAAAGGGCACCACAACAGAATCTGTCGACTATACCCATGAAATCAGGAAACCTGATGTCAAACTGGTTGGTAAGATCGATCTCGAAAAAACTGTTAAGCCTTCAGCACCAAAGCCTGAAGAGAAAGAGCCGGAAGCCGAAAAGCCCGCTGATGAGAAACCGGTTTCAGAAGAAAAAACTGAATCACCAGAGGTAAGTGAACCCATAGCAGAAGATAAAAAGGAAGAGACACCTGCCAGGCCCGGGAAGCCGGGAATCAAAGTTGTTTCCAAAATTGACCTTGATGCTTTGGAAAGACCAAAATCAAAGAAAAAGAAGGCAGATAAAGTGGAAGAGGAGCCTGAAAAGGAGACTGTATCTCCCGATGAAGCTTCCGAGGCTACTCAGCCAGAGGCCTCCGATATATTAACAGAAGATACTGAGCCTGTTACCGATACCGTCACTGATGTTCAGCCAGAAGAAGAAAAGAAAGCTACCCCGATTTTCAAGACCGAGGTAAGAAAGCTCTCCGGACCAACAGTTGTAGGAAAGATAGATCTCCCGATCGAGGAGAAGAAAAGGCAGGATGGCAGTAAAGATGATGATAGTGCAGAAGCCAGGAAAAAGAAGAAGAGGAAGAGAATACGCAAGGACAAGGAGAGAATCACACTGAAGGATACCGACGAAAAGAAAGATACCCAGCAGCAGTTACAGAAAAAGAAAAAGAAAAAGCCCTTACGTCCCGAAGTAAACGAGGAGGATGTTCAGAAGCAGGTAAAGGAGACTCTGGCCCGCCTTACATCAAAAGGAAAATCAAAAGGATCAAAATACAGGAGAGAAAAGCGCGATTATGTTGCGGAGAGACAAAAGGAGGAAGTAGAGAAGAAGGAGCTTGAAAAGAATATCATTAAAGTAACGGAGTTCGTATCAGTGAACGAGCTGGCAACAATGATGGATATTCCTGTTACTGATGTAATATCAACCTGCATGAACCTCGGGCTTTTTGTTTCCATTAATCAGCGTCTGGATGCCGAGACGATGGCCCTTGTTGCAGAAGAGTTCGGATTCAGTGTAGAGTTCGTAAGCGCAGAATTGCAGGATATGGTGCGCACAATTGAAGATGATGAGGAAGATCTCGCGCCAAGGCCTCCGATAGTGACTGTTATGGGTCATGTCGATCACGGGAAAACCAAGCTCCTTGACTTTATAAGAAGGACAAACGTAATTGCAGGTGAGGCCGGAGGAATAACCCAGCATATTGGAGCCTACCACGTAACCCTTGATGATGGCAGGAGACTTACCTTCCTCGATACTCCCGGTCATGAGGCGTTTACCGCCATGCGTGCGAGGGGTGCCCAGATTACCGACGTGGCAATCATAGTGGTGGCGGCTGACGACGGAGTAATGCCCCAGACAGTTGAAGCAATAAACCACGCCTCAGCTGCAGGTGTGCCAATAGTCTTCGCAATAAACAAAATTGACAAACCCAGCGCCAACGCTGAGAAGATTAAGGAGGAACTGGCACAAATGAACTTCCTGGTTGAAGACTGGGGAGGTAAATATCAGTCGCAGGAGATATCTGCCATTAACGGTCTGAACATCGATCTCCTCCTCGATAAAATCCTGCTTGAAGCTGAAATGCTCGATCTGAAGGCTAATCCGGAAAAAGCTGCCGTGGGAACTGTAATTGAAAGCTCTCTTGACAAGGGTCGTGGATATATTACTACCATACTCGTAAAAGCGGGCACCCTCCGCGTTGGAGATGTAATACTGGCAGGAACATGCTACGGACACGTCAAGGCAATGCATAATGAGAGGGGCAACAAGATCAAGGAGGCCGGACCCTCAATGCCGGTGCTTATTCTTGGACTGAACGGAGCCCCGCAGGCCGGAGACAATTTCAATGTCATGGAAAGTGACAGGGAAGCAAAGGACATTGCCAACAAGCGTGGACAACTACAGAGGGAAATGGACCTTAGGACTCAGAAGCACATTACCCTTGATGAAATAGGGCGCCGTATTGCAATCGGCAACTTCCAGGAGTTGAATATCATCGTTAAAGGCGATGTTGACGGATCGGTCGAGGCCCTTAGTGATTCACTTATTAAACTTTCTACCCCTGAAATACAGGTCAATATAATCCACAAGGCCGTCGGACAGATATCGGAGTCTGATATCCTCCTGGCTGCAGCATCAAATGCAATTGTTGTGGGATTCCAGGTAAGACCCTCGGTAAGCGCAAGAAAGCTTGCCGAACAGGAACAGATTGATATCCGTCTCTATTCAATCATTTACTCAGCCATTGAAGAGATTAAGTCAGCTATGGAGGGCATGCTCTCACCAGAGGAAAAGGAGGAGATTACCGGAACGGCCGAAATAAGGGAAGTGTTCAAGATCACCAAGGTTGGTACCATAGCGGGCTGTATGGTTAGGGAAGGCAAAATCAACAGATCACTTAAAGTAAGGGTAATACGTGACGGTATCGTAATATATACCGGGGAACTGGGGTCGCTGAAACGATTCAAGGATGATGCCAAAGAAGTGGCCAGCGGACTGGAGTGCGGTCTTAATATTCAGAATTTTAACGATATCAAGGTCGGCGATCTGGTGGAATCATTCAAGATTACCGAGATCAGGAAAACACTGTAACCATTCAGAACTTAACGTCGGAAGCCTTTCGTGTCAGTAATTACTGACCGGCAGACCATGGAAAAAACCGGTACTCTTACGAATACCGGTTTTATGTTTTTCCAGTAAGGTTTTTGGCCTAGCCTGCCAGTGCGCTGTATTCTTCAGCATCAAGCATATCGTCAAGGTCCGATTTATCGGTGATCTTCACCTTTATAAGCCAGCCTTTGCCGTAGGGATCTTTGTTAACGATATCAGGCGTATCATCAATCGCAGGGTTCTTTTCAACTATCTCACCACCTGCCGGCATAAACAGATCTGAAACAGTCTTTACTGCCTCAATGGTGCCAAAGACTTCCTCTTTTTCAAGAGTCTCCCCAACGGTCTCAATCTCGATGAAAACAATATCACCAAGCTCACCCTGTGCAAAGTCGGTAATACCCACGTAAGCGAATTCACCTTCTTCTCTAAGCCATTCATGGTCTTTTGTGTACTTCAAATTTCCCGGTACATTCATTACGAGTAAGTTTATTAGAGTTATTTTTAAATACTATAGGCGCGTGAGCCAAAAATAGATATTTTTTCAGACTTTCATCCTGATATGCAACATTTTTTAGGAACCTATTCCTACTGAACCAAAGTAAACCTCAGGCTGAATCCCGCATTTGTATTTGACGTCGGAAAGGTATTTGCGACAAAAGGATTGTTCCTTGAATGATCGGCAAATATCTGGAGATTAAACCTGTCACTCAGAACATAATCGGCCGTCGCGCCAAACCTCATCATCTTCTGTCCGGCCACAGGCTGATTGACCTCTTCTATCAGCTTCCTTGCCATTGTCTTATTGTCTCGCATCGAAACATCAATCCTTACGGTGAGATCGCTTCTCAATGGCCTCTGCACACCACCGGAACGAACCACGATCTGAACATCGCTGAAACGATAACCAATTCCCAAAACCATCTCATCATTTCTGATATCGGCTATCTGGTTACTGGTAAGATTAAGAGTAATCGTCCTGCTCTTCTTGAATTCAATCCTCGTAGTAAGACTGTTCTTCCAGTTCATGTCAATATTTATCAAAGGAGAAAACTGCTCATTGATAGTTACCACGTTGATATCAAATGCCGAAATGTAATTGTTCTGCATGTCTCTGATGCGGTTCACTCCTTCCAGTCCTTCATCGTAGGCAAGGTTCGTATTATATGAGCCAATGGTATATGTGCTGCGGTACTGATGCGTGAGATTCACAGATCTGAAATACCTCTGTACAAAAGGGAATCTTGACAACCCGTCAAAGTTAATCCTCCAGTTTGGCATCATAAAACGCACTGAGGGGAATGGTTCCAGTGATACCCTCTCAGGATCACTTTTTGTATAGGCCGCAAAAAAGGCAGGAATAAGTACCTCCCTTGATGTGAGCCCGTATCCGCTCTTATACTCACCTTCAACCGGATCACCCGTGGAAGGGTCGATATTAGGATTATACAGCTGATCTTCGCCCTGCCTGAGCTCGGCACGCCTGCGGCTTATAATGACCGTATTGCTCCTGAATGTCTCAAAGGCAGCCGATACATAGTCATCATCCTTACTGATCTTCTCAAAGGCCGAACCCCATGACAGTATTGTAATTGAATAATTGCCGCTGACCACCCTGTTTCTAGTGCTGTCAGGGAAATTACCAAACCTGTCAGCACGATAATATGAGGAAACAGACTCGGCAAATCTGCGCTCGGCATTCAAGTCAATTCTGAAACCAGGAAATGGTTCAACCTGGCTCCTCAGGCTGACAGAAGTGGCCCTCCTGGAAACTGCCGGTATATTAATAAGCGTGTCTGTAGTAAGCCACCCGTATGACATAGCCTTGTCAAAGAAATCCCTGTCATTAATACCCGTAATAAATCTCAGGCCGGGGGCAAGCATATCATTTACTGAGGTGGAGCCAAGGAAATCAGTTTCTGGAAGGTATCCTGGCAATATCTGTCCGTCCTCAACGCGATACTGCAGCGAGATGTTCCTTACACCCATTAACCCTCTTACCAGGTATTCACCTCCAATAATGAGCGGATTGCGCTTCCTGACAACCCGACCCTCAATAATTGCCCTTACATTATCAGCATCCTCTTCCGCAGTAAAAGCTATACGGTTCTCTGATAGTATTTCAAGCTTCCCCTTCAATTGTGTCCCGTCTGGTTTCATCATCCTGACTGTTATGTCACGGGTCTTTAGATTGTGATTGACAAACCGCCTCTGCCCCGATCTGAAATTGTTGTTATCACGGGTATAGACGACAGTCTCAATACCCGCGTTGGGTTTCGGCGCACCAGGTCTGGTATTGTTCTCTATCCTCTTAAGGAAGTCTGATTTATTATAGATGGTTGACATATTCCCCTGAAGGTTAAGAGTCATGTCACTGCTGTTCTTGATGGTGTTCCCAAGGTTGATATTCAGTGAATCTGCAAAGAGCGGACCGGCCAGCCAGTTATAGTTCGACCCGTACCTCAGGTTTGCAGTCATCCAGGTGAGCAGCGGAAGCTTGTTGACAGGAAGATTGTAATTCACATTCATAAAATGAAAATAGTTGACATTCCTCCCGAATCCGGCCAGATTCTGCATAACCGAATCGCGCCACTCACTGTAATTATGTGAATGCCGCTCCCTGTCAACACCACCAGGAGGTTCATCTATCCTTGCAATATTGGTAGCAGTAAAATCAACCTTCAGCTGACGCGTAATATCATATTTGACATCATAATACCTTGTCCATTCAAAATCCTTACGGAAGGTGGGAGTAACACGCAGAAACGGATTATTGATGTTCCTGGTTTTCTGTTCGCTATAAAATCTTGTAAGGTCGGTCCTGAAAGAGATGTTCCTGGGAAACAGATAAAAATTAAAGTCCTTGATAGCCCTGAAAATCTGTGCATTGAATAGCCCCACACTGCCGAAGGGAGTAAAATTCTTAGGATTGGTTGAATAATCATAGTTTATACCCCCACGGTACAGCTTCTCCAGGTCGAGCTCAGTACGGGTATTGCTTCTGTATATCTCGCTGTAGGTATAGTTGACGGTAAGGTTGGCAGGGTCCCACGGACGGGGCTTCTCTCCCCTGACAGTAACTCCTGCATTACTGATAGTAAGTGTTTTCCTCCTTGAATAATCTTCTGATATTGTTCTTATAGAATCTCTCTCCTCTTTGGTTTCAGCTGCCTTGAGGGCAACATCAAGAGGTATGTCAGGGTCGAGCGGATTGTACTGCGGCTTTATACGGCTCTCTGAATATCCCATGTAAACCGGCAGTCTGACGCCTGCCTTTTCGGGGAAGAATTTGCCCATCTCTATATTCGACGAAGCATCGTAACGGATCACATTCTCCTTGCTCCTTTCATTTACCTTCTTATCTATACTTCCCCAGCCAGGGGTACTGGTCTGACCCACAAAATCTATCGACCCCAGATCGGCAAGTCTGGTTTGTAAATGAGCATTTGCCGCCCACCCACCGTCTTCAACAAAATCACTTAATCTCAACTCATTAACCCAAACCTCTGCAGATTTTGATAATCCGTCATCATTGCCCACCCCACGGGTCTTGATCGGATTCCTTACACCGACCATTATCACTCTGACATTACTCAGGTTAGGATTCCCCGAGACTGAAATTCTGTGACCATCGTTGGAATATACGAATACATCTGATGCTGAAAGGGTTGAGCCTTGTTGCTGCAGTGCACGATTCCTTGCCTGCTTGGCTTCCTGAAAAACAGACAGATCAATATTGAATTGGTTCTCTTCAGGCCATACCAATGCCCTCTGTGCATCGCTCTCATTACTATAGCGCCCCGGAGGAGTAAGCTTAAGAGGTATCTCATACTCATAGAAGTTGCCCCTGTAGTCAGAACCTATCCTGACAAAAACTGTCAGTTCATCATCGGAAAGCAGCTCCCCTATCAGGGCCTCTCCGTGAACTTCCATCCTCAGGCTGCGGTATTGCCTTATGTCAAGGCTCACATTCTTGAAAGCAGCCCTGGCATCACCATCTTCAAGATTCTGCACCTTAAGCACCATAGACTGTTCATTGAGCTGTCTGAGTGCCGGGTTCTGAGGATCAACAACCCTGTCAAAACCCGGAGGCAGAACATAGTTTACAGGCTCTTTACCGGCATTCTCCTCAATACTTACAGAAGAGATATCAAAGCTTGCATCAGCAGGGTCGGGCGATGTAATTCTCTCTCCTCCCTCCATGAAGGAAATACTGTATTTCCTCCACTCTGCCCTCACCAGGTCAAGCTTTGCAAACCGCAGTATCACCTCCTCATCAAAATCCTTCAGGAACATCCTTACGAATCTTATCGACTTGAAGTCCCTGATCGGACCTACAATCCTCTCATGATCAGTTATCGGAACCTTGAACTGGTACCACTTCACAGGCGATTTTGTACCATTGGCCAGAGTAGCCGTATACTCTATCTCATCAACTATATAATTACTTCCCACAACGAAATCTTCGGGGCGCATGCTTACACGGTACTGGTAATAACTCTCCGTTTCACTTAATGTATTGTCGCGGTTTATATCCTCCATATCGGGCATGGTAGACCCACTCGTCGGATATGACTCATCCGACATTTCTGAAGTCGGCGAATTGCCCTCCATTCCATTGTACCTCTTATACCTCTCAAGTATACCAGCCTGAAGTCTGTCATATTCCGACCCCCTGAAATATTTAAAATCATCGTTTGAAGGATCCCTTAAGAGGTTTTCAAGCACCTCAGGCCTTACAATCTGACCGGCTTGTTCAAGATAGTCGGCGAAGAATGATGCTTCGTCGGCATTCGATAACCCGTCAAGTCCCACATCCTGATATCGTCTTGCTTCCGGATTATTGTCAAAGGCATGTACCACAGCCTGTATGGTTGGCACCCTTCCCCAGGCTGTGGTATCAACATTCTTTACCTCCGGCCCCCCGGGTAGCCCATGCTCAAAACTCTTACGTGAATCTCGCAGAATATCCTCTGAGATATTGCCGAGATTAAAATAGAGATCACCTCCGGAATGGTCAGGATTCTCCACAAAAGGATCCATCAGCCAGAACTTGATGTACTGAATGTTGGCAGCCTCAAAATCGCTGGTAATAATCTCCCTCATTATACCTGCCCATCTTGAAGCAGGATCATTCAGTAACCCCTCCTCGTTGATGCCGGCCGAATAGCTTCCGGAAAAAGTATCATAATTATATGGGCCGCGCTCCTCAGGGTAGTAGGCAACATTTAATACAGCGATATTGGTTGGTATACCGCTCGGACTCTCCTTAAACGGGAATATCTCCGTTTCGAAAATCTCCCTCACAAAATGGCTTGACTGCAGGTCAGGATTACTCTTGATATGACCAGGCGTAGCAGAGCCGTTCCTGAGAAATAGAGGATCTATAACGTACCATGCTATACGTGCCCTGTTGAATCCGCTTACGAGATTATTATTGTATCTCGCTTCAGGAAATTGCAGATTCTGGCCCTGGGGTATGCTGGCCAGCACCCATGCATGGAAGGACTTAATATCAAGAGGTATTTCACTTGCCTCAAAATCATCAATATAGGAGTTTCCGGCACTGGTAATTGCCTTTGAATGGCCGGGGAAAAGCCGGGCCACCTCCCCAAAGAAATTTATGGAAGAGGGTGCCTTGGTCTGAATTAAGGGCAGCTTGTCGATCGCCTGGGTAAGAAGCCTCGACTCTGCACGGTATGATGTGTTCATCCCCAGAATTGTGTTGGAAATCGGTTCCTCACCAAAAGTTACCTTCTGAGTATAGGGTCTCTCATTCAGATGCAGAACAGTACCGCCAATATTGAAATTGTTCGATATCCTGTAGTCAAGATGTGTGCCAACCAGGGTCTTTGTCTGGAAACCGAAGAACTGGTTACTCTCAAGTGATACCTGTATCGGGGTCTGAGACTCAATGAGGGCAGCATTGATGATGTTTACCGCTCCTCCAAAATAGTCAACGGTATAGTCAACGTTCTCGGTCAGCGGCACCCCCCCGGCAGTAACCTTGACGGCTCCCTGAGGTATATTGGCAACGTTGAGCCGTATCTCTGAGCCTGAGGCTGAAGCATACTGCCCCCTTATCAGAAACTTGTTCTTCTCAGCAATCTGCCTGGCCACTGTCTGCGTCGAATCATACAACTCCCTGAAGATATACTTCTCTGCTATTCCCGGGTCAGTTATCTTCGATGCAAGGTGTTCCCCAAAGGGCTCAAGAACGGGGAAAATTATCCTCCCCCGGTTTGAATTTATCGTAATATCCTCAATGAAGTCAAACACACCGTCTGATTCACGGTCGAGCTGTGAGTTCAGATTGTCAAGACCAAGTACCTGTAGCAGTAACTGTTCTGAGAGGTTTCCGTCGGGCAGATAATTGATGGCATTGCCGGTTACATCATCCTGATAGAGAATATGAAGTTCGAAGTTCCTGTTCTCGATACGACCCGACCCCAATGAATAAATATTTTTCATCATCAGTTTCCATGTAGGTAGCCGGGGACTCAGGGTCGTTCCCTTGATAAGCTTCAGGATAAGAGCATCGGGGGCACTGATACCGTCGGTCGATAACTCACCCACCTTGTAAACCTTTCCCCCTATTGTGTATTCATATGCTACCGCAAGCACCTCGTCGGTGTTGAGTGCAATGTTGAGTGAGATATAGCCTAACTGTCTGTTGACAGTATATTCCCGCTCGTTAAGAATTCTGGCATTCTCAATCTTTTCAAAGTCGCGTCCTATCTGAAAGCCCGGATACAGAGGCTCCAGCGATGCAGTTGCCTGTGCAATGTCCCTGATTCCTGAGTAACTGTTGAGTAGTGACTCATACATCTGGTTGGTACTGTTATCAGGATAAGGGACAGAACCCGGGAGTGCCTGAAACCCAGGAACCTGATTAAAGATATGTGTTTGATTTTCTGCCAGATCCATAAGGGCAAGGATATTTCTGTTACCTGCCTCATCAAATCTGCTGGTCTTGTTGGTAATCCATACCTCTATCCTCTCAATGTTAACACCTGAACTTACAAGAGGAAGACTTTTTAGCGACTCGTTATAGATATCCCTGAAAAACTGTGACAGAAAAAAGTGCTTATTACCGTCATATTCATCTGCCCTAATCTCAAAATCCTGAACCTGGGCACCTCCCCTGACATCAATCACCTGAGACTCCCCTTTTTGTTGTGATGCCACACTGGTGACGGTTAGCTTACCAAACTGCATTTCAGTCTTCAGGCCAAAAAGACTGTAGCTGCCCGTAATAAGCGTTCCTGGCAAAGGCAGGGTAACATCTCCTGCTTCAACCTTCTTGATTATCTCATCCTCCTTGCCTGAGTACTCAAGTTTGGTACGGTTCTCAAACTCGAACATCGCATCGGTGTTGTAATTGATCCCCAGCTGCATCTTATCACCTATCGTTCCGGTAACATTCATCTGTATCTTCTGCTGAAAATCAAAGGTTGGAATTGTCCTTAAACGTTCACTCAACGCCGGATTCTCTGTATGCGACACATTAATCCCGAAGATCAGTTCTGCCGATCCCTGAGGAACAATATTTATCACATTGCTACCGAAAAGCTTGTCGAAGGTCTCCCCTCCCATTTCAAACTTAGGGATCAGTCCCGAACGGTAAGCACCTTCCTGTCCCATTATCCGCGACTGCCAGTAATCACGCATAGCCCGGTCATACTCATACTTCCTGAACTCATCAGGACTCATCCTTACGGGAATGCGATAATCAAGGTCGCCAACCTTCTGATAGATTATATACTCATTTTTTGCAGGGTCATAAATGGCAGTTCGACTGAAGTTGGAGGGCATCTCAAGGAAGAACGGCGAAGAGCTGCGCCTGTCCCATGGCATCAAAGGCACATCCTGCAGTTTTAACGGGCGCCGGATGGTGTCTTGTGTCTGAAGTGTCTGAGGGGGATTGCCATAGGCAACAGAATTCACATCTGAAAAGAACAGAAGCAGTAGACATAAAAAGAGTGACGACAGGCTTATATTTTTCTCTCCTGGTCTCAACCGGCTACAATCAATTACAAATTCCTGAGCGCCTGTTTGATAAGCTCCTCTACTGTCAGATTCTGGTTCTCTGTCAGTAATTTATCTATTACCTTAACCGTGGCGCTCCTGACGAATCCAAGCATCATCAATGCTGATAACGCCTCTTCCCGCATTGTATTGTCCTTGAGCGTCAAAATATCTGAAGCTTGTGAGACTTTTCCCGTCTTGTCTCGTAGATCAACAATTATTCTTTCCGCTGTTTTAAGTCCTATACCCTTGATGCTTTTCAGCAAATGCACATTGGAATCTGATATTGCTATTTCAATCTCTGCCGGCTTTAATGATGAAAGCATCATTCTGGCGGTATTTGGCCCGACACCGTTAACGGTGATCAGAAGCCTGAAAAGCTCCCTTTCAGACCTGCCGGCAAACCCGTAAAGCTGGCGGGCATCTTCCCTTATAACTTCATGTACAGGCAATGTAACATCAGAGCCGCTCTCCAGTTGTGAATAGGTGTTGAGTGAGATACTGACAAAATAGCCTACCCCGGCAGTCTCTATCACCAGGTAAGCCGGATTAAGTTCCGTAATTTTCCCTTTTAAGTATTCGATCATAGATCAGTATCATTATTCGGTATTTCGGGGGGCAGTTCATCAGGTCTTTCATGGCGGGTGTCAATCTGCTGATGCTGAAGAGGATCTGCAGAAATCTCACTGTAAAGTTGCCTGTTGCGGAATATTTCGCATGCCCGGTATACTGCATTTTTGAACGATGATTCATTAGCCTTGCCCAGGCCGGCAATCTGGAAAGCAGTACCATGTGCCGGCGAAGTTCTCACTACAGGCAGACCGGCAGTATAATTGACTCCTGATTCAAAGGCAAATGCCTTGAACGGTATCAGACCCTGATCATGATACATAGCCAGAATGCCATCAAATTTACTGAACTCGTCAGATCCAAAGAACCCGTCTGCCGGGAAAGGCCCAAATGCCAGTATTCCCTCATCATTTGCCTTGCTGATAGCAGGTGAGATAATATTCTCTTCCTCCCTGCCAAACAGACAGTTATCTCCGGCATGCGGATTAAGACCAAGGACTGCGATGCGTGGTTTCCTTATTGTAAAATCTTCAATCAGCGATCTGTTAAGGATCCTAAGCTTCGACAAAATATTATCAACAGTGATTGCTCCGGGTACTTCTGCCAGCGGTATATGACCGGTGGCAGTTCCAATCCGCATACTATCAGATATCATGAGCATAAGCACATCTTCACAACCAAAAACAGACTTCAGATAATCGGTGTGACCCGGAAAACGGAAGGAATCTGACTGAATATTATGCTTGTCAATTGGTGCGGTAACCAGAACATCTATCCTCCCCTCCTTAAGATCCGCCACCGCTGCTTCAAGCGACCTGAGGGCAGATTCTCCACCCTGGCCGGTCGACTTCCCCAACTCAACCCTTACTTCATCGTCAAGGCAGTTGATAAGGTTGGGCTTGCGATGATGAACCTCCTCTATAGCTCTGATATTGTTGAAACTGAAGTTCTCGATATTGAGTGCCTTTCTGTGATAGGCGGCTACCTTCGGTGAACCGTATACGACCGGTGTGCAGGTTTCAATAAGATGCTGATCGGCAAGGCTTTTCATTATGATCTCATAGCCTATACCGTTGATATCTCCGTTACTTATGCCAACAACTATCTCGTCCTTTTTCATATATGAGTTTCCTTGTTTAAGTATGCCCGGCAATAGTCATCTGAGCTGCTGTGATTGCCCTTAGCATTCCGAAAAATTTGAAGGGTAAAGTTAATACAAAATATCGGTTCTTGTAATCCTTAATCTGCTACCTTTGAAATGGGAATCTGCCTCTCAGGGGCAACTACCGGGAGGCAAAGTAAGGCTCTCTGGTAACACCCGAAAATGATATGAAGAACGATGAACTTTTCAGAAAGGCTCTGAATCTGGAACCTCTGACCATCGAGGAGGGGCTATGGCTGTATGACAAGGCACCGCTGGCTGAAATTATGCTAATAGGCATGGAATTGCGTAATAAACAGGTTCCGGGCAACGAGGTCGGATGGATTTTAGACCGCAACGTAAACATTACAAATGTCTGCTTCTCACAATGCCTCTTCTGCAATTTCTGTCGTAAAAAAGGAGCGCCTGACTCCTATATTACAACCATTGACGAATACCGCGAGAAATGCAGTGTGCTTTTTGATCTTGGGGGCGATCAGCTTTTACTTCAGGGAGGCATGCACCCCGATCTTGGCCTGGGTTTCTATTCTGATCTCTTCAATACACTGAAGCAGGAGTTCCCTGAACTCAGGCTGCATGCCCTGGGTCCGCCGGAGGTGATATGGCTTGCACGTAAGGAGAAAATCACTGTCAGGGAGGTGCTTGAGGCTCTCAGGAAGGCCGGACTTGATTCACTACCCGGAGCCGGAGCTGAGATTCTTTCAGACAGGGTGAGAAAAATCGTCTCACCGGCCAAGGCAACAACCCACGAGTGGCTGGGTGTGATGAAGGAAGCACACCTGATGAACCTCCCCACCTCAGCAACCATGATGTTCGGGCATGCCGAAACCGCCCGTGAAAGAATAGAACATCTGGTTCTGCTCAGGGAATTGCAGTCGCAAAAACCTGAAGGCCACTACGGTTTTATCGCATTCATACCATGGCCCTTTCAGGATGAGGGAACCCGGCTGGCTTCTGAACAGGGCATAAAGAACAGTGTTTCTGCTGAAGGCTACCTCAGGCTGATAGCAATAAGCCGAATTATGCTTAACAATATTATAAACATACAGTCTTCACTTCTTACTGTTGGCGAGGATGTCGCGATGGTGTCGCTGCATGCCGGTGCAAATGACCTTGGTTCCGTCATGATCGAAGAAAACGTCGTAAGCTCAGCAGGCGGCGGATACCGTTACAATTCCCTTGAACTGAAGGATATTATTAACCGCGCCGGGTTTGTACCACGAAGAAGGAACCAGAAATACGAAACGCTGCCTGAATAAAAACTACTTCTTGTCTTCTGGCATTTTTCCAATTACCGTAGCCTCTTCGGGCGAGTGAAAATCAGCGAGGTAGAGAAGGGCCTCAACCTGCCTCAGCAATTCACGCTTGTTGTCATTGGGGGCATATACGAAGGCATCAAGGAATACTGCACGCCGGTTTTTTTCGTCATATGTCATTATCGAAATAAACGGCCCTCCCATAAAACCATTGACAAGAGTCCACAAACCCTTTATTTCAGCGTAATTACGACCGTTGTGACTGAAAATCCTGTATTCAACGGGCATTCTCTCCTCGATTGCCATATAGCTACCCGTAGCCGGTCCCTTAACCTCCTGACGGGTCAGGTTGTTCCTGATCATTATCATGCTGTCGCGGGTAAAGACTGAGCTTCCGGAAGCCTTGAAGTAATGTATTAACACTGACTGGGTGGTTGTGGGGGTCTCGAGAGCCATCCAGGCAAAACCAGACTTTGTGACGTCTACCCGGTATCCCGCCGGTACCGGCATTGAAACCCTGTGCTGGTCGCGCAGTCTGTTAAAGGTATGGCTCGACTGTGTACGGCGGTAATAGCTCATCCACCTCTCCCTCTCTGCAGTGATCAGTTTTTCGAATATCAGGTTTTTCCTGTTTTCTACTTCATCTACAACTGATGTTGCATCAGGGCCTTCTGCCTTGAATATCAGTTGTGTAGCTGCGTAGGTGTCGGTCTGGAACACCACTTTTGATTCCTCAAGTTCAGGATCGGTACTGATAAAGATAATGTTGCGATGGCTTCTGTAAAGACGACCGAAGCCACCGGGAGTGACAGTCAGTAATGAAAACATTGGTTCATACTGTGGCAGGCCATGTACAGGTT
Organism: Bacteroidales bacterium; assembly: GCA_046484805.1. Classification (GTDB taxonomy): domain Bacteria; phylum Bacteroidota; class Bacteroidia; order Bacteroidales; family VadinHA17; genus SLNP01. The sequence continues at coordinate 18,028 of JAWOIF010000175.1, forward strand.
CCTGAAATATATTCATAAGCCTCTCTCCTTCAGCACCGTCAAGAAATACCCTTTCAGCTACAATTACTATCTCACCTGATGATCCGGTAACGTTAGACAGTATCCTTGAGGCGGCTGAGTCTCCCTTTTCCCGGCAGCCGGTAGCCGCGACGATAATAATAAGTGCCAGTGTAACCAGCGTCTTGATTTTCATAATCAGTATTTTTTAGTCCTGATTAATACTCAATAATTATGCCAATAAAAAACAAAAAACCCGCAGATGATCAGCGGGTTGTATCAACAATACCGGAAATGGTTCCGGCAAAAAAGTCATTACTGAATTACTCCTTCTTATCGTCACTACCCTCTTCTGCGCGTGACGCTTTTTTGAATTCCTTCATACCCTGACCTATGCCCCTCATCAGTTCGGGAATCTTGCGTCCTCCGAAAAGAAGAACAACAACAAGTATGATGAGTATTATCTCTGTGGGGCCGAACATACCTGCCGGAACGATCATTGGTGCCATCTCATAAGTTTTTATAAATCACAACAAAGGTATAAATAGTTTAATCATTCGCAACCGCTCTCTGTTTTTTTACCTCCTGATAATGAACCTTACTATGTCATTTCCATTGGCGTAGATGAGAAGGGCGAAGATAATAATCATGCCTGTGATCTGGGCATATTCCATGAACTTGTCGCTGGGCTTGCGTCTGGTAATCACCTCATACAGCAGGAATATCACATGTCCGCCGTCAAGTGCAGGTATTGGCAAAATGTTCATTATAGCCAGTATTATCGAGAGAAACGCTGTCAGGTTCCAGAAGTGATGCCAGTCCCAGGTACCGGGGAATATACTTCCTATTGTAAGAAACCCCCCCAGTGATTCATACCCCTTTGTGTCACGCGAGAAGATGATCCTGAATTGTTTGAGATAATCCCCGACCGTCGCAACACCCTTTGCTATGCCTTTTGGAACAGACTCAATAAAGCCATATTTATTCTCAGTTATCTCGAAAATCTGGCTCACCTCCCGTGTAACTCCCAGCATACCTGCATCTGTGAGTTCAACGCTGAAATTCATCTGCGCCCCCTGGCGGCTAACTGTAATATCAACCTTTTCACCGCGATTCATTGTCAGATACTCCTGGAACTCATCGTACCATGAAAAAATGTTACCATCGATAGCTGTTATCTCGTCACCTGTTTCCAGACCTGCCTCCTGGGAAGGCGATTCCTTACCAAAGCCTGTGACCACAAACGGACCGAAAGGAACGCGTGCGTCTATAGTTCCCTGTCCTTTGAGTAAAAGCGGCACATACTCTTTCTTTATGGGTATATCAATTTTCTCACCTTCACGCTCTACCTGTATCGAACTTCTCTCATTAAGTATGATATCGGACACGATTCCGTAGAAATTCTCGATATACTGGTTATCAACGGTAAGTATGCGGTCACCGTTCCTCAGTCCCATTTCATATCCAAGAGAATCGGTTACAATACCGTATTTTACTTGATTGGTTGCCAGGTATGTCTCACCCCAATTGAAAAGAACTCCAATATATATCAGCACCGCCAGTAGTAGGTTGAATAGGACACCCCCCACCATTATCAGCAGTCTCTGCCATGAAGGCTTTGATCTGAACTCATAGGGTTGCGGGGGCTGCTTCATCTGCTCCTTGTCCATCGACTCATCGATCATGCCTGAAATCTTGACGTATCCCCCCAGAGGTATCCAGCCGATACCATACTCGGTATCCCCTCTCTTGAACTTGAAGAGAGAGAACCAGGGGTCAAAAAAGAGATAGAATTTTTCTATCCTTGTTTTAAACAATCTTGCGAATACGAAATGGCCCAATTCGTGAATTATCACCAGTATCGAGAGGGCAAGAATAAGTTGTGCAGCTTTAATAAGTACTATCATATTGTATTTCCGATTTTACGTATATATTCCATTGCCAGTCTGCGGCCTGTGGCATCTGTATTTTCCAGCTCTTCAAGTGAAGGATCTGGTATATATGCAGCATTGTCGAGAACATACTCGACTACATCTGGCATCTGAACAAATCTGATATCTCCGCAGAGAAAAGAAGTAACAGCTATCTCATTGGCCGAATTGAGAGCGCAGGGTATGTTACCGCCCGTTTCAAGAGCGCGGTATGCAAGCGCCAGATTCCGGAACCTGCCGGTGTCAGGCTGAAAGAAAGACAGGTTGGTACACTCGCTGAAATCAAGACGGGGCAGACTGGTCTCGAGTCTGTCAGGATACGAGAGAGCATATATAATTGGCACCCGCATATCAGGAACCCCCATCTGGGCCTTAACTGATCCGTCACTGAAATGGACCATAGAGTGTATAACAGATTGAGGATGAATTATTACGTCAATCTTATCGGCAGGCAGATCAAAAAGCCAGTGTGCTTCGATGACCTCGAGTCCCTTGTTCATCAATGAGGCAGAATCAATGGTTACCTTACTGCCCATGTCCCAGTTAGGATGCTTGAGCGCCTGTGCCGGCGTGACTTCCTTCAGTTGCTCTGCCGTCAGCTCTCGGAAAGGACCTCCTGAAGCGGTCAGGGTGATCTTTTCGACCGGATTGTCTCCTTCACCTACAAGGCACTGAAATATTGCAGAATGCTCAGAGTCAACGGGTATAATAAAGCTCCCCGACTCTTGTGCCGACCGTCTCATCAGGTGACCGGCCGCTACAAGGGTCTCCTTGTTTGCCAGAGCAACTATTTTTCCTGCCTTCACTGCCCTTAGCGCCGGCTTTAGTCCGGAATATCCTACCATTGCAGCCAGAACAATATTGCTGTTCCCTGCCTCTGCGACCTGTTCGATTGCGTCATTGCCGGCATATACTTTTACCGGGAGATCTTTAAGCATCTCCTTCAGTACGGCATGGTGTTCCTTATTACCGATCACGACCGAGTCAGGCAAAAACTTCCTGGCCTGCCCGGCCAGCAATGTAAAGTTATTATTGGCAGTAAGCACCTCGATGGAAAATCTGTCGGGATAACCTGACAGGACCTCCAAAGCCTGTGTTCCTATTGAGCCTGTTGATCCCAGGATGGTAACGTGCCTGCGCATTGATGAATTATTAGAACAATATGTAACGCTCGGGGTCAACAGCCTCACCGTTGTACCAGATTTCAAAATGCAGGTGTGGACCTGAAGTGTACATCTCCCCCGAGTCACCTATTATGGCAATGGCTTCGCCTGCACGTACATTATCGCCTGCTTCCTTAAGCAATACTGCGTTGTGCTTATAGATGGTTATAATATTGTTGGGATGTTGCACCTGTATTACAAACCCTGTTTCCATTGTCCAGCCCGTGAAAATGACCACTCCGTCGAGCGTTGAAGCTACCAGTGCTTTCGGTCGCGCAACTATATCAGTGCCATAATGTCTGGTTCGGCCATCGAACTTTGCCGTCACTATTCCACGAACCGGAGGGAAGAAGTGGACACCTGCAAGACCTCTCCATCCTGATGATGCACTAACGCCGAGTGAGAGGCTATAGAGCTCATCCCGCTCCATCTGTATACGCAACAGGGAATCGTGATATGAAGTATTGAAGGTAATATTGGAATAGTCGCGGGTAGTATCCTGCACGGCAAGTCTGTCAATAGGCTCTTTCCCCGATATGATAGCATTAAGCGTCTGGAAGTAGCTATCCCTCATAATAAGCTCGTGTTCCAGCGAATCGAGGTAGATAGCATTCATATAGATACTTCTGCGAAGATTAGCATCGGGGTAACCGGGTATGAATTCTCTAAGATTGGTAAATGCAATAAGTGAAACAGTCGACCCCACGATAATTACAAAGATCAATGTACCCAGCAGAAAGGCTGAGTATTGGGGCATTCTTATCCTCCATACCTCTTCGAAGGTTTTGTCATTGAAAACTGCGAAGCGGTATTTGTCGCGCCAGTTTCTTTTTTTTATTTCGTTATTTGCCATCTCGTCTTAAAATAGCCCCGCAAAGATAACATTATTAAATCACCTTCACCGCTTTCTCCTCGCTCTGCCACAGACCATGTTTTGTACATACGGCCATTGCAGTAAGGTTCATAGAGACTTCCGGGGCTGTAAGATAGAAATCGACCTCTGAGTGAGCCGGCTTATTGGCAAAAGCGCCTGATGAGTACCTGCATTCAGCCAGCAGGGTTTCTCTGTTCCAGAGCTGTATGACGCTTATATAGTGGTCGTGATCATCTGGATGGGTATACTCCTCTCCCATTCTGACCTTGACAGTGAGCTTATCGCCTTTTTTGGCCTGGTCGGCGCATATAACATGAGGCATATGGCGATCGAGGTAATCGCGCATCACCTCTTTCTCTTCCTTTTCGATATCTATTGCTTTGAATACTCGTGGCATATTATTGATTTTTATGGTTTAACGAATAATAAAAATTGTGGTGTGTTTGCAAATACATAACGTTACGAAACAGGCAAACTTACCAAAAAAGCACAAAAAAATAAAAATATTTTTGGTGTCGACGCTCATTTCCATTATATTTGCACCTCGTAAAAACTGCGGGGTGGAGCAGAGGTAGCTCGTTGGGCTCATAACCCAAAGGTCATAGGTTCGAATCCTGTCCCCGCTACAAAGCCTCTTAATTGCTTGATTTACAGGTGTTTCAGATTGCGGCTGAGACAAATTGCGACAAAACCATGGCTTCTGACCCGTGGGGCACTTAACCCCATTATGCCATGGAAAACTTCCGAAAAGCCTTACTGTACGACGC
>JAWOIF010000224.1:0-19894 GCA_046484805.1 Bacteroidales bacterium
GTCGCTGGCATAGCGGGCGCTAACGGTGTAGGTACCGGGGGTAACTAATAGGAACGCTGTATCTGTATGCCAGGTGGTGCCATCAAGACTGTATTCGATTCCTGTACCGGTCGGGGTAGTGATGGCGATGGTGCCGGTGTTAACAGCACACGTGGGCTGGGTAACTTCTGTGGTGATTGCGCCTGGTACAGGATGCACCACAACTTCTGTTGATGATGAAAGAGTCTGAGTCTCAGGGGTAGAATCCGTTATTCTTATTAAATCATATTTATAAGTTCCGGGGGTGTCTGTCGCAACCGTTACATTAACACTGGTATCAGCTCCGATGGTCGTAACTGTAGTTTCCTCTCCTCCGTTGATAGTATAAGTGAAAGTATAAGGTGCGGTTCCTCCTTCTCCCGAGAAAGTTACTTCTGCAGAAGAGCCCTGGCAAACACTTGCCGGACCTGAGACCGATCCTGTCAACGACTGCGCCCAGGCATTCAGAGAAACCAGTAAAAAGAGACTGCCAAGAAAAACAGCCCTGGGAAGTACTGACCCGCCTGCCAGTTTTTTGATTCCCGAATAAAGTGTAGCCTTCATATACTATGGTATTTCGCGTATCAGGCAGATTCCCCGAAAAAATGTTCAACACTTTCCCCGAGAAGCTGCGTCCAAAATGTGAAAAAAAATAGGTAATAGTACCGTCAGCCAGTAAGTGCATTCAACATGGATTGAAAAGAAAAACAGCTGATTCAAGCCAGATGAAAAACAGGTACAAGCAATCCAAAATACAGGTTTTTCAAATGCTACAATATTTTATTTGACTAACTGTAAAAAATCATCCACCAAGAGAAGTTTTTCTTAGATATAGCTTTTTGCTAACAACAGGTATTGCTAATGTCGAAAAAAAATAGTCATGACAGAATCAATCTGCACCGAGGGCAACCGCCGGCCTGAATGTAACCTGACGTGCAAAGTATCAATATGTCTGATTTGCGAAAATCTGATCAACATTTGGCGCTCCTGAATATTTGGCATAAATTTACTACTGACTATCAGTGACCTGGGCAAAAGACAAAATGCTCCGCCATAATGAAAAAAGATCTCTCTTTTAAAGAAGAGTTACCCATTTAGTGTATTATTATCGAAACTTTCGTAATTTTATTTTCTGTTTATTACCTGATGAAACCCAAGAGTATTGAATTTTCACAATCAGAAAGGTTATCATAAGTCTGAAATTCATGCCATGAGATCTATGAAAACACCATACGCCAACCCTGCTGCGATTTGCCTCGTGTGCCTCATTGTCTTCCTTTCTTCATCCAAAATAGCAAGTGGACAGCAGGCACCGTTCTACCCTGTCTCCTATAGAATCTTTAACCCTTTCATATTTAATCCGGCTGTAGCAGGTAGCAAGGATTTCACAACAGCAGACCTGAATGCCGGCAAGCACGGTGACCTCAACTCTCAGATAATAAGTTTTAACGGAAGACTATCAAAGCCCGGCCTAAGTTATTTTTCTTCTGAAGGTATCCCTGAATTCACAAACATTGGAATTGGTGGAATAGTCTTCAACGAAAGGAACGACTTATCACGCCTCGTGGGCATTGGAGCCACCGGAGCATACCATTTGAAACTGAACAGAAATGCACTTTCATTTATCTCAGTAGGGGCCTCGCTAAAAGCTCTCTTCAATAACTATCCGGGCGATGAAGACCTCAGCAGACCATCAAAGAGCACATTCTTTCCCAATGTCGACCTCGGTATTTATTATTACAGCCCCTATATCTACGCCGGGGTCTCTGCAACCAACCTGCTGGGTAAACCTTCAGAACCTGACACCCTGGGATATAGTACAATACCTGTCTCATCTCACTATCATCTTAATGTTGGAACCAAAATAATCCTACTGAAATCATACAATCTCGTAATAGAACCATCCCTGTTCGTAATCGCTGACGACTCATTGTCACAGAAACCAATAGAAATGATCAAACCAGCCTTAAGACTCTATGCAGGGAAGTTTTGTGTGGGAACTTATTTAAATAACCTGGATAATATTTCATTTTTGTTCCAATTCAAATACCCAAAATTCCATATTGGCGCTTATTTTGAAATGCAGAGAAAATCTCCCTTCTACAGGACTCCCCCAATTGCAGAGATCGCTTTTGGTATGAATCTGGCTGCTATTAAATCAGGAGTATCACGACTCAATCATTGGTAATTCAGGAACTTAATTAGCTATGAAAAAACGAGCAAAAATAACTTCACTGCTGCTTCTCTGCCTCCTGACTCTGTCATTGACCACTGAAAAGCAGACTGAGCCGACCCATGGACTAACCTACACTATGCCGGAACCCGATACAGTTATTAATCAGCCTGTCAGAGTAAGTGCTTTCGATCTTCCCATTATACCACCTTCTTCAGGTGTTCAGTTCTTTAAAGATGGGATTGTCTTTATGGCATCATCAAAATCAAAAGTGAACATGTTGCCCGATCACCTCTCTTTTGGAACCATAAGCGCATACTACGCTGAGCTGAGCGAGAATTCCCTCGGAAAATCATTTCCATTCTCCAATTCAACTTCTTTTACCTATCCTCCCGAAGCAATTACATTCAATAAGGATCATTCGCTGATGTATTTCACCAGAAACGCAGGTGACGGTACACAAAAAATATACAGGGCCGAATACTCTCAGGGGGATTGGTTCATTGATCAAAAACCAATGGACTTCTGCAGCGATAATTCAACATACACCCATCCGGCAATCTCTCTGGACGGTAAAATAATGGTCTTCTCCTCTAACCGCCCTGACTCCTATGGAGGAATGGATCTCTATGTAACACTGAATACCGATGGAAAATGGTCAGAGCCGGTGAATATAGGAAACGCCGTTAACTCAACCTTCAATGAAGTATTTCCATTTCTGGATGAGGATAACAATCTCTTCTTTTCTTCCAATAACATCCAGGGCTTTGGCGGTTATGATATTTATGTCTGCAAATTTGACGACAATACATGGGAAAGACCCATAAATCTCGCAACCCCAATCAATACTATATATGATGATGTAGCATTTACTATCGACAGACATAACGGAAAGACTGCATTCTACACCGTAAAAGAGAATTTCGGGAGAAGCTACATACAATTGTATAAGGTTGATATGCTTGAAACCAGTTCGACAGAAGGTCTGAACCTTTCTCAATATCTTACACGACCTGATATTCCCCAGATGGTTATCCTGGCCCTTGAACCGGCTGTGCAGGCAACAGACAGGCCGGCAGAAACAGAAAGAAGAACAACCCCCAGGGAAGATGACAGAATAGTCTACAGGGTGCAGTTCCTCACCAGCTTCAATCCCAAAACAAGGCCACAACTCGAGTTAGGAGAAACTATATACCCGGTATTTGAATATCTGTACGCAGGCGCATACCGTTTATGCGTTGGAGAATATGCTTCTCTGTCGCAGGCACTCAAACTACAGCGCACGTTGATTGAGAATGATTACCCCAATGCAACCGTTGTTGTCTTTAGAAACGATGTCATGTCATTTGATACAGATCTTCTAAATGAAGAAGGTATACCAGATACAACAGGTATTGCCAAACAACCGGCAGATGCAAAAGCAGTTACCCCCGTAACAAAGCCCGAACAGAAAAAAACTGAACAGGTAAAAGCAGTAATCCCAAAAACCGAACAAAAAACTGTTCCCCCTGTCAAGGAAGTAACAAAACCGGTTGAAGAGAAAAAAGATGTAGTAGTTTACCGGGTACAATTATTGTCAAATGCAACCGCTAAAGGCTCTTACGAAATAAAGGTCAACAACATAACTTACAAAACCTACGAATATTTCTACGTTGGCAGCTATCGTACATGTATTGGTGAGTTCAGCTCTCTCGCTCCGGCAAGGGCATTGCAAAATGCAGCCCGAAAGGCAGGATACTCTCAGGCCTTCGTTGTAGCATTCAAAAACAATGTCCGATCAACCGACCCTGAATTATTTAAGTAGACAGCGCACCCTGGCAACCCTATCCCCTGCCCCCAAACAGTCTGATCTGCAATGAAATCCAAACACCTTATAACTGCTGCCGTCACCGCTCTGGCACTTACCACAGCAACCGCGCAGCAAGCACAGCTCACAGAGACTCTCAATAATCACGTCACCATCCTCGCCTCAGACTCTCTCTCGGGCAGAGGCTTTGGGTTCCCCGAAAAACACCTTGCAATCGATTATATTACAAGACAATACGAAGAGGCCGGATTCGCCGCACCCTACAACGGCAGCTACATCCACCCCTTCAACCACTTTCTGACCTTTGCCCTCATCGAAGGCAAAAACATCATCGGCATCATCGAGGGCTCCGACCCGCAGCTGAAGCACGAGTACATCCTCCTCGGCGCGCACTTCGACCATATGGGCTGGAAAACCATTGACGGACAGAAGGTTGTATGGAACGGTGCCGACGACAACGCCTCCGGGGTGGCAGCCATCATTGAAATTGGAAAACTGCTTCGGGGGAACCAGGGGTCCCTCGGCAGAAGCGTCATTATTGCCGCATTTGATGGTGAGGAGGCCGGACTGCTGGGCTCCTCGGCGTTTGTCCGCACAGAAATACCCGGAAGGTTCGATGTAAAAATGATGTTCAGCCTCGATATGGTGGGGATGCTGGATGAGAACGATGGTATTAACCACACCGGATTCCGGTCGCTGCAGGGTGGAGAAGCATTAGCTGCAGTGGTAATAGAACGGCACTCGCTACCCGTTACAGAATCAAATAACAAAATAGAGTACCGTACCGACACATGGCCTTTTGCAAAGAAGGATATTCCTGCTGTCTATGTCTCAACCGGACTGTTATCTCCGTTACATCAACCTGAGGACGATGCCCACCTTCTCGACTACGAAGGTATGAGCCGCATTGTTCAGATGATGACGGAAATGACTTTAGAACTTTCGAATATGAAGGAGCTGGCGGCAGACAACCGATATATCGCCCGCAAGGTTGATCCGTCGGTAATGGCCGGATTAAGGGTCGGTTACGGATCAACCCTCCATGCTCATAAAACGGAATTCTACAACGCCAAACCCATTCTTTCCGCCGAAGCCGGATTTGAGGCCCAGCTGCGCCTGACACGAAATATCCGGCTGCAACCTGCCGTCATGTACCAGCTTTCCGGAAGCAAAACCGACGCCGGAAAGCTACGTACCCACTCTGTCGTACCGCAGATCGACCTGCTGCTGACAACCCGGGGCGGATCAATAGCCGATCCGACTCTCTTCCTCCTGGCCGGAGGTTACTATTCTCACAGCTTCGCAGGCAGGGAAGCAGGCTCTCCCGCCGATTTTACACTGAAATATGACAAAACCGATTACGGCCTTCGCTTCGGTGCCGGCGTGACGATCATGAAAATGCAGATTGCCTTCACTTATAAGTATGGCCTTAACCGGGTAAATCTTGATCCCGCCGACGGAAAAATCTTTAACAGGGGTTTCTTCTCAACAACAACCAAATACTTCTAGGAGATATTCTCCGCTCTGAGCCAGGTAGTGTTGGAGCTACATGTCCTTCAATTGATATCCGACGTCGCCGGGGTTGTAAAGAACCAGATACCAGGCTACTTCCTTAGGTCGTGAACCCGGCTGCTCCCGTTGGCCGTGAGCTCGGTTGCGGATACTTGAAAATCTCCAGATTTTTCTATATTTAAACCACAAATCCTGTCTGTATGAAAGTCAACATTCTCAAATTGATCGAATTCTACGACGAATACAGGCCTGAACGCGCCTCGCACGTCTCTGCCATCACCACCTTTCTCGGCGTCGACCTGATTCTTGGAATATTGCGCCACTACTTCGAGGGGGAAGGCTTCGGGTGCCGTATTACGGCCCCAGAGCCTACTGCCCTGGAAAGCCGCCAGCGGCTTGACAGGTGGTTGGTGGTCTCCCGCGATGGAAAGGAGATTTTCTATCAAACCGAGGTCAAAAACTGGTCGGTATATACTTCCGGGGTGCCGCGGACGCTTGCTCCCGGCATGAATGCGCGCCAACTGAACGATTATGCCTGCCAGATGTACCGGAAACAGTGGGATGAACGTACCGGTTCGTTCACCGATCCTGTTAACCTCGGCAAGGTGCTGCTGCCGATGTCCGTACCTGAAGGCTTCGTTGAGGAAGTGTCTTTAGTCAGACCCCTGGTATGCTACTGGTATCCCATCACCAACACATCAAGACTCCGGCTGGCGAGTCATTTCTTCACCCTGACCACAAAAGAGGCCACCTACCCCGAAGTCGATATATTCTCAGCTTCGCTCTACCTGCGACACCTGGCTAGCCAGGGCATCACTTCCATCGACGCCGGCTCAGCAAAACTGAGCGCAACCCTCAGTCTTTTGAAGGGGCTTATTCAACTCTGAACACTAACCCACAAACTCTTACCCCATATCTCATACCGTAAATCACATCTTTGCCCTGCGCGACAACCAGAGAGGGGGTGCCCACCCGGGGTTGTACCTTTAGCATGCACCATGCCCTGATCCATGAGCTACATGCCCAATTCCTTGACATTGTCAGATAATAAACCTAAATTTGACTTACCACTAACCCCATGAACCACAAAATCATGAAGAAACTTCTCCTTATCACCCTCACCGTATTTGGAATTTTGTTTTTCTGGCCCGCAAACCTCACAGGTTCTCTTTCTGAAACTCCGGAAATAGCCTCCTCTGAGATAACCTCTCTTCCTGCAACACTGCTTCCCGACGAAGCATACACCCTGACCTTCGATAAGCAGGGCGGCAGCGGAGGAACCGATCAGACTACTGCAACTATCGGCTACCCAATGCCTCTGGCAGCAGCACCGGCAAAAGAGAATTTTGTATTCGCCGGTTATTATGACGCCACCACAGGAGGAACACAATACTACACCTCAGCAATGGCCAGTGCCCGCGACTGGGACAAAACAGCAAACACAACGCTTTACGCCAGGTGGACAACCCTGCCTTCATCATTTTCATGGGGTAATGCCTACGGACACAACTGGATATCGACCGTTAAAAACCAGGGGTCATGCGGTGCCTGCTGGGCCTTCTCGCTCGCTGCATCTTACGAGGCACGCAAACGTATAATAGAAAACAATCCCTCCCTCATCGTAGACCTTTCGGAGCAGCATATGGTCTCCTGCTGGGTCGGTAGCTGTGCCGGTGGAGGCACCTACGAACACCTCAACAAATTCATAAACGAAGGCGTTCCCGACGAAGCATGCTTCCCCTACACTTCTTCAGGCGGCAGTCCTCCCGCATGCAGTTCAGGCTGTGCCGACTGGGCAACCCGCGCTTACAGAATTGCAGACTGGGTACATCTCTACAAGGCATCTGCATCCAGACTTAAAAGTGAAATAATGGTCAGCGGCCCTATCTACGCCACAATGGAAGTTTATACCGACTTCTTTTCTTACACCGGCGGGGTATACGTTCACACCTCTGGTACTTTGTCTGGAACCAAGGCCTTTATTGTCTACGGCTGGGACGATGCAGAAGATTGCTGGCTCGTTGTTAACACCTGGGGCACTAACTGGGGCGAAACCGGTCCGGGTGGAACCAAAGGCTTTTTCAGGGTGAAAATTGATGGCAACAACTGTAAGTTTGCTGAGTCAGGATATGTTCTGTCAGCAGAACGCGACCCTGTCCTGATCTTTACGACCCCTTCGACGCAGGCAACCACCCTGCAATTCACCAAGGTGCTGGAAACCGAACTTAACATCGCCTGGACCAACGGCAACGGAATGGGCAGGGCTGTCTTCATGATGCACGGAACAGCAGGGACCCCGGCACCCGTCAATAATACCACTTACAGCGCTAACACTGCCTTCGGTTCCGGCGCCCAGATCGGAACTACCGGATGGTATTGCGTTTACAACGGTACAGGAACCACGGTAAACATCACCGGTCTCACACCCGACAACAGCTACCGTGCAATGGTATGCGAATACAACGGCACCCCCGGCAAGGAGAAGTACAACACTGTAATCGCAACCGGAAACCCGGCCACATTTCTGATAACATCGGTCAGCGATGCCCTTGCCGATCCGCTTGACAACGTTAAGATATACCCTGTACCCTTCAGTGAGAATATCAACCTCGTCAATATTGAAAGTATTGAAAAGATAACGCTTACAAGCCTCTCAGGTCAAACCATCAGGATCGTCGAGCCTAAAGGAGCGCAAACATTAACCATCCCCGCCGGCGATATCGGCAGCGGAACATACCTCCTCAACTTTCACCTTCCCAACGGAGAAGTAGTTGTAAAAAGAATCGTAAAATACCGGGAGCCTGGTTAAAACTGCAAAAGTTTTTCTTCTCTTTCTGTTATTTGTAAGCAATTTAGTTATTTTTAGCGCTTCTGAATTATTGCCACATAACTGCACCATTTGGCCTGATGATAACTTTTTCAAACTTTATAAATCACTGATTATGAAACGTATTACACTCATTGTAGTTACCATTGCTATTGCTACCATTCTTCAGGCGCAGAAAGTTGCCCTCCATACATCTTCGGGCATACAATTTTTTACCGGAACCAGCGCCTTTGTTCAGGCCTATACCGCATCAACACATGGCGACACCATCTATCTTCCGGGGGGAGGCTTTTCGACCCCAAGCAGTATCAGCAAACAGTTGCGCATTTATGGAGCAGGACATTACCCCGACTCAACACTGGCTACAGGAAAGACATTTCTTATTGGAACCATACAACTTCAAGAAGATGCTGACGGATGCTATTTTGAAGGTGTGGAGATTACATCCAGCGTTACACTATATAATAACCACTCCGTAAACAATGTCACATTCATAAGATGCAGGATCAACGGGAACTTCGATATAAATGGAAACATGACCAATCCCAGTACGAACGTTAACCTCTTCAACAATGTTATCGTGGGTTCTCTATCCTTCATTAATGGTCAGAACATTGGAGTATTCAACAATATTATTCAGGGAAGGTTATTAAACTCCTATGGTAATGTCATCAAGAACAACATTTTCCTTTATACATATACAGGGTATGCATCATACTACGTTCTTAGCGGAGACAATAACGATCTTTACAATAATATTTTCTGGGGTTCCGATAGCAGATATATTTCCGGATTTTCAAACAAGTTATTCAACAACATCTTTGTTAACACAAATCCTGGCCTCGGGACAAATCCACAGGGCAGTGGCAATTACTATCCGGTTCCACAGGCAGATATATTAGTGAACCACACAGGCACCGCCTTCGATTACGATTATAACTACCATCTTCAAAACCCGGCCTCCTACCCCGGCAGCGACGATGAAGAGATTGGTATCTATGGTGGGTTCTATCCCTACAAGGAAGGGGCCGTACCCTCCAATCCGCATTTTATACTAAAGACAATAGCCTCGAAAACTGATGAGAACGGACAGCTCACGGTCGAAATAAAGGCTGGTGCTCAAAAGAAATAGCTATGCGGTTACTACTATTTAGAATCACCATTATTGTTACCTGCCTGCTGATGCTGTCTCTGACACCAGTCAGGGCACAGAGCCGGCTCACAGGCTACGAGTACTGGTTCAACAACGACCGCGCCGGAAGAATTGAAGTATCTGTTACTCCTGACGAAAAATTCCTGTTAACAGACAATCTGGACGTATCGGCTATGCCTGACGGTGTCAATGTGCTGAACATCAGGTTCAGGGATGAAGAGGGCTTGTGGAGCAGCCTCATTGAGTCAATGTTCTACAAGATGCCACTTAACGAAGAGGTCGAAGGCTTTCTTGAAGATTATGAGTACTGGTTCAATAACGACTATGAAGCAAGAGTGCTTGTCGCTGCAGGCGGCAACAGCAACTTTCTTATTACAGAAACCATCGATGTCTCCTCCCTACCCGACGGAGTGAACGTGCTTAATATAAGGTTTCGCGATTCCAACGGACTGGTAAGCGGCATAATCAGTGAGATGTTCTATAAAAAACCACTTTCAGAGATATCAGAAGCAAATATCTCAGAGTATGAATACTGGTTCAATAACAACTATGCTGAAAAGGTTGTGGTACCTGCCGGCAACAGCAGCCAATACTTAGTTGCCGGAAACATCGACGTATCAGCACTGCCAGACGGAGTAAACATACTTAATATCAGGTTCCTCGATTCCAACGGACTCTTCAGCAGTACCCTTAGTGAGATGTTTTTCAAGGCACCCCGGGGTATCCTCTCTGACAACAACATAACAGCCTACAGCTACTGGTTCGATGATAACAGCGATGACGCAGTAACTGTCGTACTGACAACCCCGGTTCCACAATATACCCTGGCCCCTGCCATCGACATAAAACCGATTACAGAAGGAGACCACCTTATACACTTTCGCTTCAGCGATGCTGCAGGCTTATGGAGTTTAGTTACCACCGACACTATTACCAAAATGCCGATGCCTGTAGATATTTCGGTCACACAGGGAGAGGGGACCCTTACCGCCAATGCCGCCGGGGCAACATTTCAGTGGCTCGACTGCGATAATAATCATGCTGCCATCGATGGAGAAACTGACCGCACATTCACCCCTGCCACCAACGGCAACTACTCTGTACAGGTTACACAGAACGGTAGCAGAGATACGTCTTCGTGTTACTATGTTACCACCGTCGGTATTATTGACAATGCCTTCGGCAATGATATCATTGTCTATCCGAATCCGACCACCGGACTGGTAACCATTAATCCGGGTGAAGACAACACCAGCTTCACACTCTCATTAAGAGACATGGCAGGCAGGCTCATTATGAAAACTGATTATAAAGAGACCTCCTCTGTGGTACTACTGATAAATGAGCGACCTGGTATCTATCTCCTGACAATAACTGCACCTGATCAAAGAAGCAAAACCATCAGGATAGTAAAAAAATAACGAAATTTCATATACAAAACAGAAAAGGAGGCTGTCTCAAAAGGGCAGCCTCTCTTTTTTTTTGACTGGTATTGGAAACATGCTTAACTTGCTATTCATTATCTTAGAATAATATGTGAATTTTCGTTACCTGCTAACCATACCTCTTTGGTACAAAGAATCTGAATTATAAACTAAAAACAGATTATATGAAGAGTATTGTATTAAGTAAACAAAGAACGTCTATTGTCTTGATTATATGGACTATAGCAATCCTGATGGGGTGTTCGGGATCAAAAGAGGATGTTATTCTGTTCAGTGATCTGACAGCCAACGGTGAATCAGGTTTAATCACTACAACCGAATTGACTCTTTCATTCGATAAGGACCCCACATCACTAAGTATTGGTGATATCACAGTAACTGGTGCGACGAAAGGGGCTGTGTCAGGTTCCGGAATAACCCGCACTCTTGAAATCAGTGACATTACTGTCTCTGACGGAGAAGCTGTCACTGTTGAACTTGCAAATCCACCATTGTACAAAGTAACTCCCAACAGTAAAACAGTAAATATTCATAAAATGCTTATTATGGTCGATATTCCTGCAGGTACATTCCAGAGAGACGGAACCGCAGAAAACACAAGTGCGGTAAGTGGTTTTATGATGAGTGCTAAAGAGATTACCCGAATCCAGTTCCTGACGATCATGGGAACTGATCCGAGTGTAACCACTTATTCTGGCGGCGTTAATGACCCGGTACAGTTGGTATCATGGTATGATGCTATTGCTTTCTGCAACAAACTTAGTATTGCAGAAGGCCTTCAGAGAGTCTACGACATTGAAGGAATTACAGGTGATGCTGACTGGGAGGCTTTGACTTACGATGAGATCCCAACAACAATGACAAATGAATGGAACATGGTAACAGCTAACTGGTCCGCTAACGGGTATCGCCTGCCTACAGAGATGGAGTGGATGTGGGCTGCGATGGGCGCAGATCAGGACAGCAGGCCAGGCGCTATCCAGAATGGTATAAACAGAACCGGCTATAGCAAAGCTTTTGCAGGCAGTTCGGGAAGTAATACTATTGGTGATTATGCTGTTTTTGGTTACCATACAGGCAGTACGGGGCGAACAATATATGAAAGAACCATTAGCGTTGGAAGTAAACTTCCCAATGAACTGGGACTTTTTGATATGAGTGGTAACGTTTGGGAATGGGCGTGGGATAATAATGAGTTTCTTTACCCAACAGGCCATCTTACAGATTACCGTGGGTATCAGTATGTGCCCGGCGAAAAGATTAAACGAGGTGGCGATTGGCGTTTTGACGAGTCTTACTGCACAGTGGCTCTGCGCAAATACAACAATGTTGTCTTCAAGGCTGCATATAATGGGTTCAGGGTAGCACGATATTAAATCCGGCCACGAGGCTTCGAATAATTTATCCTCTCTTCCTGACATGCCGTAGAAAAATTTCTTTTACCGATCTTTGGCTGAATAATCATTGTTGATGCAACGCATATCCTTCATCGGTCCCAATACAGAGAACTGCAGCCCTGAGCTGTACGACTTCGGCGTTGAACTCGGCCAGGCAATAGCCACACCTGACCGTGTTATAATCTGCGGCGGGCGGGGCGGATTCATGGAGGCCGTCTGCAAAGGTGCCAAAGAGTCCTCCGGCACCTTTCCCGGCCAGACGATAGGCATCCTCCCCGAAGATACCGCCGTAAATGCCAACCGGTGGGTTGACATAGCCATCCCGACAGGCATCGGACTGGCACGCAACTCCATAATCATCAACTCTGCCGACATAATCATTGCTGCCGGTGGAGGCGCCGGCACCCTGTCTGAGATAGCCTTCGCGTGGCAGCACAATAAAAGGGTGCTATGCATCACCACCTTCGGCGGCTGGGCCGCAACGCTTGCAGACACAGACCTCGACGCCCGTAACTCAGGGCTACTCATCCCCGTATCGAGTATTGAGACATTAATGAGATATTTGTAATAAAGTATTCTTACTTCACTTATGTCGGTGCAACTCAATAATTGCACCGCTTTTTGTCAATTGGTAATATTCCGTTCATTTTTGGGACTTTTTTAATTGACTTTTGCTTTTGTATGTCATAACTTTACTCTATAAAACAATCTCTTTATCTGTTGTTTAACCAATACATTAAAATCATGAAAGCATTACTTGTAACAATGACACTTGTGGCCGTCATGATGACCGGCTGTAACACTCCCGAGCCTGATGCTCTTACCGAAGACCAGAAACTGGAAATTATTCAAGAACTGGAAAGTATCCAGACTAAAATTAGTGAAGCAATCCAAAAGAAAGACTTTGACGCTATCTTTGCTAACTTCGCAGCGGATAATTTTCTGCGATTCATCGATAATGGAATAATTGAGGAAGATTATAACAATTGGGTTTCAACCTATAAAAATAACCTCTCTGGCCTCAATACAATAAGTTTTGTCTCCTCAGATATGAAGACTACGGTATTATCGTCAACGACAGCTCTTCAGACTTTTAATTTTTCAGAGGAATTAACAACCATTGATGGTGTTACAATGAGGTTTAAGGGTGCAGTAACCACAGTCTATCAGAAGAAAGACGAAATCTGGCTCATAGTTCACCTAAACCAGTCATATTACCCTGTAGAGGATTAGTAACTGTAAAAATTCACCTACATTTTTTTTAAAATCCTCCACATTAATCATCTGACTCATTGGGTGGAAACTTATCATTAAGTCACTGCACTCAATAAATTCCCGCAGATACAGACTGACTATCAACCGGGATTAATCTTTGGTGGTGAAATAGTAAAACTGGCATAAATCATTGTCTTCTCTGTAGTAATGATTATTTTTATAGATTCACAATAATCCCGGGGAGTATAATTGACATAATTTTTCACATTATCTGCCGGGAAAGGGATTTATTAAGGTACCAACCAAATTCTGCAAATATGGATCATAAAAGAAAAATCAATCCGCTACTACCCCTGATCCTTTTTCTACTGCTGACAACATATCTCAGTGTTGCCGCAATAGATATCAGAGACACCAGGATGATGGCACAACCCGCCATCAGCGACAACCACATCGCCTTTATCTATGCCGAAGACCTCTGGGTGGCAAATATTGACGGAACCCAGCCCCGCCGTATCACTGTCGATGCCGGCGTAGAATCCAATCCGGTCTTTTCACCCGACGGCAGCCTGATAGCCTTCAACGCTCAGTACGACGGCAACACCGACGTGTTTATCGTACCCGCTGAGGGAGGTGTTCCGAGGCGCCTCACATGGCACCCCGGAACCGATATCGTCAGGGGCTTCACACCCGACGGCAAGGCGGTGCTCTTTGCCTCGCAGAGAAACGTTCACACCACCCGGTACTATCAGCTCTTTACCGTTCCGGTTGAGGGAAGCCTGCCGACAAAGCTGGTCATCCCCAACGCATGGTACGCCTCCTACTCTCCCGACGGAAAGCACATGGCATACACGCCCATCCCCGAGCGCTCACAGCAGTGGAAGAACTATCGCGGAGGCACCGTCTCCGAAATATGGCTCTTCAGCTTTACCGACCATTCGGTGGTGAAGATACCGCAGCCCGAAGGCCGCTCCAACGACATGCAGCCGATGTGGATAGGCGACAAAGTCTTTTTCATCAGCGACAGAAACGGCGAGTTCAACCTCTTCTCCTACAACACCGGCACCAGGGCAATAACACAGCTAACCCACTTCACCGACTTCCCGATTCTTAATGTTTCTGCAGGAACCGGGAAGATTGCCTTCGAGCAGGGCGGTTACCTTCATCTTTATGATCTCAACGCCGCCAGCGCTGCAAAACTTACCATCGGCATCGCCGCCGACCTGCTCGAGCTAAGGCCAAGATACGCCAAAGGTGCCAACAACATCCGCAGCGCCGACATTTCACCCACCGGCGCCAGGGCAGTCTTCGGCTACCGTGGTGAGATAATCACGGCTCCCGCCGAAAAAGGAGATCCGCGAAACATAACCCTCACCACCGGGGCGCATGAGAAATTCCCCGCCTGGTCACCCGACGGGAAAAGTATTGCATACATCTCTGATGAGTCAGGCGAATATGGATTGCATATCAAGTCACAAGACGGCAGGGAACCTGCCCGCAGTTACAAACTTACAGGTACCGGATTCTATGCCAATCCCAAATGGTCTCCGAACGGCCAGAAAATCACCTATGTCGACAATGCCCGAAATTTCTACATCCTCGATGTGGCTTCTGGCAACATCAAAAAGATCGATGCCGACGAGCTCTACATTCCCGGTGCATTCAGGAACCAGCACGGCGACTGGTCTTACGACTCACGGTGGATAGTCTACACAAAGGTATTGCCGACCCACTTCCGGAAAATAATGGTCTATTCCGTTGATGAAGGGAAATCTTACGAACTAACTGACGGACTGAGCGATGCCATAGATCCGGTCTTCGATAAAAGCGGCAGGTACATCTACTTCTTTGCCTCCACCGATGCCGGTCCGGTTCTCAACTGGTTCGACCAGACGCGTCACGATATGCGTTCCACCAATGCCATTTACCTTGTCACTTTGCAGAAAAACACTGTTTCGCCTCTTGCGCGTGAGAGTGACGAGGAGGCCCCGGTTCCCGACAAAAAAGAGACAACTACAGGAACGCAAAAGCCTGCTGCACTGCAGATTGACTTCGACGGCATCACCAACCGCATTGTAAATGTGCCTGTCAGCCCCGGGAACTACAGCCAGCTGGGCAGTGCGAAGGAGGGCGAGATTCTGTATGTTGTTGGGGCGATGGACCCGCCGCGGCAGAGTACGATGCGAAAGTATGACCTGAACAAGCGCCGCGACAGCGAAGTGATGCAACTGAATATGTATATTCTTTCGGCCGACGGAAAGAAGATGCTTTACCGTAGCGGCAATACATGGGGGATATGCAATGCCGGCGAGAAGGCCGAGCAGGGCAAGGGTGTGATAAATACCGGAGCTCTGGAGGTACGGATCGACCCGGTGACGGAATGGGCGCAGATATTTGATGAGGCGTGGCGCGTCAACCGCGACTATTTCTACGACCCGGGTATGCATGGCGCCAATTGGGCGGCGATGAAGAAGAAGTACGAACCTTTTTTGCCGCACCTGACTACCCGCAGCGACCTGAACAGATTAATTCAGTGGATGTGCAGTGAGATCGGCGTCGGCCACCACAGGGTTGGCGGAGGCGATCGCCTTACCTCATCGGCGAGTATTCCTGGCGGTCTCCTCGGTGCTGACTTTGAGATCGTCAGCAACCGCTACCGGCTGAAGAAGATATACGGCGGTCTCAACTGGAATCCCAATCTGCGGTCGCCCCTCACCGAGCCCGGCATCAACGCCGCTGTGGGTGAATATATCCTGGCCGTCAACGGACAGGAGCTTACCGCTGCTGACAACATCTACAGTTTCTTTGAGAACACCTCGGGCAAGATTGTCGAACTGACTATCGGACCCAATCCGAACCGCACCGGCTCACGCACCGTACAGGTGGTTCCGGTGGGTAGTGAGTCGGCTCTCAGAAACCGCGACTGGGTGGAGGGCAACCTGAAGTTCGTGCATGAAGCCACGAACGGACAGGTGGCCTATGTTTATGTTCCGAACACCACCACGGCGGGACATGAGTACTTCAAGCGCTACTTTTATCCGCAGATAGACAAGAAGGCTATCATCATCGATGAGCGCTTCAACGGAGGCGGACTGATTGCCGATTACTACATCGACCTTTTGTCAAGACAGTACCAGGCGCACTGGAACTTCCGGTACGGTGTCGATATGAAGACTCCTAACGCTTCGATACAGGGTCCGCGGGTGATGATCATAGACGAGACGGCAGGATCGGGCGGCGATATGCTGCCATGGATGTTCCGGAAGTTTGAGATGGGGCCGCTGGTGGGCAAGCGCACCTGGGGAGGCCTGGTAGGAACCATGGGTTACCCCGAGCTGATGGACGGCGGGTCGATTACGGCACCGAACCTGGCTATATGGACAGAAGAGGGCTTCATTGTTGAGAATGTCGGCGTACCACCAGACATTGAGGTAGAGATGTGGCCAAAGGATGTTATTGCCGGTAAAGACCCGCAGCTGCTGAAGGCCATTGAGATCATCATGCAGGAACTTAAGAAGAATCCGCCGAAGGAGCCGGTGCGGCCGCCATACCCAATCAGGAGATAATTTTTCCTTTTCATTTATCAGTTTTTGTTGCAGTCCGGCGCAGCGTAAATGTTGCGCCGGATTTTATTACTTTTATGGAAACAATCTTATTATGGCAATACCTACCTCAAGAACAAAGGAACCCGGCAAGGTAGCCATTGACCTTGAAAAATGCGATGGTTGCGGACTCTGTGTAACGGTTTGCGGCGACAACACCCTTATCATGTCGGATGGTAAGGCTGCTGTAAGCGACTCTCCCCTTTTCGGGTGTATTGGCTGCGGCCATTGTATGGCAATATGCCCGCACGATGCTATTAGAGTCACCGGACGAGCCATTTCACCCGACGATCTCTTCACCCTGCCTGACGCCGGAGATACCGCTGACTACAACCAGTTGTTGAATCTGATGAAAAGGCGCAGATCGGTTCGCGAATTTCAAAACAAACCAGTTGAACCAGAGGTAATCGAAAAGATTCTGGCAGCTGCCAGGACCTCTCCAATGGGTCTCCCTCCGTCAGATGTAAATGTGCTCATTTTCAACAATGTTGAAAAAACACGCGAATTCGTAACCGACTTCTGCAATATGCTGGAAAAGATGAAGTGGTTCGTATCGCCCTGGTTCCTGGCTCTGATGCGGCCCTTTTGGGGTAAGGCCAACGATGAGCTCTTCAAAAACTTCATAAGGCCGCTCTTCAGCATCTATCCCGGAAACCTGAAAAGAGGAGTAAACTCCGTCACTTATGATGCTCCACTTGTAATGTACTTTTATGGTTCCCCCTGGGCCGACCCTGCCGACCCATTAATAGCAGCCACAACTGCAATGTACGCCGGCGAATCACTTGGCCTGGGCACCTGCATGTTAGGTGCCGTACACCCCTTTATTCAGAACCGCGGCGCCCGCAGGCTGAGGGAGAAATATGGCATTAAATATACCAGCCGCGAGGGCCTCCTGGTCATTTTCGGCTACCCGGCTTTCAGATACAGTAAAGGCATCGGCCGAACCTTCGCATCGGTAACGACATATAATTAACCACAAAAATTAAACACGCAACCGAATTCCTGAAAGAGTCATCCTTATAATAACGAACCACCTTAATAATATAAATACCTGGCCATGAAGAAATTTACCTTAATACTTGCACTGGCCTGTATACTGGCAGCGTGCGAAAAATGGAACGGTCCTGTTAAAACGGGTAACCCCAATACGGACTTCAGCACCCATATTCTTGAAGGATACTTCGTAACCGCCATCGGTTTCAACTCCAAAGGCAATGCATGGATAGGAACCTTCAAGCAGGGACTGATAAAATATTCCAACGGCACCATAACCGTTTACAATCCTTCCAACTCTGCAATGCCTGCCGAATTCATTGCATGGGATCTTAAGGTTGACAGCCATGACAACATCTGGCTGGGAGGAGAAGGACTACTTAAATATGACGGACAAGATTTTACTCTATACAATACAAGCAACAGCCCTATGCCCGAGGATTTTGTCAGCTCCATCTCAATAGATTCAAAAGATAACATCTGGTTTACCTCCTGCAGGTTCCGCCAGGGAGGAATAGTAAGGTATGACGGATCAAATTTTACGGTATACACCCCTGATAATTCATCACTGCCGGTAAATTTTGTGCAGAGCATTGAGGTCGACCATGACGACAATATCTGGCTTGCCCTGGGGGAGACGGTAACCCATGCATCTGTCATCAGGATTTCAGGAAACAAATGGAAAAACTATTCGGCAGACGACCTTGGCTTTACTCCATATTATTTCGGGAACATCAAGGTTAACAGCAGAAATGAGATTTGCGGCGCAATAGATTATTCATTGTCAAGTTTGGGGGTTAACTCCGGGCCCCAGGTATTTGTTTTCGATGGTAAAAACACCCGGCAACTCAGCTTTGACGACCATACCCGCATCAAGTCCCTTTCAATAGATCATGAAGACAACATATGGTGTTCAGCTTACGGGGGCTTCGCTGTTTACAACGGTAAAGACTGGATTGTCGACAATACTACCTTCACACACTCCGGCGTTTTCACCATCGAACAGGCCCCTGATAAGAGAATATGGATCGGAACCGGCGACGGGGTTTACATTAACAAATAATCCCTGTTTTATTTAACCTTCACTTAATATTGGTTTCTTATCTTTCCGGCCTGATAAAACAAGAAACCATGAAGAAAAAATTGATTCTGCTGATCGTTGCTGCTGTGATACTCACAGCAACCTCATGCCGCAACATCACTGAACCATCCGCCGCACCCGGAGAGGTTACCGGCATAGTCTATCTCGATGCCAATGAAAATGGTACCTGGGACGCACGCAAGGACAAACCCCTCAAAAACGTCGCCGTATCAAACGGCAGGGATATCGCCGTAACCGACAGAAACGGCATCTACACCCTTCCACTGCGTGACAACTGCGCAATATTCGTTATCAAGCCACGCGGCTACCGGTTCCCGGCAGACAGCAGAAACATACCACAATTCTACAGGCTAAACATGCCGGAAGGTGCCACCGGAACAAGGTATCAGGGTCTCGAAGCGACTCCTGCCATTACCGGTCCTGTCAATTTCCCCCTAGAAGCCCTGGATCGACACCGAGCGGATGGGCGCCGGCGGCGGCAGTTATGGCGGTTACCTGGCCTCGATCCTGCTTGGCCGGGAGCACCCGTTCCAGACGCTGGTCGCGCACGCGGCGGTCTTCAACTGGCTGACGCAGTACGCGGCGGACTACGGCGCATCCAGGCGGCGGCACGGCGAATTCTGGCTCAGCCCGGAGCACTACGAGTTGTC
>JAWOIF010000096.1:0-4065 GCA_046484805.1 Bacteroidales bacterium
TCGGGCTTAATGACGGAATTCTGACACATAAACCTGTCGGTAAGGAGAAATATCATGTAATTGTTGATATTCCCGATCATACGATAGGTATTAATTTGGTTGTCAGTGCACTTCTTGATAAGAATCACGGTGTAATAGGTGACATCAACGAGATAAAGGCTGTTGGGCACAGGGTGGCACACGGAGGAGAAAATTTCAAGAAAAGTGCATTTATTGACAATAATGCCAAGAGAGATATTGAAGCAGTTTGTGAGCTTGCTCCTTTGCACAATCCGGCGAACCTTAAGGGGATTCTCTCGGTCGAGAAACTGATACCCGGAGTTCCTCAGGTGGCAGTGTTCGATACCTCCTTCCATCAGACCATGCCCGATTTTGCATATATGTATGCAATACCTTACGAATACTATGAGAAGTACCGCATAAGGAAGTATGGATTTCATGGTACGAGCCACAAATTTGTGGCCCTGAAGGCCTCAGGGATGCTGGACAAAAAGATGGAAGATCTTAAAATAGTTACCTGTCATCTGGGTAATGGAGCCTCAATTACTGCAATAAAGGATGGGATTTCAATAGATACCTCAATGGGCTTTACCCCGGTTGATGGTTTGATTATGGGTACCCGTACTGGTGAGATTGACCCGGGGGTTCTTCTCTATTTGGCGGATAAGGAGGATCTGAGCCTTTCAGGCGTTAACAATCTCATAAACAAGAAGAGCGGTGTGGCTGGTATTTCTAAGATATCGTCCGATATGCGTGACCTTGAAACAGCGGCTGAAGAAGGCAATAAGTTGGCCCAGCTTGCCCTTCAGATGTATGCCTATAAGGTTAAAAAATTCATTGGGGCTTACATTGCCGCCATGAACGGTATCGATCTGCTGATATTCACCGGCGGCATTGGGGAGAATGATTTTAATATGAGAAAGATGATCTGCTCTGGTATGGAATACCTCGGTATTGAGTTTGATCCTGAAGTCAATCACGGTGTGAAGAGCAGGGATCTAACCCTTTCCAAACCCGGAAGCAGGGTCAAGGTTATGGTAGTCACCACTGATGAAGAACTTGTTATAGCAACTGATACCAGAAACATCGTTGAATCGATGAATGTATGATCATATTACGAAATAAACCCCCAGAATATGACCTTTAAAAAGCTGAATGACCTTAAGGCTGTTGCGGCAAAAGGACCAATAAAAAGGCTGGTGCTTGCCGCCGCTCAGGATCCTTTCTCGCTTAATGCCGTGATGAAGGCATATCGTGACCAACTCATTGAACCTATCCTTGTAGGCAGGAAGTCTGAAATTGAGATGCTTGCAAAAGAGTTCGGATTTGACAT
The DNA here is from genome assembly GCA_046484805.1 of Bacteroidales bacterium. Taxonomy (GTDB): domain Bacteria; phylum Bacteroidota; class Bacteroidia; order Bacteroidales; family VadinHA17; genus SLNP01. The sequence continues at coordinate 1,334 of JAWOIF010000096.1, forward strand.
TGGTAAGGTATCTGTTATTGATGAGCCAGATATGGAAAAGGCTATCGAGCTTTCGGTAAAAATGGTCAGCAATAAGGAGGCTGATGTCCTGATGAAAGGAAAGGTCGGGACTTCCTCTCTTCTGAAAGCGGTGCTTAACAAGGACTGGGGGCTCAGAACAGGGAATTTGCTTTCCCATTTTGCGCTTTTCGAGGTAAAAACCTATCATAAACTGATTGCAGTAGCTGATGTGGCAATGAATATTGCGCCAAACCTGCAGGAAAAGATTGCCATTGTTAACAATTCAGTAGCCTGTCTGAACAGGCTTGGTATGCCCATGCCCAAGGTTGCTGTGCTGGGAGCCGTTGAAATGGTGAATGAGAATATGGAAGCTACCCTGCATGCAGCTCTTCTTTCAAAGATGAATCAGCGCGACCAGATAAGGAACTGCATCATAGACGGACCGCTTGCATTTGACAATGCCGTCAGCTTTGAAAGTGCAAGGCAGAAGGGAATAATGAGTGACGTTGCCGGAGATACTGACCTGCTGCTTATGCCCGATATTGAAGTTGGCAATGTACTCTATAAGTCACTTGTTTTCTTCGCAAAGGCAAAAGTTGCGGGTGTCATCCTGGGGGCAAGAGCACCAATAGTTCTTACCTCAAGGTCAGATTCTGAAGAAGCCAAGTATTACAGTATAATCCTGGCCGCTGCCGCCAGTTAGCATTAACTATACTCTCCGCTTCATGATAAGCAGACTCGATGAATTGATTTCCCATGTGAAATCGACGGGAAAGAGGTACCGCATAGCGGTTGCCTGGGCTCAGGATGCGAATACTGTCGTAGCATTGCGAAAGGCGTGCGATGACGGTTTTGCCGAGCCGGTGATGATAGGCATCCCATCAGAAATTGAAAGGGTCGCCAGAGAGGCCGGGGCCGACCTTGAGGGTTTCATAATAACCCCTGCGTCGGACGAGGCTGAGGCAGCTGAGAAAGCTGTTTCTATGACAAGAAGCGGGGAGACAGACATTGTTATGAAAGGCCTGATAGGTACTGACAAGTTTCTGAGAGCAGTTATGGACAAGGAGAGAGGGCTGCTGCCACCCAAGGCTGTAATGACTTATGTTTGTGCCATTGAGATACCGGCCTACAGGAAGCTTCTGTTTGTTACCGACCCGGCTGTTATTCCGTTCCCTGATCTTGACCAGAAGGTTGCAATGGCCAATTATGCAGTTGAGATGGCTCGAAGGTTTGGTATTGAAAAACCCAGGCTGGCGCTTATCGGAGCCACGGAAAAGGTAAGCAGACACTTCGAAAACACATTGGATTATTCGGCTATGTGCAAAATGGCCGAGAGGGGGCAGATAAGAAATTGTATCATTGACGGTCCCCTTGATGTTTTCCTGGCCTGTGATCCCGGCAGTGCAGCTATTAAGGGAGTGCCAACCCCGATTGAGGGTGACGCAGATATACTGTTGTTCCCCAATCTGGAGTCATGCAATCCATTCTATAAGGGATTAATGCTTTTTGGCGGAGGCGAACTTGCAGGTGTTATTTGCGGACCGTCAAAGCCGGTAGTGGTAATGTCGAGAAGCGAAAGTGAGAAATCGAAATATTATTGTATTGCGCTTTCATGCCTTATGGCTTAATTGATAATCATTTAACCTATATTTATTATGAACAAGAGGCTTATTTTGGCAATAAACCCCGGTTCAACCTCTACTAAATTCGGAGTGTTTGAAGAAGAGAAGATGCTGTTTGATGTTACACTCCGGCATTCAAGTGATGATTTGAAGAATTTCAAAAAGATAACTGATCAGTATGCATTTCGGAAAGATCTTGTTCTCAAGGAACTGAAGGAAAGGGCTGTTGATACTGGTATGATCAGGGCGGTGGTCGGCCGCGGTGGGCTTGTAAAGCCTATTGAATCAGGAATATATCGTGTCAACGAGGCAATGAAGGAGGATCTGCGCAGGGGACTTATGGGAGAACATGCCAGTAATCTGGGTGGATTGATAGCTGATGATATAGCAAGTTCTCTTGGTAACGTAAAAGCTTATATCGTCGACCCCGTCGTGGTTGATGAGATGGAGCCGCTTGCCCGCATAGCAGGGCACCCTGAGTTCAAAAGGCTGTCGATTTTCCATGCTCTTAACCAGAAGGCTATCGCCAGGACGCATGCAAGGAATGAAGGCAAGAAATATGATGAACTTAACCTTATTGTCGCACATATGGGTGGAGGTATCAGTGTCGGGGCTCACAGGAAGGGAAAGGTCATTGACGTTAACAATGCCCTGAATGGTGAAGGTCCGTTTTCCCCGGAGAGGTCAGGAGGCCTCCCTGCAGGGCAGCTTGTTGATCTCTGCTTCAGCGGCCGTTTTACGAAAGAGGAGATTAAATCGATGATTACCGGAAAGGGAGGCATGGTAGCATATCTTGGAACAAATGACTTCAGGGATATATGCAGCAGGGCAGATGAAGGTGAGCCTGAAGCAAAGCTGATCCGTGACGCTGCGGCATACCAGGTCTCCAGGGAGATAGCCTCGCTGGCTGCCGTACTGAAAGGTGAGGTGGATGCAATAATCCTCACAGGGGGAATGGCTTATCAGACCTCACACGTTGATATAATAAAGGAGAGAACCGGATTTCTGGCCCCGGTTTATATATATCCCGGGGAGGATGAATTGAAGGCTCTTGCTTTCAACGGACTTCTTGCCCTCGATGGCCAGATTGAGGTAAAGGATTATTCAGGG
>JAWOIF010000165.1:0-3168 GCA_046484805.1 Bacteroidales bacterium
CGGGAATACCCTCAATGCGGCGGTATGAAACGGCTTTCTTGCCATTCCAGCTCTTGAAAACGGCCTTGATACTGCCAATCAGCTGGTCGTTTGCATCATCAGGAAACTCCCTGCCGATAGCCTTTTTAATTCTATCCTTGAACATTTCTGCCAGGGTCTTAAGGTCCTCAGCCGACAGCTCAGTATCAGAGTTGAACCCTTTTCCGTGCTTATACTCGTCAAGCATCTCATCGAGCTGCTTGCGAATTCCCTTACCTTCAGCCGAATCAAGTCCCTCAGCCTTCTCCATCACCACATCGGCATACATCATAATAAGCCTGCGGTACGAGTCCCATACAAACCTGGCGTTCCCGGTCTTCTTAATGATTCCCGGAATTGTCGCCGAGCAGAGGCCGATATTCAGCACCGTGTCCATCATACCCGGCATCGAACTGCGCGCACCCGAGCGGCACGACATCAGCAGCGGATTCTCAGAGTCGCCATATTTCATGCCCATAATCTGCTCAGTCTGTTTCATCGCAGCCCAAACGTCATCCATCAATCCCTCAGGAAGCTGGTTGTCATTCTCATAATACTCCGTACATGTATCGGTCGTAATGGTAAAACCGGCAGGCACCGGCAAACCAAGCAGACACATCTCAGCCAGATTGGCCCCTTTTCCACCAAGCAGGTTCTTCATATCAGCCCCGCCCTCAGCCTTCTTATCACCGAAGGTGTAAACTCTTTTCACTTTTGACATAGTTTAATCTGTTAACTATTAATATTTAACCTAAAATTTTCGAAATAAGTTGCAAAGGTAGCAAAAAACAGATAGAATGGGAAGGGTCTGTGGTAAATAGGTTTAGGGTACAGGGTACGGGGTGCAGGGTTCAGGGTAGATGAGGGAATGGCGTAAATGGCATAAATGGCGTAGGGGGCGTAAATGGATAGGGCGTAGATGGCATAAATGGCGTAGATGGGCATGGGGCAAAGGGTTGCTCCCGTTCGGTCGCGAGCTTGCTGCGCTCGGTTCAGGCTCTTGGGTGGAACAGCAACAGCGTGTCTTTCAGATAACTGCGGTCGATATGGGTATAGATTTCGGTGGTCAGTATCGACTCATGACCCAGCATCTCCTGCACGGCCCTCAGGTCTGCGCCGGCCTCTACCATATGGGTGGCAAAAGAGTGGCGAAAGGTATGCGGACTGATCGTTTTTTTTATACCCGCCCTGACTCCAAGATCCTTGATAATGGTGAATATCATCACCCTGCTCATCCTCCTGCCACGGCGGTTCAGGAAGAGTATGTCACGGTCGTAAATTGCCGGAAGCACACTCCTCCGCTGCATATATAACTCAATCTCATTCAGTGCTTTTTCGCCTATAGGTACCAGTCTCTGCTTGTTGCCCTTGCCGGTAACGGTAATGTAACCCTCACGCGTATGGAGGTCAGATATTTTCAGGTTGACCAACTCGGTAACCCGCAGTCCGCACCCGTACAGCGTCTCAATAATTGCCTTGTTGCGGTGTCCTTCCGCCTTGCTGAGGTCTATAGCTTCAATGATGCGGTCTATTTCAGCCACCGACAGCACTTCCGGAAGTTTGAAGCCTACCCTGGGTGACTCCAGCAGTGAGGCCGGATTCTCCTTAACGGCATCCTCCAGCAGGAGATACCTGTAGAAAGCCCTGATACCTGACAGCAGCCTCGACTGGGTACGCGCATTCTCATTCTCCTCGCCAAAGCTCCGCAGGAAGTCGCGCAGGTCGGTGTAGGTCACATCGGCGGGATTCTTTTCATCTCCGATATAATCCCTCAGTTTTGAGACATCGTTCATATAGGCCTCCACGCTGTTGGGTGACAACGATTTTTCGAGCCTCAGGTAGGTCTCAAAATCTTCTGTGGCATCTTTCCAGTTCGTGGGCATCGGATTTCCAGAATAAAAAATGATTATCCCCGCAAATTTAGCCATTTCCGGGAAACAGCAATCCCTGACCTTCACCTTTACCTTCACCTTTACCTTCACCTGATAAGGCTTTAATGTGTGGCTATTGTTATGCCGTATAAATAGAAGAATTTGGTAACTTATCCGTAAATTTGTATCGTCGGGTCAGGTAATGCTTGCCGGCGGTGCAGGTTTTATGGGCACATACATTGACATGCAGACATAAAAAGAACATGGAAATTTTAAACGGATGAAAATAGCAATTATCAACGGTCCGAATCTTAACAGGCTGGGAACCAGGGAGCCGGAGCTCTATGGCGGAGTCAGCTTTGAGTCATATCTTGAGGAGTTGAAGAGCCGGTATCAGGAGTGCAGTTTCAGTTATCATCAGTCGAACATAGAGGGGGAGCTGGTGGGTTTTATCCAGGCCGCCGGTGATGAAGCCGATGCGATAATTATTAATCCTGCCGCCTATACCCACACATCCGTTGCCATTGCCGATGCAGTGGCCATGACCCATATACCGGTGGTGGAGGTGCACATAACAAACCTGCTGACACGCGAGGAGTTCAGGCATAGCAGCCTGACGGGCAGGTATTGCAGCGGATCGGTGATGGGATTCGGACTGGACGGATACAGGCTTGCGACAGAGGCATTAATTAATAATAAAAAGAGATAGATGAACAGGAAGCGGACAAAGATCGTGGCTACGATCTCAGACAGGAGATGCGAGCCCGAGTTTATAAGGGAACTGTACGAAGGAGGCATGGATGCGATCAGGATCAACTCGGCCCACCTCACCACTGAGGGGGCGCTGAAGATCGTTGAGAACGGCAGAAGGATATCAGACAAGATCCCGTTTTTGCTTGACACCAAGGGGCCGGAGATAAGAACCACTGACTGTGATGTTCCTATTGTGATGTCAAAGGGCCAGAAGATCAAGATGATGGGCGATCCTGAGGCAAAATCGTCCAAAGACTGCATATTTGTCAATTACTCTGGTTTTACCGCTGATGTCCCAATGGGTTCGTCGATACTGATCGATGACGGTGAGGTGGAACTCAGGGTCGAGGGCAAGGATGGTAATATCCTGAACTGTGTTTCAGAGAACGATGGAACTATTGGTTCCCGTAAAAGTGTGAATGTACCGAAGGTGAACTTCTGTCTTCCGTCGGTTAGTGAAAAGGATAAGGAGTTTCTGGAGTTTGCGGCGGTGCACGATATAGATTTCATTGCCCATTCGTTTGTG
>JAWOIF010000201.1:0-10444 GCA_046484805.1 Bacteroidales bacterium
GTTTAGGCTGCTGCCTGCTAATTCATTATCAGGTGATAGATAAAAAACTCAAGCATCCTGCTCTGGTTGACTGCGGTGTGTCCCTGGTCAGGTCCAACCTGAACTTCAAAGTGTTTACCGGCCTGCTGCAGAGCCCTGATAAGCTGGTAAGAGTTCGAAGGATGAACATTGTCATCACGTGATCCGTAAAATATCATCAGGTGGCCCTTAAGGTTGGCAGCATAGCTGTTGACATTACCTCTGTCATAACCTTCCTTGTTGTCTTCAAGAAGATCAAAAAAACGCTCGGTATATATAGAGTCATAGTTCCTCCAGTCGGTCACCGCTGAATTGGCAACTGCCGCATGGAAAACATCAGGATACCTCAACAGGCACATGGCCGAAACGGTTCCCCCATAACTTGTGCCGTACACTCCCACTCTCTCCTTGTTGAAGTAGGGGCGGCTCCAGAGCGACTTTATGCCGGCAGCAAAATCATCGATCTCCACGATGCCAAGATTACCGTAGTAAGCATCGCCAATAGCCTTGCCACGGCCCGAACCGTTCCGTGCTGTAAGCTGAACCACCAGAAAACCGTACCCGGTAAGGGCATTAGGCATTGTAAAGTTTTCATTTGCACCAGTGCTGCCCGGTCCACCATACACACTGAAAAGAACAGGGTACTTCCGTGCCGGATCAAAATTTAACGGGAAATGAAGAGTTCCGTGTAACTGTGTCACCCCGTCTGCCGATGTGAATGTAAACTGTTCCACAGGCCTCATTCCGGCCTCCCTGAGTGATGTCAGGTCTCCCTTTGAAAGTTCAGACACCACCCTTCCTCTCATATCGACAAGCCTTGTGGCCGGAGGAGTATTGTGAGTCTGATATGTATCGATAAAATACCTGTTGTCGGGTGAGATATTTACCGAATGATTGAAGGCCGGGTCGGTGAGCCGCGTATCATTCCTGCCATCAAGGCCTACAACGTGCAGCTGCAGCTTCATATGATTATCACCGCTGCGGGCCATATAATACACCTTCTTCCCGGGCTCGTCTATCTTCACGATGGTGGCAACCTCAAAAGGGTGATTTGTAAGGGCGGCATGGAGCTTTCCACTCATGTCGTAGAGATAATAGTTCCGGAAGCCATTGCGTTCCGACTCCCAAATAAACCGGTTGTTATCGGTAAGGAACCTGCGCATTGGGGAGTTGTTTGTAAAACTGGCGGGCCACTCTTCGCGGATGATGACCCTGACATTACCGTTATCAGGATTGGCGGCGCACCACTCCATAATGTTCTGCTTGCGGTTGGTGCGGTGGAACAGAAGTTCGCGCCCATCGTTTGACCATGAAATGCTGTAGATATAGTGGCCGGTAATTCTGTTTGAAAAAGGCTCTCCGTTTCTTACATCGACTTTTGTCGTTGTCTTCCCGGCTATATCATATACATAAAGGTCGACCAGAGGGTTCCTGGCGCCCACCTTCACATAAGGCTCTATATCTACAACGTTCTGAATTGCGAGATGGTTATTGAGTACATAGTAATCGTCAATACCAGACTCGTCGAACCTGTAAAAGGCTATCTTCCTCCCGTCGGGTGACCACCACATTGCTGTATTCTGCCCGAGCTCCTCGCCGTATGTCCAGCTTGCAGAGCCGTACTTCGTACGATCAGCAGCATTGCCGGCTGTAGTAATGGCTATCTCGTTGCTTCCGTCAGCATTGCTGAACCACATATTGTTGTCGCGGTAGAAAGCTTTCAGTTTACCATCAGGCGACATCGCCGAAGTATACTGACGGCCACGTGCCGGGCGTTCTCCCATACCGGCCATTCGCCTTCCTGTCTGACCCGGGCCCTCCGGCTCCTCTGCCTTTATCTCCGCCGTTCTGCGGTTTGAGAGAGTAAACGACCAGGTTTTTCCTCCCTGAGTATAGGTAAATGACTTATTGTCAGAGCTCCACGATCCGAACCTCCAGTCAGTCACAGTCACTCCCCGTCTTGCTTCCTGCATTTTGCGGTAGTTTTCATACCCTGGCATTGAGGGCAGCCGGTCCTGAGCAAAAACAACTGCTGGAAGAGCTGTGAGAGCCACAAGAAGCAAAGCTACGCTTACATTAAGACCGATGCTATTTTTTCTCATCATTGAAACCATTTTATCAGTTTAGTTCACTTTCAGTTATTGTAATACCCTGTTCTAGACAGCAGTTTATCAAGGTTGGCGATCCCGTACACCACAACCGCCTGAACAACAGACACATGATCCTGGTATTCCTTTATACTCTTGTCATAGGTATCGCGCTCGGTATGCCATATCTCACCGTAATTGAAATCATATCCCTTGGTATCACCCAGGGAGAAGTTGAGCGTCGGCACTCCGTTCAGTGCGAAGTATGCATGGTCAGAGCCTCCTGCACGTGTAGGTCTGGGCCCCGGAGGTGTTTCACGCTTACGCAGTACGAACGGGAAATCGGGATTAATACTGTTCAACGGCTTAGTTATCTTTTCAAAGTCGTCGTACATTGCTTCGGGAACTGTTATTCCTGTGGGAACCGTAGGTCCGCCATCACGGTTGAAATAGTTGGCAATGAACGGGAGTTTCTCCTGGTTGTTTTCCACCCAGTGCTTTGATCCCACCAGACCGAACTCCTCAGCAGCCCAGAGACACACCAGGATTGTCCTTTTTGGCTTGCCGCCGGCAGCCATAATAAGCCTTGCCGACTCCATAGCTGGCGTAACACCGACACCACAGTCGACACCTCCTGTGGCAACGTCGAATGCGTCAAGATGACCACCCATCATCACATACTCATTGGGATACTTTGTGCCCCTGATAACCCCAATAACGTTGTGGTATTTAACTGGTCCGGGTTTGAAATGGTTACGTATGTCAAACTCGAGATAGAAATCCTGCCTCTCCTTAACCTTTTGCTCAATTATCCTGTACTGGTGTTCGTTCAGCTTTATATCGGGAACCGCAGGAAGATTTTCAAAAGTCATTTTGTCGAGGTTCTTCCTGTCATACAGAGCCCTGATTGGCACGGTTGAGGATTGTATTATGCCGAGTATTCCGGCCTCTACCATCTCTTTGTAGAACAGGGCCGGCTCATCCTTCAACGGAATAAGAGGTTTCCTTTCAGATTCAGGAAGCTGCCTGTTCTCAGAATTTATCTCACGGTTCTGGGTTGTGATCTCTTCGTTATCTATCATCACCTGTGTCCTGGCAGCATCGCCGTCGGCAGACCAGTCGATCGGCCATCCTGAGTTAACCCCGGTAATCAGCACCCATGCACCGTTAAGTTTTCCCTTCATTCTCTCAAGTTCAGCCCTGGATTTAGGTTCCATAACCACATGGCCACGCTGGCGGCCCCTGGTTCCCGAGGTATAGGATGGAGTTGCGAAATGGAGAACCATTCCGTCTTCACTTAGCATACGGCCAAACCATGGGCCCCTGTTAAATCCAACAGGAACCGACCCGACCTCGTCGAGTATGACCTCCATGCCCCACTCCCTGAATTTTGATGCTGTCCAGGCCGTGGCATTGGCATAGGCATCAGAGCCTACCAGCCTTCCTCCGATGCGGTTTGAAAGCACGTCAAGGTGATCCATGGTTCGGTTATCGGTCTGACCAAGTTCGATGATCCTGCTAACTACCTTGTCCTGCGCTGTTGCCGCAGGAAGGATCACAACAAGAAGCACCGCAATAAAAGCAATACTGAATCTTCTCATTTGATTAGTGTTTATTTGGTTATATTGATTGTAAATTATTAAAGTGATGCAATCTAAGCATTTATAGTGTAAAAAATTGTTAAACCTTCTGTGTTGTTCGGCAACAGCAGATGGTTAACAGTAGTTGAACAAAAAACCGGCCGGCACCACTAAAAATGCGCCGGTAACAGATATAAGCCCCTGGCCTGTATCTCTACCTGGCCTTCAGGATATCGCGTATCTCTGAAAGCAACACTTCTTCCTTCGACGGGACAGGGACTGCAGGTGGTTCAGGGGCAGCTTCTTCTTTCCTCCTAAGGCGGTTTATACCTTTGATAAGCAAAAAGATTAAAAATGCAACTATTATAAAATCTATCGCAGTCTGAAGAAACATCCCGTAATTTATCGACACCTCTGCAACATCAGGTGTGGCTTTTTGAAGGACTATCTTAAGGTCCTTGAAATCGACCTTCCCCATTGCCAGTCCAATAGGAGGCATAAGGACATCATTTACAACAGAAGTAACAATCTTACCAAAAGCAACACCGATAATTATACCGGTAGCCATGTCAATAACGTTGCCCTTGACGGCAAACTCCTTGAATTCTTTTACAAAGCCCATCTCCAATGGTTTTAGTTAGTCCCTAAAATTATAAAGTTATATCGTCAAAACCTATGGCTAATAACCCTTTTTACGAAACATTTTTGCGCCTCCCGGCAAAGCCCCTGACCACAGGGAAAGGGAAAAAGTGAAGTTGTAAAACATATCACTTTCTGAATGGGGAATAGTAAATAAATGTTACTTTACAGTCAGACTGTTTGCGAAACAGTCTGCTTTTTTTCTTTAAAAACCAAAACACTAACAATATGAAAAGGATCACCACCATCTTGCTCTTACTGGCAGTAACACTCTTTTCAACAGCACAGAAAAAGAGCCTTCAGATAAGCGATTACGGTCGCTTCAGAAGTGTCAGTGCCGAATTGTCTGAAAAGGGAAATGTTGTTGCCTATGTATACAGCACCCCGAGAAACAATGACACTCTGTTAATCAGGAATATGGTATCGGGCCGGATCGATACCGTTGTGAATGCTAACAGGCCATCCATTTCTGATGACGAAAAATGGATTTCATACCGTATAAATCCATCCTTCAAGGCGGCAGAAAAGCTTCGTGAAGACAAGAAGCCGGTCACATGGAAGGCAGGCCTTATGAACCTTTCAACAGGTGCTAAAACGGAGATCACAGATGCCTCTTCAGCAGCATTCTCCAAAGGATCGCGATGGTATGCGGTTCAGAAAAACAAGGCTGACCAGAGCGTGAAAACCAACGGTCGCGATCTGCTGCTTACCGACCTTAACAGCGGCATGGTGCAGCGTATAGGAAGCGTATCAGATTATTCCTTCAACAAAAGTGGTTCATTTCTGGCCTATACCATTGAAGCCCCTGACTCTGCAGGTAACGGGATATTGATAATGAACCTGGCTGACGGAATCTCGAAGCCTCTTGACACTGAAAAAGCGGTTTACGGCCAGCTTACCTGGAACGAAGAGGGAACGGCACTGGCAGTATTAAAAGGTACTACCCCAAAAGGACAGACGCACCGTGTAAACTCAATGATGGTCTTTACCTCGCTTGATAAAGCGCCTGTAAAATTTATTTACGACCCCGCTTCTGATACATTATTCCCTAAAGGATTTGTATTGAGTGAAACCGGCAGTATAACCGTAAGTGATGACCTTAACAGGTTCTTCTTCGGCATTAGGGAACAGGAGCCGAAGGCAGAGAAAAAGCCTGGTGATCCCCCAATAGCAAATGTAGATGTATGGCACTGGAAAGATGAAAGGCTGCAATCAGCGCAGATGAGGCAGGCAACACGCGATAAGGCATTTACATACCTTTCGGCAGTTGTACGAACCGACAGTAAGTATGTGCGCATTGCCGACAGTACGATGAAGAATGCCAGCTTAACCCGTGACGGTAAATGGGCTGTGGGTTCTGACAACAGGGAGTATCTATCTGACTGGAAGGAAGCACGTGCCGATTACTATCGGGTCAATACGGCAACCGGCGAAAGAACCCTGATAGTAAAGGAACATAAAACCACAATGGGACTTTCTCCTGACAGCAAGTACTATCTTATATGGAAAGACGGGCATTTTCATGCATATAACCTGGCAACGGGCGCTATGACAAATATATCGGCTGGAACAACAACCTCATTTGTAAACATGGAGTACGATTATCCGGGTGAAAGGCCTTCATATGGTACTGCAGGATGGTCGAAGGATGGCAAAAGCCTTATTGTAAACGGCAGATACGACCTGTGGCAGATACCGCTGGACGGTAAACCCGGTAAAAACCTGACAAATGGTTACGGCGATACCAATGAGATCAGATTCAGATACCTCCGCACCGACTCTGAGGAGAGATTCATTGATCTTGCCAGGCCGCTATACCTGTCGGCTTATGGACAGTGGACAAAGAAGGCGGGTTTTTCATTGCTGGAAAAGGGGAGGCTGACCTCACTCGTGTTCGAGGATAAGCATTTCGGTTCACCCTCAAAGGCTAAACAGGCAGATAAGTTTTTCCTGACGATAGAATCACCGAGGGAGTATCCTGACTACCACATAACAGATATGAAGTTCGGTACCAGACAGAAGGTAACAGATACCAACCCGATATTGGATGAATTCAACTGGTACAGTAATGTGCTCATCGATTATACCAACGATGATGGCGTAAGGCTTCAGGGAGTACTCATGGTGCCTGACACCTACAAACCGGGCGATAAACTTCCAATGCTTGTCGATTTCTATGAAAAAAATTCACAGAACTTCAACCGCTGGTCAAGGGTCATCTACCGCGACACACCGATGTTCCCAAAATATGCCAGCAACGGCTACCTGGTGCTTCTTCCTGACATCCACTTCAGGACCGGGTCAACACACTCTGACATGCTTGAGTGTATTGAAGCGGCAGTTAATAAGGTAAACGAACTTGGGTATGTCGACATGAAGAGGCTTGGGCTGCACGGACACAGTTTCAGCGGACAGGGAGGTAACTATGTGGTAACTCATTCCGATATGTTTGCAGCAGCAGTTATCGGCGCCGGGGCCACAAACCTGGTGAGCGACTTCAACCAGCTGTGGAAATCATCGGGAACAAATCAGCACAGGTACAACCATTACGGGCAGGGCAGGTTCGGAAAAAATCCGTTCGATGACTTTGACCTCTATCTTGAGCAGTCTGCCGTATACCATGCCCGCAATATGAACACCCCGCTGCTTTTGCTTCACGGCGTTGATGACGGGTCAGTAGAGTGGCTGCAGGCTATTGAATTCTACAATGCCTTACGCTTCAACAGTAAGAATGTCATATTGCTTTCGTATCCGGGAGAAGGACACCATCTGTCAAAATGGGAGAACCAGGTAGATTTCCAGACCCGTATGGAGCAATTCTACGACCATTACCTGAAGGATAAAAAACCGGCACCTGAATGGATGGTGAAGGGAATACCCTTTCTGAAGAAGGCGAAATAGAAGTTACAGGGCACAAGGTGCAGGGTGCAGGTTATCAGCTAGTTATCAAATATGCTGAGTGTCAAATCTTTTATATACCCTTGTTCGCTAAGCACCTTTCTGATCTGGTCGGAGTAAGTCTGGCTGTTATTGGTTATCCATGCCACAACGATATCTTCTTCGGGATACATCATAAGATGGGCCCTGAAACCTCCCTGAGATCCGGTATGTTCAATGCATAGGCTCTTGTCAGGATCGGATGAGTTGGTTACTACCCAGCTTAACCCTTGTGTTGAAGGTTCGGAAGCTTTCCAGTTAGGGTACTCCCAGACACGCTTTGAGAGGTCTATAGTCTCACAAATAATGAATTTACACTCATTCATTGCCTCAACATATTTTATCAGTTCATCGACAGAGCTCCAGACCCCGCCATTACCTGATGCATTGAAAGTAGGAAACTCTCCATAATCGTACTCCTCCCAGGCTTCATCAACCATACGGTAACCGTGAGCTACGCCACGGTCGGGCCAGCTGCCATCAGTGATAGTGCTTGTCTTCATACCTGCCGGTTTGAATATGTTTTCAATTACAAACTCCTGCCATTTCATTCCGGTTACCTGTTCTATTATAAGTGCCAGACCGTTGTATGATGGATTGGAATAATTCCAGTTGCTGCCGGGTTCAAACTCAAGGGAGTCGGTCAGCTTCAGGGGAGCAAAATTCTGTTCATCATCTGCAGTTAAGTAAAAATCACGGTTTTCACTTACGTTTCTGCTGTCGGGCAAACCTGATGTATGAGTGATCAAATGTATTATCCTCACCTTTTCGGCTATCTCGGTGTTACTGAAATCGGGGAAATATTTACCGATTTTGTCATCGAGGGAGAGTTTCCCCTGCTGTTGGAGAATAAGAATACCATAAGCCACGAATGTTTTTGATATTGATCCTATATTGGCAACCGTTTTTCGGGAGAACTCTTCACCCGTTTCAATGTCAGCGAGTCCGTATGATCCTGACCAGAGTGTTTTACCATCCTTCATTATCAGGAAGCTGCCACCGGGGTCATCAGCCTTCATGTCAGCAAAAAGGGTGTCAAGTGCAGCCGTTAGCTGACTATCTTCTTCGGTCCTTTCTCCTCCGGGCCACAGCAATAGAATTGCAACCAGTGCCAATGCCATTACAATCAGTAAATAAATCTTCTTTGTCATATGATCAGTTGATTAATATGTTGCGGCTTCTACAAAATATGCCCGTTCACCCTGAAACCGGCAATATCGGAATAAAGGTACGAAACGAACATGAGAATAATAAGTATTCTATTGAGTTATTCCGGCTATGTCATTAATGACCACCGAGGCAGTTACTATGCCAAAAGCTGCCGGCATATATGAGATCGTTCCAACCGTAGAAGCCTTATTCCTCTCACCACTTACTTTTACGATCATTCCCTTCGCAACTGGTTCAGGAGACCAGACGACCTTAAAACCCTCTCTTATTCCAAGCCGGTGCAGCCTCTTTCTGACAATACGGGCAAGATTGCAGCCATAACTTTCAGAGATGTCTGAAACTGCCAGGCGTGCCGGATCGAATCTTCCACCCGCTCCCATGGAACTGACAAGCTTCATCCCCCTGCTGACGGTATGATATATCAGAAACACCTTTGGCGAAAGGGTGTCAATAGCATCGACCACGTAATCATATCCTGTTTCAAGAACTTCAATCATCCGGTCGTCGCGAAGGAATTCCGGTATCAACGTCAGTTGCAGATCAGGATTAATATCGATAAGACGATCGCGCATGACTTCTGTCTTCATCCTGCCCTCGGTGCTGATTAGTGCCAGCAGCTGGCGGTTCCGGTTTGATGCCTGAACCGAGTCCCCGTCTGCAATGGTAATAGCGCCAATGCCTGCCCGTACCAGCATTTCAGCAACATATCCGCCAACTCCTCCAAGGCCGGCAACCAGCACAGATGACCTCCTCAGCCTGTCGAGAGCCTCTTTGCCGATGGCCATTTCGGTACGGCTATACCAATCATCTCTCACTTCGCTCATAATTAAGGCAAAGATAGAAGTAAGAGTGAAGAATCGCTATTCTGGTTTTATACTTCGCTTAAAGAGATAGTAGGCCGGAACCCCTGCCAGTACAGTAATAAGTGCAATTGAAGACTCCATGGGCCTTTCAAGGTAAGAGAGCAATAATATCGTTACACCTGTAAGAAGGTAGACAATCTGCGGAACCGGGAATCCCGGCAGACGCACTGCATCCGGACTTCTCCTGCGCTGCAAAAATACACCGGCAACTGCCAGAAGCGGGAAAATACCCAGAGAGAAACCCAGATAGGTAAGTATCTGGTCGAATGTGCCTGAAAGGACAAATAATATGGCAATACCACTCTGCAACAGTATCGAATTTGACGGCACATGAAAACGAGGGTGAACTTTTGATACCGCCTTGAAGAAAAGGCCGTCGCGCGCCATTGAATAATACACCCTGGGGCCGATTATTATGAATGCACTCAATGAGGAAAAGAGTGCGAATGCTATCAGAAGAGCGAAAAGAGTTCCTGCATTCTGACCGAAAAGCCTGACCGTTGACAGAGCCCCTACAGCTATCACCCCTTTCATATCTTCGGGATGAATACTGTAGACAAACAGTGCGTTAACGCCCAGGTAGAGTATCATTACAATCAGTGTGCCCCAGAGCAGTGATCCCGGAAGTGTGCGGGCAGGGTTCCTTATCTCCGAGCCAACATAGGTGGCAGCATTCCAGCCGCTGTAGGCAAACATTATCCACATCAGTGAAAGACCTATTGTCTTCATACCCGGAAAGCCATGCAGGCTGCCTGTATCCCAGGCAAAGTGCGAGGTGTCGCCCCGGCCGGTGGCAAAGCCGGCAGCTATCAGCACAACCATTGTTCCTATCTTAATAATGGTCAGTACATTCTGTACTTTTGCGCCGGTTTTGATACCCCGGTAATGAATAGTTGTAAAAACAAGTATAACGGCAACCGATAAGATCTTGCTGATCAATCCCGGAGAAAGAAATGAGACATTTCCTCCAATACCGCCAAGGGAGGGAAATGCTCTTAGCATATATTCACTGAATCCCATCGCAGACGCTGCAATAGGGGCCGAAAACCCAACAATGAAAGAGACCCACCCGCTAAGAAAACCGGCAAGGGGATTATAAAGACGGGAAAGAAAGAGATATTCTCCTCCCGCTCCAGGCATGGCAATACCG
>JAWOIF010000014.1:0-7483 GCA_046484805.1 Bacteroidales bacterium
GACTCTGTGTATTCTCTGTGGATCTCTGTGTAACAATAATTAAGAACTTACACAGAGGGCACAGAGGTGTCACAGAGTTCCACAGAGGACTTTTTCAATAGCCCCCATTATTTTATATTTTCTCGAGAGTTTTCCACACCTGGTAAAGTCCCCGCGGAACATGAAAACACCCTTTCCATTTACCACCTTTAAGCGGTAGAAGGACTTCTCCCTGCCTGTTCAGATAGCCATACCATTCAGGGTACTCTTTATCCTTGAAATGCTCCCATGTATACTCATGTATCTTCTCAAACCACTTAAGGCAATCCTGTGAGCCGGTAAGCTGATACCCCTTTGCCATAGAGATAAGTGCTTCAATATGCACCCACCAGAGCTTCTGATCCCATTCGAGCTGTTGCGGCGGGTGCCCCTTCATATCGAGGAAATATAAAATGCCGCCATGTTTCTTATCCCATCCGTATTCAGTCATCTGAACGGCAATCTTTGCAGCTTTATCAATGAGTTCCCGGTTATCAAGACGCAGTCCCAGGTCCATGATAAACCACATTGCCTCAATTGCATGACCTGGATTCAGCACCCTTCCCTCAAACGTATCGGAGAGTTCATTATCGGCAGTGAGGGTCTCAACTACAAGCCCGAGTTCCGGCCGGTAGAAAACATCCATCACCTCATGAATGCAGTTGTCAATCGTTTTCCGGAGATACTCAGGTTCCAGCAGATGTTCAATCTCGAGGGCCAGGTTGCAAAGGATCATGGGGAGTGCGAAATTCTTCAGGTTCCTTGTTCCCGGGTATGCTTTGTTCCATTTCCCCTTCGGATTATCCATCCTTGACAGTATTATGTCAAAGGTTTTACGTGCAATATCAGCATACTCCGTGTTTCCCGTTGCCTTGCTGAGCTGACCGAATGCCATTGTGGCAAAAGTGTATGAGAAGATATTGTATGGTTCAACGATCGGTTTACCTTCCCTTGTGAGCGAGAAGTACCAGTTAAGATTGCCGTCGTGACCATATTTTTTCAGGAACTCGCCTCCCTGCACAGCACATTTAAGCCATTCCGGATTCTTATCCAGGTTATTGTAAAGCATTGAGAACATCCATACCTCACGCCCCTGCAGCCATACGAACTTATCTGTATCAAATACCCTGCCCTGCCTGTCGAGACACGTGAAATAACCCCCATGCAAGGTGTCCTGTGATTTTTCGAGCCAGAAGGGCATTACATTGTTGAGAAGCTCATCCCTGTAGAGATTTGCTAAGGCTTTATGATCCATGTTATTAGACTTTTATCTTTGATCTTTTGTCTTTTATCTTAGCCCTCTGCCCTGCGCCCTGGGCCCTTCGCCCTGCTTATCCACATCTCCTCTATCTCCTCGAGCGACTTGCCTGTTGTTTCGGGCAGAAGTTTCCATACTATTAATATATAAGGCACACACATCACAGCGAAAAGAAAGAAGGTTCCTGCGGGTGTAAGTTTTGACAGCATTACGGGAGTAAGCTGACCGATCAGGTAGGTTCCTATCCATAGAGACAGCCCTGCCACCGACATTGCGGCTCCCCGGACCTTTACGGGATACATCTCCGACAGAAGTACAAATATCACGGCACAGATTGAAATTGCACAGGCAAATATGTAGAAAAGGAAGAAAACCAGGAGAAATAACGGTGGTATTCCCAGCGCTGCACCTTTTGAAAAATAAATGCCAATGAGAATAAGGCTTATGATCATACCTGATACGCCCCAGTAAACCAGTTTTTTCCGGCCGACCTTATCGATTATGATAAGGGCAAGAACCGTGGTCAGCATATTTACCAAACCTACGAGCGACTGGTAGAACAGTGAATCACCGCTCGACAACCCGGTTTCCCTGAATATTGTAGGTCCGTAATAGAGTACGGCATTTACTCCCATGAACTGGCCGAGTATGGCAAGCGCCACTCCGATGAACATTGCCATGCGGAATCCCGGCTGCAGAAGCATTCTCCAGTTTGTAACTGTTTCGCTTGCGATAAGCTGTTTGACGTTATTGATCTGCCTGTCCGCTTCATACTCTCCGAAGATCCTGTTAAGGATAACAGATGCCTGTTTCTCTTTGCCTTTAACTACAAGCCATCTGGGGCTTTCGGGTATCAGGAAAAGTATTGTCAGGAACAAAAGAGCAGGCAAAGATTCCATTCCAAGCATCGCTCTCCATCCTTCTGTGGCGAATATTTTGCCATACAGGCCTGCCGTTGCCCCTTTTTCGAGTAATGATTCAGAATACTGTTGCAGTCCATAGTTAGCCAGGTAAGCCCCAAGAAAGCCAACCGTTATGGCAAGCTGATACATCGAAACCAGTCGTCCCCTGAAGGCTGGAACAGACACTTCCGCGATATATAATGGTGATACGATTGAAGCCACACCAATGCCGATACCCCCTATGATGCGGTACAGTATAAGCTGGGCCTCATTTGCTGAGATCATGCAGCCTGTGGCAGATGCGAAGAATAATACAGCAGACATGAGCAGGATGCGTTTTCGTCCGAAGCGGTCGCTGAGATAACCCGCAACCATTACACCTCCTATTGAACCCAGAAGGGCACACCCGACATACCATCCGGTAGCGACATCATCCATGCCGAACTGTAATGACACCTGTTCCACCGTCCCTGAAATAACGGCAGTGTCATACCCGAAAAGAAAACCTCCTATAGAAGCTACAATTGAAAGCCAGACAACATAAAATATCTGTTTTGATTCCGGTGTCATTATCATTTTATATTAAAATACTCCTTATAACGATTGTAGAGATGTCCTGCCTGCAGATATGCCGATTGCGGACTCATGAAGTGAGAGAACTCAAAGGTAATGGCTTTATCGTATCCGGCTCTTTTTGCTGCTTCCAGTTTCAGGCGGAGCTTATCAAATTTCAGTGGGAAGAATTTAATTGGCATGTCGCGGTCGAATGTCTCTGCGTTTGTCCAGCATTTCATGCCATATTTGTCAGCAAGTTTTTTATTTACCGAAAAGAATGCATCGAGTTCGTTGTAATCAATATGTCCGTCCTGAAAGGCAACGGCATCAACCACATCGTGAATGCCATCGAAGATCTCTCCCCATTCCCTTTCATGCTCCTGCACTGATACTGAGGCATCTTTTGTTAATGTTCCCTTGGCGGCTTCAACAGCCTTTTTTCCGTCGATCCATGGTGAAATGAAGGTTGGCAGGCCCCCGGAAACATCCTTACATTGTTTACCCATAGCCTGAAAAGCACTTATAGCCCCTTTTGTCTTACGGCTTATCTCCCCGCTGATATACCATCCCTGGAAGCTTTTGAACCTGCTGCCATAATTCTTCCAGACCTCATCGATAACATATTTATTATCCTCGATCTCCCACGAAAGATCTCCGGTATCCCAGTATTTTCCTGAGTCATATAATCCAAAGAAGAATTTAAGGTTATGCTTTTCTGCCAGCCGCAGAAACATTTCCAGCAGATCAACTGATGGCATATAGCATCCTTTACTGAGAAGGTATTCGGAAGGAAAGGTGATGAATTTTCTGTATCCCGACCTGATCATGATCACCGTATCTATACCAATGGCGGTCATGTGGCCGAACTCAGCATCCCATTCCTTTTCACCCCAGTTCTGATGAGGTATGTCGTGCGATATTTCATCAATGAATGTCCCGCTTATCTGAAGGGCATTTGCTTTTGGCACTATTAACTTTGATTCAGTCCCGGTCTCTTCACTGATACTGTTATCTGCACAGCCTGAAAGGGGAACTGCCATGGCTGCCATCCCGGCCAGCGATGATCTGGTGATGAAATCACGACGCGATTGTTCTGCTTTCATATAGATTATACTTTAAAATAAACAGTTTATTCAGGCCATTCTGTTTCGATGCCCTGAGACCTGATCATCTTCCTGAACTCTTCAAGAAGCCGGGTATTCTCCCTTACATTCCGGGGCAGTACCTTCTTCTCTGACGAAAAGGCGATCAGCGACCCGGCCGATTCTCCGATGCACCATTCCACCGGGTGTAAGCGGTAGCAACCATTTGTTATATGTGTTGTGCCTATGTTCTTGTTTGCCGGTATCAGGTTTTCAACACGCTCGGGGATAAGCGCACCGAGAGGTATCTGAAAAGGAAGGGAGGGGAAGTCGATATAATTATCACCGTTACTCGAAGGATGAAGATCGATATGATAGTAACCTATCCCTATACTGTCATAAAACTCAGCTGCCTTTATATTTTCTTTAATGCCGGTCACCATCGATCTGTTTTCCTTTCCGACATGTTCCTCGAGTATCCTGAAGAGAGGTTTTATCCTCCGCGATTCGCGTATGTAGGGGTATTTGGCGAGGCCATCTTCAGTATCCATTATATCGCGGCGAAGGCGCAATCCTTTCCAGCCGTATCCTTTATCAGGCCTGGGAGCTTCAGTCTGAAGCCAGTATAATAAAGACAGACTCAGCTGTTTGGCCCTGTTGACATGTTTCCTGAAAACTTCAGGGTCAGCTGTGATTATATTGCCCAGCATATAGTCATTCTGTGGCCAGTTAACGACAGTAATATCTCCCTTGTAAGTGCCTGGCAAAAAATTATTTCTGTTTATTATCCTCCTGTAGTTCCAAAGGTTTAGCAGGGGTGAGGTATCTGCACCGGAAGGATTGAAGGCAAGATCTTTTGGTATAAGTGTCGATGGTGTCGAGTAGCGCAGATCAAGCAGTTTCCCTGACCAGGGAGGAGTCAGGGGAGGAGTATGATTTTTCCAGAAATCGTACTCCGCAGGTTTGTCTATGGTATGGTCCTCGCCGTCGATATAATCCATTGCGAAGCATACCGTGAATGACTGGTTGTTCTCCGGGTCCGCTTTCTCAGGAGCATGCAGTTCCCCTGTATCTTTCACCGATTCGGTGCCGGTAACATATTCGGTTCCGGTCAGTGGTAAAAGATCTCCCATTTCTGTTGCATCAATAAACCATGGGGCTGAGAGTGTAATTTCTTTACCCGAAAGCAGGCTTATAACCTGCAGTGACCTGACCTTGTTCCTTTCCGTGTCAGCTGATATAACCTTGTGGTTTGTAAGCAATATCAGTCTTCCCGAGCTTATATAAGGGGCCATTAATTCGTTCAATACGGCAGCAGCAACCCTGGGCTCGTGACATAATCTTGACACAGAACCATCACCGGGATTAAGGAACCTGTTTGTCCTGGCAGATTCTGTGAGGGGATAGTTGCGTACATAGTACTGGCGGATCTGAGTCCTGAAATTACGGTAAAGCTGTGTTGATCCGTGGGTTTCAATCCACTGATGTTCGTCAGGAGGCACACCCTGCTGCGATAATTGTCCACCGGGCCAGTCAGTCTCTTCGGTTAAAACTACTCTCAGGTTATTACGCAAGGCCGACAGGGCTGCTGCGCATCCCCCCAGTCCTCCTCCGGCTATCACCAGATCTGAGGATAACCCGCTGGTGCTTCGTATCAGATCTTTGCGCTCATCTGTTTTATGAAAAATAGGTTGAAACTCCGTTAGTGAGCCTGCTATTGCTGCGCCGCTGCCTGCTGCGAACAGCTGTACAAATTTTTTACGTTCCATATATCTGATCAGAATGCTTTATAAAATTCCCTGTTAAGCCTTGCAATATTTGTCAGTTTGATCTCTTTAGGGCATTCCGCTTCACAGGCCCCCGTATTGGAGCAGCTTCCAAAACCAACTTCATCCATCTTATCAACCATGGCTCTGACTCTTTCTTTTGCTTCAGCACGTCCCTGGGGCAGAAGGGCAAACTGAGATATTCTGGCAGATACGAACAACATTGCAGATGCATTCTTGCACGCTGCAACGCATGCTCCGCAGCCAATGCAGATCGCCGAATTGAAAGCTTCATCCGAAACATTCTTTGGTATCAGAATATTATTGGCCTCAGGAGCCGACCCTGTATTGACAGATATAAATCCTCCGGCAACCTGGATCTTTTCAAATGCTGACCTGTCGACAATAAGATCTTTTATCACGGGGAAAGGTTTGGCCCGCCATGGTTCAATCCATACAGTTTCTCCATCCTTGAAAAATCTCATAGAAAGATGGCATGTTGTTATTGCCTGTACAGGTCCGTGGGGATGGCCGTTTATGTACATTCCGCAGGAACCGCAGATCCCTTCACGGCAGTCGTGGTCAAAAGCCACCGGATCCCTGTCCTCTTCAACAAGCTTTTTATTCAGTGAATCGAGCATCTCGAGGAAAGCCATTTCCGGTGAGACATTATCCATCTGGTAAGTCTCGAAATTACCTCTGGCCTTTGCATTCTTCTTCCGCCATATCTTAAGTGTAAGCTTCATGTGCTTATTGAGTTTTGAATTAATTAAGATCTGAACTACTTATTTTTAGGCTCAGAGCTCAGGGCTCAGAGTTGTAGTATTAATCTGCCCTACGCCCTGCGCCCTACGCCCTGCGCCCTGCGCCCTGCGCCTTTTACTTATAACTCCGTACCTTCATCTCCACCTCCTCAAACTTAAGTTCTTCCCTGTGAAGGACATGTGGTTTTCCCTCTCCTGCATATTCCCAGGCTGCAACATAGGCAAACTCATCATCATTTCTCATGGCCTCCCCGTCGGGAGTCTGGTATTCTTCCCTGAAGTGGGCACCGCATGATTCTTTCCTGTTCATGGCATCAGTAACAAGCAGTTCGGCAAGTTCAAAATAGTCAGCCACCCTGCCTGCCTTTTCAAGTTCAGGATTAACCTCATCAAGCGACCCGGTCACATTAAGGTCTCTCCAGAATTCCGCCTTAAGTTCGCCTAAAAGTTTCAGGGCCTCTTTCAATCCATCTTCATTCCTGCTCATTCCGCAATGATCCCACATAATCTTACCAAGACGCTTGTGGAATGACCCGGCACTTTTCTTTCCCTTTATCGATATCAGTTTATTCAGCTTTTCACGGGAAGTCTTCTCGGCCTCTTCAAATTCAGGACTGCCGGTTGAAATTTTAGGTACGCTTATCTCTCCTGAAAGGTAAGAGTTTATAGTATTGGGAAGAATAAAGTAGCCGTCGGCTGAGGTCTGCATCAGTGAACTTGCACCAAGCCTGTTGGCGCCATGATCAGAGAAGTTGGATTCTCCAATTGAGTATAGACCGGGTATTGTTGTCATCAGTTCATAATCGACCCAGAGGCCGCCCATGGTATAGTGTCCTGCAGGATAGATGCGCATAGGTTGTTCATAGGAGTCGATGCCTGTGATGTTTTTATACATCTCAATCGAGGACGCCTGGTTCAGTCACGACGACCTGTTCGGCAGCGGCACCGGGTTGATGCTCGGCCAGTTCCAGGTCTCCGACCTGATGTTCCCGCGCGAAACCCGCCTCACCTTCCAGGTCGTTGCTTGTGCTCGCACAGCGACTCACCGCCGGGTGGCCGGGTGTTCAGCGGGTCGGCGCTGATGGCGGTAAAATAGTCGGCGACTGGCCGGCCGTCAAAGCCCGAGCGAATATCGTTG
>JAWOIF010000106.1:0-22642 GCA_046484805.1 Bacteroidales bacterium
ATAAACCCCTTTTAGCCTCCATTCTCCTGCTGACGCTATTTCCACTGACTGCTTTTTCCCAGCAAACAATAACAGGAAAGGTTATTGATGAAACAAACATAACTCTTCCGGGTGTTACGGTTATCGTTCAGGGCACTACACGGGGAACCTCAACCAATGCAGATGGTGACTATTCCATTGAAGCCAGCACAGGAGAAGTACTTGTTTTTTCCATGGTTGGTATGGTTCCTCAATCATTCATTGTAGGAAATAACAACGTAATAAATGTAACACTGGTCTCTGAAATGACAAGTCTCGATGAAATCATCGTAATTGGCTATGGCACCCAAAGAGCAAAGGATCTTACCGCACCTGTAGTAACTGTCAAGGGTGAGGTTTTGTCCAAACAGGTAAGCAGTAACGCAATGCAGGCATTACAGGGGAAAGCTGCAGGTGTTCAGATTATTAACTCAGGAGTTCCCGGAAGGGGGCCTTCTGTTAAAATCAGGGGAATTGGTTCAATGGGTGAATTTAATCCGCTGTTTGTAGTTGATGGGGTTTTTGTCGACAATATTGATTTTATCAGTTCATCTGATATTGAGGATATCACAATCCTAAAAGATGCCTCCGCCTCAGCAATATATGGTGTAAGAGCAGCAAACGGGGTTATTCTTGTAACCACTAAAAGAGGAAAACCCGGCAAACCGGTTATCAGTTACGAGGGATATTATGGTTACCAGATACCTGTAAATATCATGAGACTGGCAACCAAAGATCAATACGTACAGGTGTTGAATGAGGCCAATGCCAATCTTACCGGATATATTCCAAAGAACCCTGCTGATTACCCGGTCAGTACCGACTGGTATCAGAAACTGATCAGAACTGCACCGATGACTAATCACAGTTTTGATGTGTCGGGTTTTAATGCAGGATCAAGCTATTCAATCGGAGGAAGCTATTTGTACCAGGATGGTATTATGGATGCAACCAATAAGTATCAGAGATTGAACCTGAGAACCCGATTAGATCAGAATGTAAATGAATATCTGAAAATAGGTGTTAATTCCATCATATCACGGTACGATCGATACAATCCGAATGAAGGAGCTTTTTTTGGAGCTTTTGTCAATCCCCCCGTATACCCGGTATATGACCCTGATAATAATGAGGCCTATCCCGTGAAATTCGGATCACCACAAACCTATGGTTTTGGGAACCAATACGGAAATCCTTATGCTGCGGCATATTATCATGAAAGTTTTGAGAGAGGCAATAAAGTTGTTTTCAGCACCTATGCTGAATTCTACCCCATAAAAGACAGATTGACTTTTAAAACCTCTTACAACCAGGATTTTAGCTCCTACGCTCCCCGTAATTATACACCTGAATTTAATGTGGGAGGGTCGCAGGGAGTAAG
This sequence comes from Bacteroidales bacterium, assembly GCA_046484805.1. Lineage (GTDB taxonomy): Bacteria > Bacteroidota > Bacteroidia > Bacteroidales > VadinHA17 > SLNP01. Next base: position 1,400 of record JAWOIF010000106.1, read on the forward strand.
AAAATCTACTTTATCAAAGACATCGGGATCATCCGTAAAACAAATCATTGACAACCTGTTAACATATAACAACAGGAACGGAGGACATAACTATTCAGTGCTTCTGGGACAAAGTACAAGAATAGAACGAAATGAATTCCTTAGTGGATCAGCACAGGATGTACCCGGTATTGATGACCAGTCTAAGTATATTGTTACAGGCTCTTCCAGGGATAGAAATGCATGGGACGGAGGAGGTAGATTTCACGGTATATCCTTTTTTACCAGAGGAACCTACAATTTCAACAGTAAATATCTTGCTACTCTGACATTCCGGGCAGATGCAAGTTCCAAGTACCAGAAGAAATGGGGATACTTCCCCTCTGTCGGCCTTGGATGGACCCTTTCAGAGGAAGATTTCATGAAAAACCATTCATGGTTCAGTTACCTGAAAGCACGGGCCAGTTGGGGAATGCTGGGAAACGACAATGTGCCGGCAAACTCCTCTGAAATACAAGGTCAGATTGGGCCTGGCAGTTCAGCTATCTTCGGAGAAAGGTTGGTTGATGGCATGGGAGCTCAGACAGTTCTGCAAAATTTCCTGACATGGGAAGTGGTTAGTGAGTTTAACCTCGGTTTTGACTTTGCCGGAACCAATTCAAAACTTTCGGGTGATCTTGATTTCTATCACAGAACAACCAATAAAGTTGTCTTTTTTGCTCCAATTGCAACCGGGGGCGGCGTAGCAGAATTACTCGCAAATAATGGAAAAGTACTGAATGCAGGTGTTGAACTATTGCTTAACTGGAGAGATGAAATTACAAATAACTTCTCCTACTCCATCAGCTTTAATGCAACAACCATCCATAACAGGGTACTTGAACTTGAAGGGAGGGATTATATTCCGGGAGCATTTGTGCGTGGAAACTATACAACCAGGACTGCAGTTGGCCATCCAATTGGGGCCTTCTATGGTTTTGAAATAGACGGCGTTTTCAGTTCTGAATCGCAGGCCTTACTCGATCCGGTAAGTCAAACTATCAAGGACAAAGGCTTTTTTAAGTACAAAGATCAAAATGGTGATGACATTATTGACGATAAAGACAAGGTCTACCTCGGTAGTCCCGCACCATGGCTGGTCACCGGTATAGACTTCGGGATGAACTATCATAAGTTTGATTTCAACCTGTCTGTTTACAGTCAGGTGGGGAATAAGATAATTAATGCGAAAAGAATGATAAGAGATGTTTTTGCCGATGGCAATTATGATCAGGATTTTATAATAAACCGGTGGACTGAAGATAATAAGTCAGATAAATACCCCTCGGCGCAAGCCTATAACTACTCATTTACCCAACAGGCAAATGATTTCTTTGTTGAAGACGGATCATTTGTAAGAATTCAGAATATCCAGATAGGGTATACAACAGACAGATTAAAGTTTATCCCAATGTTGAGAATTTATCTCTCAGCACAGAGACCATTCTCCTTTTTCACATATAATGGCTTTACCCCTGAAATAGGAGGAAGTCCGATCAGTTCAGGTGTAGATAACTCTGTCTATCCGATGCAGGCTATTTATACAGCAGGCTTCAAAGCTAACTTCTAATAAGCTATGTTATGAAAACCAGCAAAGCACTATTTCTAATTATAACCATCCTTCTGCTAACAAATTGTGAAGATTTTTTGGATATAAGGCCAGAAGGTACAGTTCCCGTTACCGGAATTGATTATACCAAGGCTGAAAATACATTTCTCTCAGTGAGTGCCGCCTACGCCAGGATGAGAAGTTTCAGTGCCCACGCTTTCCCGTATGTCGGAGCGTTTGAAATTGCATCAGATAACGCAGACAAGGGAAGTTCTCCTGAGGATAATCCTCCGATGAAGGAAATAGATGACCTTACTTATCAATCAAACAACAGTATCATTAACGATCTGTGGGTTGCCTATTTTGATATTGTAAGTGGTGCCAATTTTGCCATACATCAGATGCCGCTGTTTGAAAATGCCCTTATGAATCAAAACGATAAGGATTACGCCATGCAATGTCAGGGCGAAGCTAAGACTATAAGGGCATATGCATATTTCAACCTTACCCGCCTTTTCGGAAGGGTCCCGATAATTGACAAAATTCTTGATTCCGAACAACTCGCAGGGGTCAGCCAGGCTACAACCCAGCAATTGTATGACTTCATAGAGCAGGACCTGCTCGAGGCAATTGAGGTGCTGCCTGAGTTTTATCCCAGAGAGTGGGCAGGAAGAATTACGAAATTCACGGCGCTCGGAATTAAAGCAAAAGTACACCTCTATCAGTCTGAATGGGACTCGGTTGCTGCCATTACTGATAAGATAATAGCTTCAGGACGATTCGGGCTTTTAGATAACTTCAGGGAGGTATTCAGTATTGACGGCGAAAACAGCAAAGAATCCCTCTTTGAGATCCAGGGTTCAACATTAGGGAATACAACCGGGCCAGCTACCTATCTTGAATATGCCTATGTACAGGGCCCCCGGGGAAATACCCCAAGTAATATGCAGGGGTGGGGCTTTTGCACACCAAGCCAGGACCTTATTGATTTCTATACCGACAGAGGCGAGGTTGTCAGACCCTTTACAACCCTGCTCTACAGGGGAACAAAAACCCCTGAAGGTGATAGTATCAGGGTAATCTGCACAAATCCTGTCTACAATGGGAAAGTCTATACCCCTTCATACCTGAATATCTGGAACTTCAATAGTTATGGCTTTGATCATAACGTAAGAATCCTAAGGTACCCTGATATCTTACTAATGTATTCCGAAGCTCTTATTAATGGTGCCTCTGTGACTCTTACCAGTGGCATCAGCGCAGACGAAGCAGTTAATATTGTTCGCAGGAGAGCCGAGTTAATCGACCTGTCGGGGGTTACAGTCCGGCAGATATGGGATGAACGTCGCGCTGAGCTGGCTATGGAACAAGACAGATTTTTTGACCTTATAAGGACAGGACAAGCTGTTACTACTCTGGCATCAAAAGGTTTTACTGCCGGAAAACACGAAGTGTACCCTATTCCGGCAGCTCAATTACAGTTAAATACAAATCTGATTCAGAATAATGGCTATTGAATTCCTTAATATGTAAATCATTTTTTTAAGTAACTAAATCCAGAAGATTATGAAAAACAAATTCAGATTTCTAAAAGTAGCTCTGCCAGCAGTTTTGATTATGGCAGGCTTAATGTTAACCTCCTGTGGTAAGGATGATGATGACGATGACGATGATGGTAAAATTAACCCCGACACAATCGCCACAACCAATCTTATTGCACACTTTGACTTCGAGGCTGTTCCCTCGGCCGGTGCGACTGTTGCCAACTCCAACAGCACCATAACCTTTGTCAGTAAGGTCGGTGCCGCAAATATTGTCCCGGGTAGAAGAGGTAATGCTTTCCAGGGAAGCACCAGTGAAGCTTATTTCGAGTACAATGTCTCCGGAGCCTCAGCACTAAAGACCCTCGATGAGTTCACACTTGCCTGCTGGGTTAAGGCCCCTGCAACAACAAGCGGTGCAGCCAAAATATTTAACATAAATGGTGGTGACCCGTTCATGGGCACACTGACTCTTATGCAGGAAAGTGTACCGGGTGACTCTCTCGACATCAAACACTACCTTTATGACAGTGAGTCTCCAGACTGGAAAGGTCATGACGTAAGGTATTCGAATCAGAAGTTTCTTGATAACCTGTGGTTTCATTTAGTTAGTATTTACCGTAAGGAGACCTCAAGTATGGAGTTATGGGCTAATGGCATTAAGGTAAATGAGTCAATCCGCTATGCAGGCCCTGATCCTGACGGTGATGGTCCACTTCCACAACCGCTGCTTGGTCCAATTAAACTGGGACAGGATATGACTAAAATCCACTTCGGTGCATGGGCACAGCACATTGCAGGTAATCCGGATGACTGGATGAAATACTATGGCGGAATGGTAGATGAATTCAGAATCTATAACAAAGCCCTTTCAGCAGATGAAGTGCTGGCACTTTATCAGGCTGAAGTAACACAGATTAATCCGTAATAATCATCAGATGGAGAGAGGCATGATGCCTCTCTCCATTTTTTTTAATTTGCAGCTTTAAAATGAAGGTTATCCCTTTTATTTTATCTGTTCTTATTCTTTTTACTTCGTGCCGGAAGAATGATAATGGCAGTGTTGTTAAAACGATTGAGGTCGATTCGGTCTTTATTAACAGCTATTACGTCGCCAATAATTCTGCAATTAACAGCATCGATTTTTCCAACATTGATGTCAGGTTAAGATTTTCTGAAAAGGTTGACACTAACAGTTTCAATAAGGAAAAACTCTTTATCACAGGCGGGGTAGGTACCTCTTATGCCTATAAGTTTGCCACAGACCTGCAGAATCTGGTTATAAAACCAACAGAACCCCTCCAGTCATTATACTCTTTCCGGCTTCTGTTTGATGTGGGGAGCAATCTTGGCGGACAATTCATGGAGAGCTATTCTGTCATTTTCAGAACCGGAATTGACAGCACTCCCAAATTCCAGCTGATTTCTGACAACGAACTACTTACACTCGTACAGCAGCAAACATTCAGATACTTTTGGGATTATGCACACCCGGTCTCAGGTCTGGCAAGGGAGAGACTTGGTTCAGGCGAAACCGTCACTTCAGGTGGCAGTGGTTTTGGATTAATGGCAATTCTTGTTGGTATTGAACGGAACTTCATTACCCGTGAGGAAGGATTCGGGAGATTAAGTAAGATAGTAAACTTCCTGAGCAATAGTGAGACAGATAGATTTCATGGTGCATTTCCCCACTGGTTGAATGGTTCCACCGGGAAGATAATTCCTTTCAGCCAAAAGGACAATGGAGGTGACCTGGTCGAAACTGCTTTTCTGATGCAGGGCTTACTTACTGTAAAGGAGTACTTTAAAAATGGAACTCCGGAAGAAAAGGAAATGTGCACACTGATAGACAGTTTATACCAAAATGTAGAATGGAACTGGTACAGGAAGAATAATGAGAATGTTCTTTATTGGCACTGGTCTCCTGAGTATAATTGGGAAATGAACCATCAGATAAGGGGTTGGCAGGAAGCACTCATCGTATACATATTGGCTGCGGGTTCTCCAACTCACCCTGTTCCGGCAGAGGTGTACAATAATGGATGGGCAAGAAACGGAGCTAATCCTATGGTTAACAACAAAACATTTTATGGGATTCATCTACCTTTAGGGTACGACTACGGAGGTCCCCTGTTCTTTTCGCACTACTCCTTTTTAGGGCTTGATCCTCGAAATCTTACCGACCAGTATGCCGATTACTGGCAACAAAATATTGCTCATACCCTAATAAACAGGGCATACTGCATCTCTAATCCAAGAGGATTTGCCGGCTATTCGGAGAAATGCTGGGGGTTGACTGCCAGTGATATTCAGAACGGGTACAGCGCCAGTTCACCCACCAACGATCTGGGTGTCATTGCTCCGACTGCAGCAATTTCATCTATCCCTTATACCCCTGATGAATCCCTTGATGCTATCCGGTTTTTCTATTATACCCTTGGTGACAAAATCTGGGGAGATTATGGCTTTAAGGATGCATTCAATCTCTCAACACTCTGGTTTGCAGACTCATATCTCGCCATTGATCAGGGCCCGATTATCTGCATGATAGAGAACTACAGAACCGGAATGCTTTGGAATCTCTTAATGCAGAATGAGAATGTACAGACCGGACTTAACACCCTGGGTTTCTCGTATTAAGCATTTCAGTTTCTTTCTGGTCAACTAAAACATTGTATGGCTAAAACCACATATAATATGAAAATCAAGCTTTTATTACTGCTTATAGTGATTAACCTTGCCGCTTGCAGGGAACCACAAAAGCAGACGTTCATATCCCACGGGGATATTGACTATGAACTTACGCCAGGTGACGAGGCAATGCTTGATTCTATTCAGCAGAAAACCTTCCTTTTCTTTGTCCATGAGCATCACCCCGAGTGGGGTATTGTAAAAGACCGGTCTGCCTCCTGGGCTCCATCCAGCATCGCTGCATCAGGATTTGGACTACCATGCTTTGCCATAGGGGTTGAAAGGGATTGGATGCCACACGAACAGGCTGCACAGATTACCCTCAATATGCTTAAGTTTTATGCCAACTCCACACAAAGTGCTGATACCAGTGCTGCCGGCCATGAAGGCTTTTACTACCATTTTCACTGGATGGACACGGGAACAAGAGCCTGGCAATCCGAGCTCTCAACGGTTGATACAGGTCTGCTTCTAATGGGAATCATTTTTGCCCGCAATTACTATGATAAAGACAATGAAGTTGAGGAAGAAATCAGATCCATAGCTAACTTTTTGCTGGAAAGGGTCAATTGGGACTTTGTGATGATGCCAAATGAAGGGGAATATGCAAACACCATAACGATGGGCTGGTATCCTGAAAAAGGAATGCATCATATGGGATGGAGCGGATACAATGAGGCATTGTTCCTTTACATTCTGGCTGCAGGCTCCGGAATGGATAAGATTGAGCAGAGCTACAGCGCCTGGCTTAGCACCTACAAATGGGAAACCCCATATGAGGGATTATCGCACGTAGCGTTCCCTCCTCTTTTCGGACACCAGTTCTCACACGTGTTTATCGATTTCCGGGGTTTGGGTGACAGATATATGAAGGAGAAAGGAATTGACTATTTCGAGAACTCACGTCGTGCAACATATGTTCAGCGTCAGTATGCATCCGATAATCCTCACAACTGGGTTGGCTACGACTCACTTTGCTGGGGTGTTACAGCCAGCGACGGTCCAACCGGAAAATATAACTTCAACGGTAAAGAATTCCTTGGATATGCCGGCCGGGGTACCAGTGGCCCTGACTACAATTACTTCGATGATGGCACAATTGCACCTTACGGCCCACTTTCATCATTGCCGTTTGCACCTGAGATTGTTCTGCCAACCATCAAATCGATGATTGAAAGGAATGGCAGCAAAATATGGGGCAAATATGGGTTCTACGATTCTTTCAACCACACGGCTAACTGGGTGAACGACGATTTCTTAGGCATTGCGCAGGGACCAATGCTGATTATGATTGAGAACTTCCGAACCGGACTTGTATGGAACTACGTAATGCAGGACCCAATAATCCAGAAAGGCTTGACAAAACTTGGATTTGAGTATTTATATGAATAGTATGCCAAAAAAGAAAATAACAGTTATAAGTGTACTCCTCTTCTCCTTTTCAAGTTTGCTCTCACAGGTTATATTGATTGATACATTCGAGAATGCAGAAGGGTGGAATTTCATTAAATCAGATGGGGTTGAGTTACAATTATCGGTTGAAGAGGGGTTAAATGGCAGTGCCATCCGCTTCGACTATGATTTTACCAGGGGTACTGGTTACGGGGGAATCCAGAAGTGGTTCCCCATCAATTTACCCGAAAATTATGAATTCACCTTCTGGGTTAAAGCTGACTCCCCGGATAATAATTTTGAAATAAAATTCATCGATAGTTCGGGTGACAATGTCTGGTGGGTAAATAACCGTAACTACAAATTCCCAAATGAATGGACAAAAATACGCATCAGGAAAAGGCACATTGGTTTTGCCTGGGGACCAACTGAGGAAAGGGATCTTAAAAGAGTCGACAGGATTGAGTTTACCATTGCATCATTCGTTGGTGGAAAAGGAACCGTTTGGATCGACGATTTGAGGTTTGAACCACTGGAAACAAAACCCGAATCATATCCGACTCCAATAGCAAAAGCATCATCAAAGGCGAAAAAGCTAAACCCGGATCTATTATTTGATGGATCTGATGATACCTACTGGCTTAGCAAAGGAGTAAAAAATCAGAGTATATTTTTAGATTTTACTATGCGCAGGGAGTTTGGTGGGCTACAGATTAACTGGCTTAAAAATCATCACGCAACAAAATTCGATATTCTTCTTTCACACGATAATAAAAAATGGGAAAGGGTCTGCTCCGTTCGCTCAAACCTAAGCAATACCAGCTTTATCAGGCTACCCGAAGCTGATGCTGAATATCTGAAGATTGAGCTTTTGGAAGAGATCAATCCTGACGGATTTGGTATTAGCGAGATTAAAATACTGGATATTGAGAACTCACTAACAGTTAATGACTTTTTAATATATTCGGCAAAGAACTCTTCCATAGGCGATTACCCGCGATACTTTCTTGAGCAAGCCTCCTACTGGACAGTAACCGGAGTCAACAACGACTTAAAAGAGGCTATGATAAATGAGGATGGAATGATTGAGGTTGATAAGGCAATGTTCTCCATTGAACCAATAATAAAAATGGATAATATAATATACAACTGGCATAATGTAACCACAACGCAATCGATGAGTTTTCCGATGGAAACAGGAGAGCCTGATTATACCCCTTCGGTTAGCTGGCAAATAGATGACCTGAAGTTTGTTACAGGAATATTTGCAAGTGGGAAAGCCAACGTTAATTCACAGCTAAACGCAGGTTACTATTTCGAAAATAATTCAGATCATTTAAAAGAATTTGAATTGTATCTCCTCCTCAGACCCTTCCAGGTGAACCCCTACTATCAGTTCTTAAACCTTTCAGGAGGTGCTGGTAAGATTGGTACAATCAATGAACTTGAGCAAGGGCGGAAGATTGCAGTTGATGAGAAGGTGGTTGTATTCCTGAGAAAATATGATTCCTTCACTGCTAATGCTTTTGAAGCCGGCAACCTTGTTGACCTTGTGCGTAAAAATTTACTTCCCAAAAACAGTTCGGCTGATGACCCTGGATGTCTTGCTAACGGGGTGATAAAATACTCCTTTAAACTACAGCCAGGTGAAACAACAGGGTTCTTTGTCATAGTGCCCTTTTATGAGAAAACAGGTTTTGGCAGTGAAATTTCTAACGAGCAGATATCCACAGAGCTTGCCCTTACCAATGAGTTTTGGAGAAACAAAGTTGATCATATAAAATTCAACCTTCCCGAATCGGCTGACAAGATCATAAACACCTATAAATCAAATCTTTTCTACATCCTTGTAAACAGGGATAAAGCAGGCATTCAGCCCGGATCCCGTTCGTACGAGCGCAGCTGGATTCGCGATGGCTCACTGACTTCGTCGGCCCTCCTTAAATCGGGTATTGTAGAAGAAGTGAAGGATTTTATAGATTGGTATGCCAACCATCAGTATGAAAATGGCAAGGTTCCATGCGTGGTCGATTTCAGGGGGCCCGACCCTGTTCCCGAACACGATAGTCACGGCCAGCTGATCTACCTGATCCGTGAATACTTCAATTTCACTCACGATACGGCATTTCTTCGCTCAAAAAATCTGAATGTGCTAATGGCGGTTAGTTACATTGAATCACTTATAGCTGAGCGTTCAACCGACCACTTCAGGTATGGTAACGACAGTATAAGGGCCTACTACGGTTTAGTTCCTGAGTCAATAAGTCATGAGGGCTATTCGGAAAAGCCAATGCACTCCTATTGGGATAATTTTTTTATAATGAAAGGATTGAAGGATGCTGCTGACATTCAAAAGATTCTTGGGGAAGAGGATGGTTACAACAGAATCTCAATAATACGGGATACTTTCAGGCATAATTTGTATAACTCTATACAGCTGGCAATGAAAACCAGAGGCATTGACTATATCCCGGGTTGTGTTGAACTTGGCGATTTCGACGCCACATCAACTACCATTGCACTTACACCGTGCAATGAGTACAATAACCTACCTAAACCTCAGGTATACAACACTTTTAACCAATACTATGAATTCTTTAAGGAGAGGAGGAATGGAAAAAGAGAATGGGTAAATTACACTCCCTACGAGGTCCGGCTAATTGGTTCGTTTATCTTTCTCGATCAACCCCGGAGGGCGCACGAACTAATTGAGTTCTTCCTTGATGATCGCCGGCCCCAGGGCTGGAATCACTGGGCAGAAGTGGTTTGGAACAACTATCGTACACCACGCTTTATAGGCGATATGCCTCATACATGGGTGGGAAGCGATTTCATAAATGCAGTCCGGTCAATGTTTGTTTATGAGAATGAGTTCGATGAAACGCTTGTACTTGGTGCGGCCCTGTATCAGGACTGGATTGACTCCCCTGAAGGTATGTCGGTTGAAAATATGCCTACATACTACGGAGATATTTCATACTCTGTTAAAAAAGAAATTGATAGCTATCACTTTACCATAAAAGGGGATATTAATCTACCAACCAATGGAATAAGAATCAAAAATTTCAATGGTTCTAAGCTACCTTCGATGGTGACCATAAATGGAGCTGAGAGCAAAGAATTCAATGAGAATGAAATTATTGTGATGGAGATCCCTTCGAAAGTCGTGATTTACTACTAATGGTTTAACTAAAAGACTATGAGCCTACAGGTTAAAGATTCCGGAGATGTCAGCGACCCAAATAATCAGATTAGTTTCTCACAGCTTGCTGCTTATGGTTCAGGTGGAATAATCCCCATTGCTCTTTTCAATGTTGCAGGTATACTTGTTGGTCTTATGGGCAACATAAGTCTTGGTCTCAGCGCTTTTTGGCTGGGGGTCATTCTAATTATTCCAAGACTGTGGGATGCTGTTTCCGATCCCGTTATCGGCCACCTTTCAGATAATACCCGAACCCGTTGGGGAAGAAGACGCCCATTCCTGCTGGTTGGAGGAATACTGGTTGCAGTCTTCTTTGTTATGATATGGTGGATTCCCAAGGGAGAAATGGTTCGTGCATGGTTCCCCTCCGAGTCGGGTTTTCATTGGTTTCAATTGGGATATATTCTTTTGTCACTATTACTTTTCTTCACTGCCTGCACCATATTTGAAATACCACATGGTGCACTTGGAATGGAGATGACGAGCGACCCGCACATCCGCACCAGGTTATTCAGTGCAAAGAGTTTTGTGGGGAATCTGTTTGCCATGAGTACACCATGGCTATTTGCTCTGGCTAATATGGAAGTTTTCAGAGGACCGGGAGGTAATGAGGCCGACGGAATGCGTTATGTCTCACTCCTGGTTGCAGCAATCATTATTCCCCTATCCTTCTGGTGGTTCTTTTCATTACGTGAGCCTGGTTTCAAAAGGGCTTCACAGCAGAAAAAGACTCCATTCTGGGAGGATATGAAACATACGGCAACCAACAAAAACTTCATCAGACTTACCCTTACAATATTTTCACTGGCCATGGGGTTCAACTTTGTGAATCTACTCGGCTCTTACATTCCAATATTTTACATCTTTGGTGGTGATAAAGTCGCCGGAGCCTATCTTCTTGGCATTAATGGTACCATATGGGCAGTAACCGGACTATTAGCCGTTTTCCCACTCAACTGGCTAAGCCCAAAGCTTGGCAAAAGGAATACATTAATAGTTGCAATAATGCTTATGGTTACAGCGCAACTTTCAAAAATTGTTTGCTACAATCCATCACATCCATATCTTATTATTATACCAACCATTCTGCTATCGATTGGGATGCTTTTCTTTTTCACCCTTGGTTCGTCTATGGTAGGTGATATCTGCGATGAGGATGACCTGAAACGGGGATATCGGACAGAGGGCAGTTTCTACTCCATTTTCTGGTGGTTTATAAAAATGGGCACTGCCTTTGCAAGTTTTGTTGCGGGCGCTCTGATTGTACTGACTATGTTCGACCAGACCCAGGTTACAAAAGTAGATGCCATTCAGGGCAACGTCCGGGAACTAAAGAGTAACATCCAAACCTGGGACGGCAATCTGTCCGGGATTAGTGGGTCTGTTCCTATCGGTAGAATAAAAGAGATGGCTGATGCTGCCCTGAAAGAGTCAAGAGATTTCATTCTCATGCTCCAGACAGAACTACAAAGAGAACCAGAAAGATCAGATAAATCAAACACTGAACAGCAGGCACGCAGGCAAAATTACATTCAGAGCGCACTTGAAAACGCAAAATCAATTGTAACCAGACTTGAGAATCTGACGATTGCTATTGGTAATGCCGACTCACTCTACCCCCAATATATAGCTCTGGCCATTGAAACTAAAATTGAAAAAGCCAGAATGAATGCTTTCGATCTGCTTATTCACATAGAAAATGAATCTCGTGAAACCAAAAAGAGCAATGATCACTACGAAGAACTTATTCAATATAGTTCAGAAGTAGGTGATAAACTGAATAACATAAATCCCGGGTCAGAATTGAAGAGTATTAACCTTGAACTCAGTGCTATCGAAGACATAGTTGTACCCCTGAAGAGGCAATCACCATATACACTTATTATGATGAGGGTGGTAGAGATTGGATTACCCATCCTACTCAGCATATTTTCCATGTTCTTTATTCTGAAATATACCCTCACAGAGAAGAATTTACAGGAAGTAAAGATTAAGCTCAGAGAAAGGAATGCAGCAAGAGACAAGGAAGATAAAGGAAAAACCTGACTTCAAAAAGACATAAAAATAAACACAATGACATTTACCTTTAAAGAACAACATTTCTGCCTGAATGGTAAAGGGGTGTTCCTTAATTCAGGGGAGATTCATTATTTCAGAATTAAGAATGAGCTTTGGGATATTCATCTGCAGGCAGCTAAAGAAGCTGGTCTGGGAACGATTAGCACATACATTCCCTGGGCCTGGCACGAGTCGGTTGAGGGTGTTTTTGATTTTACAGGAGAATCATGCCCCGGGCGTGATCTGATTGGATGGTTACAAAAATGTCAATCACATGGACTTACCTGCATATTGAAACCAGGCCCGTTTATTCTGGCAGAATTTCGGGGGGCCGGGTTACCCGATTGGTTCCTAAACAAGCATGGCAATGAGGTTAAGATGCGCACCAGCAATGGGGAGATACTGATGAGTGATGGTGTTAATCTATTCCATAATATATACCTTGAAAAAGTAACCCTCTGGTACAACCAGATTATGCCCCTTATTGCCAAAAATCAGATATCGGAGGGTGGCCCTGTCATTCTGATGCAAATCTGCAACGAGATAGGGGTTTTCTCATGGCTGGCCCATCAGGCTGACTATAGTAAGGAAGCTGAAATGCAATTCATCAGGTACTTAAAGACGAAATTCGCCTCCATTGATACGGTTAACCAACTTTGGGATACAAATTACAGCCGGTTTGATGACGTGGAGCTTCCTCCCGATGGCAGAATGCCATACACGTCTGAAGGTGACAGAAGTCGCGATTACGAATGGCATTGCTTCTGGAGAACCTGCTACGGTGATTATCTGAGAATGCTGACAAAAATGGCAAGAAAAATGGGTATAACAGTTCCCGTGTATCACAACCTGCCGGGTTGGATATATGGTCACGGTTACGATTTCCCCATTAACGTCACCATGTATGAGGATTTATACAGAGATAAAAGTGAGATACTCTTCGGTATCGATCATATTCCTGAATTTCAGTCGCACCGTAACATGCACGACGACCGGATAATTAACGACATTACTCTGGCGATGCAGGGAGAGAAACCTCTTTTTGCTGCAGAATTCCAATGTGGATCCCGTGAATACCATGTGGTCCCCAATCCACGTGAGATGGAACTTTTCTACAAAGCAAGCATCGCTAATGGGCTTACAGGGTGGAACTACTATATGTTCTCGCAAGGTCGTAACCCCAGGCAAAGGGGTTATTCAGGAGATACATTTTACTGGTTTACACCGCTTACTGCGGAAGGACAGCGTACAGCCACCTACCCTTTGGTTAAGAAAATGAGCAACCTGATAAGCATTGCCGAAGATCTTATCCTCAATGCCAGGCGAAGGGCAGAGATATGCGTTCTGTTCTATCCTCCATACTATGCAACAGAACTCGACAGGCCGGAAACAGGTGCAGGTGGTTTGCAATTTGTCCCGGCAGCTATTCGCCGACCTGCATATTTCGATGGACTATTAAAGGTATTCCAGGTGCTGAATATCGATTACGATATGGCCGATCTGAGCAAAGCAAGAACTGAAGATCTGATCAAATACAAACAGATATGGGCCTTCTGCACCGATGAGATGAATGCAAATGACCAACAGACTATTGTTGACTATGCCAATGCCGGGGGAAATGTTGCTATCTTCCCAAATCTGCCTGACCGCGAAATGTCACAGAAGAAATGCACAATCCTGCGCGATGCCCTTAAAATTAGTCCGACAGGAAGTGAAACTATAGATTCTCCACTGATAGATGTTTACGATTTAAAGGATGTTAAGTGTGCCAATCCACAAATTGTATACTCAGAAATTTCTCTTGCTGATGCTAAGATAATTGCCCGGACTATAAAAGGCACCCCTTGTGGCTTTAGTAAATCACTTGGTAAGGGCAGGGTAATTCACCTCGGCACCTGGATAGGTTTCGATACCGAAGGGCATAAACCCGTTTATGAGAAAATCCTTCAGGAGTCTGGAGCCAGGTTAAAACATACCTTTTCAGGCAATGAGAATTTATCTGTAAAACAGAGATTTACCGATTATGAATCTGGATTACTTTTCGTTGGTAACTACTACAATGAGGAACAGACTGGCAATGTGACCTATTCTCATCCTGAAAGCGGTGATTCCATAACTATACCGTTCGCAAAGGGCACAATTCCATGGCCACCATTATACGCTGTGATCTCGCCGATTTGTATGGAGATAGACAATGGATTAAAAATTCTGCATACTACTTCAGATTTGATTGGTATTGAAAAGCATAGCGGCTATATAAAATTTACCCTGCAGGGCGACCGCGATCTGACTGGAGAAATTGTGTTTGAAGGGGAAATGGTTAAGAAAATTGAAAGCGCAACCATTGATGGAGAGAGTCTCGGTCTGACAGCAATTAAGAGTCGTATCGCACTTAATTATAGTCACAAACATAAGAAGGATATTGTTTTAAAAATTTACCTGGCTAGATGAAAATCCGGAATTCACCTGGACTGAGCGTTGGATTTCTTAAGACTGGTTTGATAAAAAATATTTTAGCTGACCCCATAAGGATAAACCTGAAGAATTCCACACCATTCTCAAGAACAGGGACAAATATATACCTGAGAGAAATTTCTGATCCATATAAATATACTCCCCTTACCGGTCCTGAAAGTAACAGCCTTTTCAGCTTTGGTCGGAATGAATTTATTTCATGGGGCAACTGGAATAAACTGGAATATCTGTGCATCCTCCGTCTCTCAGAAATCAGCATGAGCTGGCAGTGGAGCATTGAGATTACCAACACATCAGGTAATGAATTGGATATCGACCTGTTCTACATTCAGGATGTTGGCCTGAAAACTCACAACGATGCTTTAGTTAACGAATACTATGTAAGCCAGTACATTGAAAGGCTGATTCTCGATGAAGCAAACTATGGAAAAGTGGTGTGTTGCCGTCAGAACATGAATGAGCCGGAGGGTACCAGATGGTTAATGATAGCCTGCAATAACGGGGCATTGGCTGCTGCTACTGATGGTATGCAGTTTTATGGAAACAGATATCGTTCTACCGGAGTTCCCGAGGGATTATTAAGCGATGTGTTAAGTGGTGAATATGCAGGGGAATCCTCAATCGTATCACTGCAGACAAAACCAGTAAATCTTAGCCCCGACAGAAAACACAGGACCGCATTTGTAGCAAAATACTTATCAGACCACCCCCTCGCCTCTTCTTCAGAAGACCTTAAATTACTGCCTGGGTTAATGTTGGAATTTGAGAACAGGTTGCCGGATTCCAGAATAAAAAAGAAAATCATCTCTCCAGTTAAGAATATATTTAACTCCTCTCCTTTTCTGACTGCAGAAGATCTTTCTGAGGAGGAATTAACCATATTTTTTGGCAGTGGAAGGGCTCACCTTGAAAGACTCGACGGAAAAGTATTATCGTTTTTCAATGATGAACAGTACCATATCGTCCTTAGAGCAAAGGAGAACCTGGTTGACAGACCCCACGGGCACATTATGCAGGCAAAGGCTGGTTTAGTGCCTGATGAGAATATCATTTCAACCAACACCTTTGCCTATGGGGTTTTCAACTCACACCTGACCCAGGGAAATACCAATTTTAATATTTTGCTCTCAATTTGTTCCAGCCAGTTCAATACCTCCTGTGAAACCGGGCAAAGAATTTTTGTTAATGTTGATGGCAGGCTCTATCTGCTCGGAGTCCCATCGGCATATGAGATTGGACTAAACCACAGTCGTTGGATTTATAAGCACGGGCAACACATTTTTCAGGTTAGAAGCTGGACATCAAAGACGGCACATCAGGTTAACCTCGACTTCAAAGTTATTAAGGGCGAGAGTGTAGAAATCCTTGTAAGCAACCACTTCGATGAGACTATTGGTTGGCGAATTTCCAAAGGCTATTCAGCCACTGAATATGTTGCACAGCCCAAGCCTATTAGCATGATTGCCGACATGTTTCCGGATGCTCAGTTCAGAATCATTATTCATGGCCCCAAGTCTGGTTTTAAGATCTTCAGAAATCATTACATGCCACGTTCCTTCCTTGTACTTGACGTAAAGAAGACCTCATCCTTTTGCATGAGTTTCCTCGGGGAGGTTTGCTCACGGGCAAAACCTGTCCGGATTGTGGATTCTGATAAGCAGTGGCGTCAGGATTGCAGTCAGGCACTCAAAGAATGGCAAAACCTTTGCCTGAACTTATCTCTAACCGGAACTCAGAAGGATATTGCAGCAATCAGGGAAATAATGCCATGGTACGGAATTAATGCCCTGACACACTACCTGACACCTTACGGGCTTGAACAGTTTGGTGGCGCTGCATGGGGAACCAGGGATGTGTCTCAGGGTCCGGTTGACCTGCTTCTGAGCCTGGATAAGTTTGACGATGCCAGAGAGGTGATCCGTATCATTTTCTCGAATCAAAACCCTGATGGGGGCTGGCCACAATGGTGGATGTTCGATAGCTATACCAATATTCGTTCAGATGAGGCCCATGGGGATATTATGTACTGGTGCATTATGGCATTATGCAACTATATTAAAGTAACCGGCGATTTGAAAATCCTCGGGGAGTTGGTGCCCTATTATACTGAAAACCCTTCATCAGAGACTGAAAAAACACCATTGAGTGAGCACATTGACAGGGTTATAAAACTGGTTGTTGAATCCTTTATCCCTGGAACCTCATTAGTCCCTTTTGGTGGCGGTGACTGGAATGACTCTTTGCAACCTGTAAGTGGGAAGCTTGCCCAACGAATGATCTCAGGCTGGACGGTTATAATGAACTATCAGGCTTTTTCCCAATACCAGAAAGTGTGTGAACTGGCGGGTGATCATCAAAGGGCAGACGAGTTGAAATCTATCTGCAGGAAAATCAAATCAGATATCAACAAGTATCTTATAAAGGACGAAGTTATTGCAGGTTATGGACTCATCGAAAAAGACAGAGCCATTAGTCTGTTACTTCACCCGTGCGATCAGAAAACCGGAATAAACTACAGTCTTATTCCTATGCTACGGGGTATAATAAGCGGTATTTTCTCAGATAAGCAGGCAAAAAAACATCACGACCTTATAGAGAAGCACCTCAAAGGCCCCGATGGAGCAAGGTTAATGGACCGGCCTCTGAAGTACCATGGTGGTATACAAAAGATATTCCAGCGTGCCGAAAGCAGTACATACTTTGGCCGGGAAATAGGGCTTATGTATCTCCACAAGCACATTCGCTATGCTGAATCACTGGCCATTATGGGGAAGGCAGAGCCATTTATCAGGGCCCTTCGACAGGCGATACCGGTTGATTACCAAAACATTGTACCTTGTGGTGATTTCCGCCAGTCAAATTGCTACTATAGCAGTTCCGATGTGATTTTTAAAAGCAGATACGATGCTGAGAATAGATATAAAGAAGTAATAAAAGGTAATCTAAGCCTAAAGGGAGGCTGGCGGGTATACTCAAGCGGACCAGGCATATATATCGGTTTGATAATATGGCGATTACTGGGCTTGAGAGTTGAATACGGAAATGTTATCATTGATCCGGTAATGCCAAAATCATTCAATAATTTCGCTGCCAGACTTAACTTTCTGGGAAAACCGGTCGAAATAATATACAAAGTTATAACCAGGGAATATGGGCCAGGCTCAATTCTTGTAAATGGAGATTCCATTCCTTTCACTATTGCAGAGAATCCGTACAGGGAAGGGGGCATCCAGGTTCCAAAATCTATCCTTATGCGCCACCTGAACAGAGATAAGAATGAAATTGTCATCCATATGTAGTTCAACTTAAACAATAACAGCCGAAAACAGTTTAGTTCAAGTCAATACACGCACCTCGGTTCTTCCTGCATCCATCCTTATTCTGTATGAAGCCGGGTAGTAATTGTTAAGACGGGTTCCTATGTTATTCACAAAACCAAGACGGACCCCTGAGTAAGTCACCAGGCACCATCCATGAGCCATCTCACTCTTAACGGGAAGGCTGTCTCTTCTCAGGTATCTTATCGCCTCAGACCAGGATAATTCAATAACAGGGAATGCCTCCCCCCTTAACAGCTCTGATACAGACAATTCGTGCGAGGGGATAATACCATTGCGCTTTATGCTGCAAATCTCAGTGCCTTTCCTGATCAGATTCAGATTTTTCTGCAACATCGACATCTCATCACCATGTCCGGGCAGATGAAAACAACGGTCACCCCATAATATCAGTGACCCATTGTGCCTGATCAATAGCTCTGAAATTCCGGAAGGTACCCCTCTACCCGTCTGCCTTGAAACCGACCATCCCCTCCTGCTTTCAACTTCCTCTTCATTTAAGGGCTTCATTACTGCCGCTATAAAGAAGCCCTCTCCCTTTATCTTGCCGGGATGAAAACCATAACCCATCCACCCTCTCCCTCCAATCTCCTGTATACCTTCATATTGGGTAATATCAATGCTCACTGTAACGGCACCATGGGTTTCTGTCAGCCATCGTACATTATCTTCGTTTTCTACCGGATTGAAGGTGCATGTGGAGTAAATAAGTTTACCTCCCGGCCGAAGGCATTCCCATGCACTTTTCAATATCCTCCTCTGCCTGTCGGAACAGAGGTCGCAACCGGCGGTTGACCACATACTGCGTACCTCTTGTTTCCTGAACATACCCTCACCCGAGCAGGGTGCATCAACAAGAATAATATCAAAATATCCCGGCAATCTCTCAAAATCACCCGGATCATTATTCGATATCAACGTATTTGAGGCCCCCCATCTTATGGTGTTTTCAACAAGGGCACCAAGCCTTGATCTTACAGTTTCATTTGAGATAAGGATGGAACCAGGTCCTGCAAGCAAAGCAAGATGTGTTGATTTTCCACCGGGTGATGCACACATGTCGAGTATCCTTAACCCTTCTCCATCACCACCCACCGATTTAAAGACAACTTCAAGGAACATACTCGATGCCTCCTGAACATAGTAACAACCGGCGTGAAAAAGAGGATCGAGTGTAAAAAGAGGACGCTCAGGAAGGTAATAACCCGTATCGCACCACGGCACCCTCTGCGCTGACCTGGGTGCACTGCTCCATTTAGCAGTGTTCAGCCTGATTGAAACCGGTGAGTCGTCAGACAGAGCCGCCAGAAGGGAGTCTCTGTTTATGTACTCCTGACTGGTAACCCTTTCTGCAAATTCTTCAGGAAAAACCCGATTCATGAAAACCGATTATTACTGCAATAATAATCAAGTTATAATAAATGTCAAATTCTAATTCACCTTTACTGGTATCCTGAATATTGTTATGCTTGCCGGACCTGCTTTAAGCTTAAGCGGACGGGCCACATCGGTTTCCGATTCAATCCTAACCGGCGGCTCTCTTCCAGGCTCATTGTGGGCCATGTCGTCAGGTGAAACGATCCTCCATACATCCATTCTGCCACCCAGGGTCCCTTCGTTTACCCTGAGCGGAAAAGAGACCTCGCTCCAGGTGGCATTTACAACCGATAAGGTAAGGGTATCCATCGCTTCCGTAAGGGTGGCTGCTATGTCAAACGGACGGGTCTCACCCTCAATATCCACCGGTACGGTGCCGAACCTGTGACGATACATCTTTAACACCTGACCGGTGCCGTCAAACTCAGAGTGCGTGGTTGAGGCCTTTATGGCTCCAATGACATTTACGGTCTGTGCATAATTTGCCATATAGATTATATCTGTATGCCGCGAAAACTCATTTAGTCCTGCTGCAATACCCATGGCATCACGGTAGAAATACCTCGTTCCCAATTCTCCGTAGATATGCGGGCCATACCAATAGTTCCATTCATCCATGCATATCCTGATATCCTTGCCTTCGAGCGCCGGAATTGTCTCCCGGTAATTTCTGTGAGCAACCGCCTTTTGCCTGATGGCAACAGGTATCTGCTTTACATGAGTCATTAATCCGCCTCCGTGCCAGTCCTGCCGATAAAAATGCTCACTTATCATCTCCATATTATCTGCACAGTTGGAAAGCATCATCTCATCCCACGGCCCGACTTCCCCAACAGCCACAAGAACTATCGTTGAATCAACGCTGCGCATTACATTTGCAAACTCATTGTGCTTCTCAACGAATGCCTCGGTCGACATATGACCAAGCTGCCACCCACCATACATCTCATTCCCTATCGACCACCATTTCACATTCCATGGCTCAGATGATCCGTTAGATGCTCTCCGACGGCCCATTTGAGTGGTCAGTGAGCCATTACAGTACTCGATCTGCTGGCGGGCCTCTTCGGCATTACCCAGTCCGGCATTTACAGCAATGTAAGGTTCTGTTCCAAGTAATTCACAGAACCGTATAAACTCGTGCATGCCAACATCGTTCGATTCCACTCCCCTCCAAGCCGGATTCTTCCTTGGAGGCCTCCTGTCACGGTCACCAATGCCATCCTTCCAATCGTAACCGCTAACGAAATTTCCCCCCGGCCACCTGTACACAGGAGAATCAAGCTCCTTAAGAAGGCCCATTACATCTTTCCTGAAACCTTCTATATTGTCATCGGGCATAAGTGATACAGTACCAACCCAAATCCTTCCAATACCTTCAGGCTCAATAGTGAAAACACCATCATGAACCAGTCTGTCGCTTCTGAAGCTCAACGGATATTCCCTGTAGCTACCTGTCAGATTGTCAATATTAACGACCTGCTCCGCTCCGGCTATCCTTACCTTAACCTTTATCCCTGAAATGCCTGGTGTGGCTCTCAGGATTATCCTCCCGGAATAGGTCATATTCTCACGGAAACCAAGATTATCCTGCGAGAGAAT
>JAWOIF010000040.1:0-14358 GCA_046484805.1 Bacteroidales bacterium
ATTTTTCATCATACGAGGGTTCGGTCCTCCACTTGATTTTACTCAAGCTTCAACCTGGCCATGGTAAGATCACTTGGCTTCGGGTCTACGACATGCAACTCTACGACGTCTTGCGACGCCAACGCCCATTTAAGACTCGGTTTCCCTACGGCTCCGGGACTTCGATCCCTTAACCTCGCTGCATACCGTAACTCGCAGGCTCATTCTACAAAAGGCACGCCATCACAGGGCCGAAACCCCGCTCTGACCGCTTGTAAGTCCATGGTTTCAGGTTCTCTTTCACTCCCCTCACCGGGGTTCTTTTCACCATTCCCTCACGGTACTTCTGCACTATCGGTAGCTATCTCGTATTTAGCCTTGGAAGGTGGTCCTCCCGGATTCAAGCAGGGTTTCTCGTGCCCCGCCCTACTCAGGTACTTGTTAACGCAGCCGCTTTGATTTCGTGTACTCATATCAGCCCGGGAATAAACCTCGGGAGAGAATCCCCAGGCCCCCCCGCATACAAAGGCAATATTCCTGCGTAATCGGGTAAATGATATCCTGATGAATGAGGCCAGCTCAGTCGTGGTGAATTCTTTTCCTCGTTCATCCAGCAAAATCAAATAATCATCTGCAGGCAGAATATCAAGCAGTAACCTGCCCTCTCTGTT
This sequence comes from Bacteroidales bacterium, assembly GCA_046484805.1. Taxonomy (GTDB): domain Bacteria; phylum Bacteroidota; class Bacteroidia; order Bacteroidales; family VadinHA17; genus SLNP01. Next base: position 651 of record JAWOIF010000040.1, read on the forward strand.
TTTAACCTCCTCAGGCTTCAGATTGCGGGTGTTCTTCACAGCAGGGGTAGTTATGATGTTGAATGGTACAAACTTCGCAATCCTGTTCTCATAAAGTGAGATGCCTTCAGCAATATACTTCTCAGTAGTCTTACCGGTCTGAATAAAAGATATCTTCATAAGAGAGGTTTTGTTGCACCAAATAACTCAACAGCCTGAAGCACAAAATTAACAAGTATATCGTGAATAAAAAGCATCCCCTGAAGACCGATCTTGTCTGAGTAATGGAAAATAAGTGTACTTTTGTGAATAGCGGTCTCATATTTGTGGATAATCAGCTATGAACTACAAGAAGATAAAACTTTTGGCAATCATGCTCCTGCCGCTGCTTCTCAACCTTTCAGCTCAGGAAGCAGGCAAAATACCTCCGGGTATAGCTCTGGCTTTTAAGGCAGGAAATGCTACTGAACTGGCCCGTTATCTTAATCCGACTGTTGAACTGTTGCTACTCGACAAGGAGGATTTCTACAAAAAGGAAAATGCAGAGGCTATTCTTAAGGATTTTTTCACACAATACCCTGTCAGGGACTTTACAATAAGACATCAGGGTTCGAAAAATGAGGCACACTACGCAATAGGTAGCCTCAAAACTGAAAAAGCAAGCTTCAGGGTCTATTTCCTGCTTAAAAAGACGGGTGAGGGCCTGTTGATCCACCAGATCAGAATTGAACCTGACAATGGCAGATAAAGAGCTGGAATATTTAATAGCCAGGGCAATATCTGAAGATGTAGGCAGCGGCGACCATACATCTCTGGCCTGCATCAATCGTGCGTCTGAGGGAAAAGCCAAACTGCTGGTGAAGGAGAAAGGGATTATAGCCGGACTGAGGGCTGCTGATGAGGTGTTCCGGCAGACTGACCCTAATATCATCGTCCGGTTCATGATAAGTGACGGCAGCCGGGTTAAACCCGGAGATATTGCCTTTACTGTGACAGGCTCACAACAGTCGCTTCTGAGAGCCGAAAGGCTGGTCCTTAATATCATGCAAAGAATGAGCGGCATTGCAACTGTCACTGCTTTGTATGTAGATGCCGTAAAAGGAACAGGTGCCAAAATTATCGATACACGTAAAACCACGCCGGGAATCAGGTTCCTGGAAAAGGAGGCTGTACGGCTGGGCGCCGGATTTAACCACAGGATGGGACTGTACGATATGATTATGATCAAGGATAACCATATCGACTTCACCGGAGGAATAGAAGAAGCAATAAAACAAACCAGGGAATATCTCAAACGCACCGCACTTGACCTGAAAATAGTAATAGAAGCCCGAAGCCTCAATGATGTCAGTGTGATACTTGCAACAGGCGGAGCAGACCGTATAATGTTCGACAATTTCACCACGGAAGAGACCAGGAAGGCTGTAGAAATGGTCAATGGGAAAACTGAGACAGAATCATCGGGAGGCATTACGATTAATACCGTTCGCGACTATGCATTATGTGGCGTAGATTTTATATCTGTTGGCGCATTGACACATCATATCAAAAGCCTCGACATGAGCCTGAAGGCATTTTAGGACCGTTGACCGGTAACCGTTTTATTTAACTACAATGCAGATATTTCATGACAAGCTCATGTATCTCATCATTCTTGCCGTAGAGCCTTTCGCTCAGATCCTTGTCCTCAAATGCCTTTAGCTTCCTGACAATATTGTCGATCATCCTGGCCGGAAAGATTCCGTCCTTTTCGAATACCTCCCTTTGTGACAGAAGAGCTTCGGCGGAATCATAGCATGATGCCGGCAGGGCTTGAAGCTTTTTGCTTGCAGCCTTTGAGGGCTCCTTAAAAATATTGTAATCGACATATAGTTTCTCAGCCATCTCAAGAGCATTCTGCATCTCAAGACCGTGCCCTATTCCTATGACCAAACCCGCCATAAGACAATATATATCAGCTGATCCGTCTGGTGAACGTAACTCGAATGTCTGCCTTGAAATTCCCTCCTCCATAATGCCAGAGTCACCCGGGTTTGCATCCCTTATCATTTCCGATGCCCCTATCCAGCCAAGAGGAACCCTTATGAGTACAGACCTGTTGCGATCGCCCCAGCAAATATTTGTCGGAGCCTCCTGGTGTGGCACCAGCCTCAGGTATGAAGTTGGTATCGTGTTCCCGAAAGCTGTAAGGGCCTTCGAAATATCAAGAATTCCGGCAATCGCCTTTTTAGCAATATCGCTGAGCCGGTCGTTTTCAACAAGCAGGTTGCGCCCATCCTTTTCAATCAGAAGATGAACATGCATTCCCGATCCGGCCTTGCCAACCGTAATCTTTGGTGCAAAACTCACCTCAACACCGTACTGATATCCAAGCATACGAAGTATCCATTTCGCAATCAGCATCTGCTCTACTGCAACCTCAACATCAGTTGGCAGAAATTCTATCTCGTGCTGCTCAAAATCCTCGCCATCCTTAGTAAAACTACCCACTTCGGAATGGCCATACTTTATCCAGCATCCTGCTCTGGCGCAAAGTTCAAGAGCCTCAACACGCAGATCCTCAAACTTGGCGAATGGCTTCGACTGATGGTAGCCCTTCTGATCAACAAGAGGGTATAACTCATCACTGTACGACCTTACGTAATACTCAAGTTCGCCCAGAGCCTTAATAGTGTAGCCCGTCTGTTCGAAGAATTTTTTATGTGCCTTGCGCAAAACATACTCTGGTGAACTCTCAAGAGGTTTGCCCGAACTGTCATAGAATGAGCATAGTATTTCAAGGGTTGGTGCCTCGGTGAAGGGATTGAGAAAGGCTGTCCTGTACCTGGGAATAACATAAAGATCACTAGACCCGGCCTCAACAAATGAGAAGAGACTCGAGCCGTCAGCCCTCTCACCTGCAAAGAGTATCGTCTCGAGATGTTCACGGTTGTGCGGAACAAAATTAAGGGCCTTAAGTTTGCCATCTTCAGCTACGTACCTGAAATTAAGACTTTTTATCGAGCGAGCCTCAATGAATTTTATTATATCGTCTCTGGTGAAATCACCGGCGGGTTTTTTGAGATACTGAACAAGTTCATTCGGATTTAGTGTTATATCATTGTTTTTCATCACGTTTGGGTATTTCATTAGGAACAGCAAAAGTATCAATTAAACCCACTATTCCAAATTACCTTTGTCATGATTGGAAAAATCCTTCAAACAGACATTTTAATCTTAATTGTTAATTTATTTTAAATTATGGCTTTTTTATTAATTTTGGCTCTCCAAAAAGAGTCATTGATATGAGATATGGTTTTACAGTGTTTCTGATAATGTGCCTTCTGGCCTCCTGCAGGAACGAACCCTCCTCCTCTACTTTTATGACCACGGAGAGGGCTCTCTACTATTTCAATGCAGTTCAGGAGATCTGTGACCGTGACGGAGGAAATCTGTGGGGTAAGGATCTGTGCATTCCTGTCATGTTCGTGGAGAGAGGGTCAAAAAAGATATTTGCATCAGCCCCTGACGCAGACGGACTGCTTAAGCTTAAAGACGGAGTCTACACAGGTCTGTATCCTAAAGAAAAAATCATCGATGTTATTGCCGTTGAATTCGGAAACACGATGTTTGCAATGGTTCCAATCCCCTCAAGGGATGACGAATACCGTATAAAGGCCTATGCCTTTCACGCTTTCACACATGCCATGCAAAAAAGTAAGGGCATCTCACCCCGTTCTTTCAACAACAGGCATATGAACGAAAGGAATGCCCGAATGTGGCTTAAGCTCGAATGGAAAGCCCTGCATAAGGCTATCTCCTCTGAAGAAGAAGAGCTCCGTGACCTGGCAATACGTGACGCATTAATTTTCAGGGGCGCAAGGCATGAGGCCTACCCCTCTTTCGCAAATGACGAACTTCGGTTTGAAAACTACGAGGGACTGGCAACTTTCACATACACCAGGTTGTGTACAGATTCTCTGGAAGAACAGAGGCAAAGGCTGCTGGCCGGGATCAATGAATATTACAGGTACCGGTCATTCGGACAGTCATACGGGTTTATACACGGTGCTCTGTACGCATTCCTTCTTACAGAGAAAGGGTTTTCACTTGAATCGATCGATGCTGACAACGTCGACCTCGGAAACCTGACTGCCAGCTATTACAATATAACACTGCCCGATGTTGTCAGGGATGTGGCAGGAAGTATTGCGATAAACTACGCCATTGATACTATAAGGGAAGAAGAAGATGAACGTGAGAGACGAATCAAGGAATCAGTAAATAAAGAGCTTAGCGCCTACACAGAAAAACCGGTGGTCTTCTTTGAACTGCAGAGCCCGGCGTTCGGGTTCGAACCAGATGACCCAAACACCCTCGACACACTTGGCACCATTTACAAGTCTCTCAGGGTGTCTGACAATTGGGGTAAATTGGTTGTAAACGAGACAGGATGCCTCGTCTCACACAACCTGAAAGAACTCAGGGTACCCGCAAGGAATGTGAAAATTTTAAGAAACCACGCATCAGGCGAAGACTGGGATCTATTCTTAAACGATAACTGGGAACTTGTAAGGGTTGACCAGGATTACTACGTCAGGAGACCTGAACCCTGAACACCATTCTATCAGCCCAGTTCCTCAAACTGTTTTCTCAGAGCTGAAAGCCTGGACTCTGAATCGGCTTTCTTTTTCTTCTCAATTTCAACAACTTTTTCGGGTGCATTTGACACAAAGCTGTTGTTTGACAACTTCTTGTTGACCGAGTCAAGAAAGCCCTGGTAATAAGCTATCTCCTTGCTGAGCCTTTCCTTTTCAGCTTCAATGTCAATGGTCTCCTTCAACGGTATGAAGAACTCCATGGTACCGGTCATAAAGGAAGCAGCACCCGAAACCTTTGAGTCGGTATAATGTATTGTGCCAATATTACACAGACGGCTTATCACCCCCGGAAAATATCTGTAAAAATCATCATGCCCCGATATCACGTAAAGGTCTGCCGGCTCCCTGTTTGGTAAATTCTTCTCCTTCCTCACCATCCTTACCGAACTGACTATCTCACAGGTCATCTCAAAATCTGCCAGCATCTTCCTGTTAATCCTGCCTGCAACAGGCATCTCCGAAATCATAATGCTGTCACCACTCTTCCTTTCCTCTAACAATTGCCAAATCTCCTCGGTGATGAAAGGCATAAACGGATGTATCATTCTAAGCAGCTTGTCGAAGATGATCAGCGTTGCATCGTAGGTTGCAGCATCTATCCCTTTCCCCGACAAGGGTTTTACTATTTCCAGGTACCATGATGAAAACTGGTCCCAGAATAGCCTGTAACAGGTCATCAGGGCAGCTGATATCCTGAACCTGCTGAAGTGCTCATCAAGCTCCTCCAGTGTGGAATCGATAATACTATTCATCCATATTACAGCATCGGCCGACCATTCGGGCTGAACAGATGATTCCTCCCTCTTCCAGCCCTTGACCAGTCTGAAGGCATTCCATATCTTGTTGCAGAAGTTCCTGCCCTGTTCGGGAAGTGAATCATCATAAAGAAGATCATTACCGGCGGGGGAACACAAAAGCATCCCCACCCTTATGCCATCAGCGCCATAAGTATCAATAAGCTTAAGCGGCTCAGGCGAATTGCCCAGTGATTTTGACATCTTGCGCCGCTGCTTGTCTCTCACGAGGCCGTGCAGGTAAACATTACTGAAAGGTTTATGTCCGGTATACTCGTAACCGGCTATGATCATCCTGGCAACCCAGAAGAATAGTATTTCCGGGGCAGTTATAAGATCATTCGTGGGATAATAATACTTTATGTCCCTGTTTTCGGGGTCGCAGATACCGTTGAAACAGGTGAGCGGCCACAGCCAGCTTGAAAACCAGGTATCAAGCACATCCTCATCCTGCTTCAGCGAAGCCTCGGTAAGCGTCTCATCTCCGCTCTCCTTCCTGGCAATCTCGAGTGCACTTCTCAAATCTGCGGCTACAACAAATTTACCTTCCCCATAATACCATGCAGGTATCCTGTGTCCCCACCATAGCTGACGGCTGATGCACCAGTCACGGACATTCTCCATCCAGTGCCTGTATACATTCACAAATTTTCGGGGGTGTATCTTCACATCGCCATTGAGCACCGCATCCAGCGCAGGTTTCGACAACTCTTCCATCCTCAGGAACCACTGTACCGACAGCCGGGGCTCTATCACCGCATTGGTACGCTCTGAACGGCCAATTTTGTTCCTGTAGTTCTCAACCTTCACAATGGCGCCACTCTTCTCAAGCTCGCGGAAAGCCATCTCACGGGCCTCAAACCTGTCTATACCGATGAAAAGCTCAGCCTGCTCACTCATGGTGCCATCTTCATTGAACACATCGATTACCGGCAGGTTGTGCCTGAGGCCAATCTCATAGTCATTAATATCATGGGCAGGTGTTATTTTGAGGCACCCTGTACCAAAATCCATCTCAACATAATCATCAAAAATGAAAGGAACCTCGCGATTGACCATAGGAACTATCACATTCCGGCCCTTCAGATGACTGTACCTCCCATCAGCAGGATTGGCGCATACGGCGGTGTCGCCCAAAATGGTCTCAGGCCTGGTTGTTGCCACGGTAATGTATTCATCGCTACCGGCAATCAGGTATTTAACATAGTATAGCTTAGAGTTCTCATCGGTATGGTTAACCTCCTCATCAGAAACTGCAGTCTTCGCCTGGGGATCCCAGTTCACCATTCTAACACCCCTGTATATCAATCCTTTATTATAGAGGTCTATGAACACCTTTAATACCGAATCATACCTCTGGTCATCCATCGTGAAGAGGGTCCGTTCCCAGTCACACGATGCTCCAAGCCTCTTCAGCTGTTCGAGAATTATTCCTCCGTGCTTATGCGTCCACTCCCATGCATGTTCCATGAATCTCTCCCTGCCGATCTCCCTCTTGTCTATACCCTCATCGCGCAGCTTTGCAACAACCTTCGCCTCAGTAGCTATCGATGCATGGTCGGTTCCCGGCACCCAGCAGGCATTCTTCCCTGTCATCCGCGCCCTCCTGACCAGCACATCCTGAATTGTATTGTTCAGCATGTGCCCCATATGCAGCACACCTGTCACATTCGGCGGCGGTATCACTATCGTATAAGGCTCCCTCTCATCGGGAACACTCCTGAAAAAACCGTTCTCAAGCCAGTATTTGTACCATTTTGCCTCGGCCCCTGCCGGTTCATACTTAGTGGGAATATTCATAGCAATAGCAGTGATTCTCAATTCAGAGTGCAAAACTATAAAAAAACATGAGAGGAAACGAATTTCTGGCTATTCCCTCACCTGACAATCAGTACGCTGGAAACCGCTCTTGCTCCTTCGTGGTCAAAAACCTTGTTGTCGCTGGGCATATTTACGACGCCCCCGAAGGGTTTTCCCTTTACCCACATGGTTGTCGAACCACCCCCGTCAAGGTTAAGCGCCTCACTGCATTTCAGGTAAAGCATCATCCCTGCAAGTTGATGCAGGGTAAGTCCGGCAGCCTCATCAGACCGTCCGTCTGCGGTAAGAAGTATTACTTTCCTCCTGCCGGCTTTGCCTACTGCTGTACGCGGGTGTCTTGCCGTTACAAGCGAGGTAGCAGGCAATTCGCTTTTAGCACCCCCTTCTGCAAGAAACGGTCCCGTTACAAGCACATCGACAAAATCAGGATTGGCATCAAACCATTCATTGGTCTTTTTTTTCGTGATCGTGACCTCGCCCCTGCTGTTGACCATTATAGCCCCGTTCAGGTTAACATTTTTCGGCCAGGCTTCAGCAGTATCGGAATCGGCGATTATACCGGCAGTACGCACGTATGTAACTGAACCTCCTGCCGTATTGAAAAAACCTCCGTTTACTGCAGCAATGGCACCGGCCTCTTGAGCCTGGACACCGGTGAGTCGTCTGCCTTTTTGAGGATTATAAATAATGGAAACATCTCTCTTCCTTGTATTAACAATAAGGAGATTCAGATTTTGTGGCAGGGTGTCACCCGGTACGATCCGTCCGGACTTTAATACCAGTCCGGGAGCGAGCCTCTCTTTTTCCCATTTGATTTTGCGCTCCTGCCCTCTCTGACCATCTACTGTAGCCGTGGTTCCCGCAATAAAGAGTACCAGTATGAAAAACCTTAGTCTGTTATTTTTTCTCATAGCCATATTATCATAATGATCAAAAATAAAAATAATTACCGATGTTGACTGAAATCATGGATAGCCGGGTTGATTTTTTTTACATTTGTCAGATATTAAACCAATTCTAAGTAATCATGCCGTCAATATCCGAAAAGGGTAAAGCAATGCCAGCTTCCCCGATAAGAAAACTGGTCCCTTATGCAGAAGAAGCAAAAAGAAAGGGACGCAAGGTCTATCACCTTAACATAGGACAGCCCGACATACCCACACCCGAGGTGGCTATGGAAGCCCTGAGAAATATTAACCTGAAAGTGATAGAGTACTCACATTCAGCCGGTAATGAATCGTACCGCAGAAAACTGGCCGGTTATTATCAGGGAATCGGTATCAATATCGACCATACCAATATGATTGTCACTGCCGGTGGTTCGGAGGCAGTATTGTTTGCACTAATGACATGCCTTAATCCTGGCGATGAGGTAATAACCCCTGAGCCCTTCTATGCAAACTACAACGGATTTGCAACTACTGCCGGGGTTACCGTGGTGCCGGTAACATCATACATCAGGGAAGATTTTGCCCTGCCCCCTATCGAAGAGATAGAGAAAAAAATAACCCCGAAGACAAAGGGTATCATTATTTGCAACCCGAATAACCCGACAGGTTACCTCTATTCCCGCGAAGAGCTTTATAAGATACGTGATATAGTGAAAAAGCACGATCTGTTCCTCTTTTCAGATGAGGTATACCGTGAATTCTGCTACGACGGAGAGACCCATATTTCTGCCATGCACCTTGAAGGAATAGAACAGAATGTCGTTCTTCTCGATTCAGTTTCAAAAAGATACAGTGAGTGCGGTGTAAGGATTGGCGTTTTGATTAGCAAAAACTGCGAGGTTGTGGCGACAGCGATGAAATTTGCACAGGCACGGTTGAGTCCTCCGGGACTGGGACAGATAGTTGCAGAGGCTTCTCTCGATACCCCGGCAGAATATTTCAGGAGTGTCTATGATGAGTACATAGCCCGACGCGACTTTATGGTAGAGGCTCTCAATAAAATGCCCGGCGTCTATTGCCCTAAGCCGAAGGGCGCCTTCTATACCGTCGTTAAACTTCCGGTCGATGATGCCGACAGGTTCTCACAGTGGCTGCTCGAGGAGTTTGAGCATAAAAACCAGACAGTTATGCTGGCCCCGGCTTCAGGTTTCTATTCAACACCAGGCAGCGGCAAAAACGAGGTTCGAATCGCTTATGTGCTTAAGATAGAAGATCTTAAGAATGCCATGGAGGCTCTGGCCGTTGCTTTGACCAAATACCCCGGAAGAACAATCTAGCAACATTTTCGACTGTTTGCTTTCTAATTAAATTTTTTTCATACCTTTGCCGGGTAATAATAATCAACATCATGAACAAAGGAATTGTTAAATTTTTCAATGAGTCAAAAGGTTTCGGCTTTATTAAAGAAGAAGAAACAGGCAAAGAGTATTTTGTACACTCAACAGGTCTTAAAGACCGCATCAGCGAAGGTGACGAGGTAACATTCGAACTCACCGAAGGCAAAAAAGGCCTTAATGCAGTAAACGTTAAACTAGTATAGAAGATATCTGATACATAGTGTTTATTGTAAAAAAAAAAGTTCCGGGGTTTCCGGAACTTTTTTTTTCTTTCTGTCTCTGAATTGAGGCTAAAATATCCCCATTCTGATTCCTATGTATACCGATCTTGGTGCCAGCGGACCGTAGATGTATCCCGGGTCACGGTCTAATCCGGAATCAAAATCTCTCTGGTAGGCATTCAATAAGTTCTTCATCCCTCCGAATATCTCAGCGTGGCTGCCGTTGAGCCTTACATCATATCTGATGTTGAAACCCAGATCGAAAAATGAACTGCTTCTGATTAGTATTCCCTCCTCAGGGTCTGGTGCCAGTACCCCAAAGTAAGGTACCAGCATGGGGCCGGTATATGTGCCTGTTACCGAAGCTTCAATTTTCCCGGCCGGCTGCCAGTTAATGGTCGCAAAACCATACCTGTCAGGTGTCCTGAAAAATCTGCGTTCATCGAATTCAACCGGAGTGTCGAACCTGCTTTGCTGGAAGGTGGCTCCTGTGGAAATGGTAACTCCGGCTACGGGAATCATGTTCATCTCGAGGTTTACTCCGCTTACCACTGCCCCGTCAGCAGCATTACGCCTTATATATATTACGGTGCCATCCTCATCAGGTGTTCCGAATTCGTTGGCGAACGGATCCTGAAGCCTGGTGTAAAAACCTTCTGCGAGAAGGTTCAGGTTAACGGTTCCCACCCTGCGGTTGAAATCGAGTGAACCCATGAAGCTGTGGCTCTTCTCCCTTATAAGATCCGGATCGTTTCTTATTATTACCTGCCTCAAACCGGAAGTTGAGATATGCAGGTCCTCATCAAACACCTGCGGCGCCCTGTATCCCTGCGAGTAGGAGACCCTTCCCTGCAGGTAGGCAGAGAAATTGTACAGAAAATTAAGCCTGGGACTTAGCACTACTCCATGATCTTCCAATCCGGTAAGGTTACATTTCACTTCGTACAGGTCAAGCCTTAATCCACCTGACAGCCTCAATCTTCCGATTTCCTGTTCTATCTGCGTGAAAAAGCCTCCTGTAGTGAAATCCTGACATGCGATAATCGTATTGTCAGTGTGGGGCACACTTACAATTACGCCTTCCTCTATCAATGCGTTTTCATAATCTGCATATCCCAGCTTCATGTCGGTAAGCTTCTCCTTTCTTATCTCCAGACCGGAGATTATCCCCGTTCTCTCTCCTGCAACGAGATTGTACTGTGCACCTCCGACCCATGTGAAGCCATCGGTTTTACCATAATCCTTAAGTGACTGATTGGCTCCGTAGTATGACTTCCTTGCCACGTCCTGCATCGAAAAGAAGACCGACAGTTTATCAAAGTCCCTGAAGAACTGGTCATAGGTCACCGCGGCATTACTTATATTATGAGTCAATGCCTCGGCTATATCAGCCTCATGATACACCATGTCGAACTTGTTACCGCCTCTTCTCTCTTCTTTTATGTTGAAGAAATCAAGTGCCAGCTTGCTCCTGTTACCGAAACGGTGAAATGCCCTCGCCCCAAAGGTAGTGTTGTCAATCATCGCTATTTCCGAGAAGGAATCTCCGTTGGCATCAAAGGGTTCGCGGCCTCTGTTGAAGCCGAACAGGGAGAGCCCTGATTTGCTGTCAGCAGTGACCACCGAACTGTTAACTCCAATATTGTAATCCCGTGATAATCCTCCGCTGTTTTTAATCCCCAGGCCGGTAAGACCTCCTGTACTGTTTATCTCAAATGTATTTCTGATGGGATCCTTAAGTATTATATTTATAGTGCCGGCAATGGCATTGCTGCCATAAAGGGCAGATCCTCCTCCACGGATTATTTCGACGCGTTCTATCATATTTGAAGGAATCAGTTCAAGGCCGTATACCCCTGCAAGTCCGCTGAATACAGGCCTGCTGTTTATCAGTATCTGTGAATAGGGTCCTTCAAGACCATTCATCCTTACCTGGTTGAATCCACAGTTCTGACAGTTATTCTCCACCCTGAGGCCAGGGGAAAAGACCAAACCCTCATTGAGGGTTACCGACTGCGTAAATGAAAACATCCTGGGAGTAATGGTATTTACTATTGATGATGCCTCCTTCCTGTTCTTGTCATTCCTGTCGGCAGTAACAACTATTTCGTCAAGACCCAGCATATCGGGCTCAAGTTCGAAATTTAACTCAATGGTTTGTCCTTCTGAAATTACCAATATCTGTTCAGCAGCCTTGTAGCCTACAAACTGGGCCACCACTACATGTCTGCCCGCCGGCAGATTGATTATCCTGTAATGACCTGTCTCATCTGTTGACACACCTATCGTGGTACCTTTTATGTAAACATTTGCGAATGGTACGTGGGAGTCCTCTGATACCACATGTCCGAATATATTGGCGTCGGTACGTCTGCTCTGGGCATTGGTGACTGAAATGCAGATAAGCGCAATCGCAATTACTGCAATAAATTTCTTCTCCTTCATTCTTTTTGATTTCTGTTTTACCATTTTACTTACCATCACATGGTTCTGCGCATTGTTTCATCACGCAGAGACTAAAAAGGGATGTTTGTCACCCCATGGGGGGAACTAATTAAATGGTAAGGGATGGAGGGGCGCGCCCTCTTATCGGATGAAGTCCATCCTGCTCCCTGGAAACCAGATATGCATATATCTGTATAACTTCCAATGAAGGAGCCTGTACGGTTACAGGAGACCATTCCGCTACTGACATGTCAATGGCACCTGACGGAATTGTCAGATTGTGCTTGCCATGGGAATGGGTTTTAACCGGACCGGAATCATCATTCTTGTTGTATGGATGGGAGTGTGAAACAACTCTTCCGGAATCATCAACATGGTAGTGCAGGTTGCCTGTCCTGTTGAACTGAACCATCACTAGCGCGGCGATCATTAAGACCGCAGCAGCAACCATTACCTTGTTGAACCTTCTTTTCATGATTTGCAAATATACTCTTTTCAGTCAAACTGAGGCAATTATAGATATGCTTAAGGCCGGTTTTAATAATCATTTAACCTTTTTTATAACAATTTGGTTCACTGATATCTCCGGTAATTATTCTATTACCATTGATATGAAAATAACTTTCTGAAACAGGCAGGGCGTAGCTCCATTGCTACGCCCGCCAAAACGACAAGATCATTTATATTTGTCAGTGCCAATGCTTTGACGTTATGCCTGCAGCCGCGGCAACCAGCCTTACAAACTCAGCACGATAACCATCAGGGTCCTTACCCCTGGCTCCTGAAGCTATCTCAATAATCCTGTCATATGTAATCTCTCCCTTATAATCCGAATCTCTCAGCATCATTCCAAAAGCAGCTATCGCCGCTGAAAACCTGAGGTTTTCGCTGCTGCGGTCAAAACTTTGATCTCCCCTCAATACGACTTCTTCAAACATACGGCTTTCACTGCCATCGGGATCTTTATATCTTAGCTTTACAGTTACAAGCTCGTCATTCAGCAACATGACGGGCTGACTATCATTTCTTTGGTATTTAAGAGGGTCAACCAGGGGATTGACATCGCCACGGCCGGCAGGTATAAGTTCGTAAAGTGCGGTAACCGTGTGACCCGACCCCATTTCCCCTGCATCCTTTGTATCATCATTGAAATCCTCATCATTCAACAGCCTGTTCTCATAGCCGATAAGCCTGTATGAATGAACGTGAACAGGATTAAACTCTATCTGAAACTTCACATCCTTTGCTATTGTGAAGAGGGTTCCACCGAATTCCTGCACCAACACTTTGCGAGCCTCCTGAATGTTATCAATATATGCATAATTACCGTTACCCTTGTTTGCAATGGTCTCAAGCCTGTTGTCCTTGTAGTTTCCCATACCGAATCCCAGTACCGTAATGAATGTTCCCTTCTCCCGCTCTTGTTCTACCATTCTCTCCAGTTCAGAGTTGCTGGTAACCCCAACGTTGAAGTCACCGTCAGTTGCCAGTATGATCCGGTTATTGCCACCCTTTATGAAA
>JAWOIF010000054.1:0-18278 GCA_046484805.1 Bacteroidales bacterium
GACCTCATGATTATGAATCATGCGCTCTAACCATCTGAGCTATCTCGCCATTTTGAGGGTGCAAATATAAGATTAACTTTTTATTAATTCAAGATAGGCTTTTTCCTTAGGATATTTTTTTTATATTGCGGGTAATATACATTTTCAATGCCGGAAATTCCGATGAAAATACAGTATGAACTAGAATATCCGATGAACTGCTCACCAAAAGTCTTATTCCCTCGAATAAGTACTTCTGATGGTCTTGCCGAGTGGTTCGCCGATGACGTAACAAACGATGGTGATATCTTCCTGTTTACATGGGATACAATAGTATTGAAAGCGCGCCTGCTCTGCGTAAAAGAGAACAGAATGGCACGCTTTGAATGGATAGACAAGGACGAGGATAAGACCCGGAACTATTTCGAATTCAAAATAAATATGGAAGAACTCACCGGTGACGTGGCTCTCCTGATCACCGACTTTGCCGAACCCGATGAAAAGGAGGACGCAATATACCTATGGGATACCGAAATACAGAGACTTAAATCAGTCCTCGGTTCATAGCCTGAATCCACGGTATGATTTTTGATAAAAATCGAGTAGGTTTGTCAAAATTTTCAACCCCCTCATGAAGAAGGTAAATATCCTGGTAATTAAATCATTTATCGGTCCGCTGATACTGACCTTCTTTATAGTTCTCATAATCCAGATACTCCAGTTCCTCTGGCTCTATATCGACGAACTGGCAGGCAAAGGCCTCGAGCTTGGAATAATGGCCGAACTGCTCTTCCAGTTCACCCTCGTCTTCGTACCTACCGCCCTTCCCCTGGCAATACTGCTGGCAGCACTTATGACCTTCGGCAATATGGGGGAACACCTTGAACTTACTGCATTGAAATCGTCCGGGATACCGCTGCAGAGAATTATGAGGCCACTGATAGTGCTGATGGCAATACTGGCTGTCGGATCGTTCTTTTTCTCAAATAATGTACTACCCTACTCCAGCCGTAAAGCCCGTACGCTGCTCTGGGACATCAGAAACAAACGACCGGAACTGAATATACAGGCCGGATCATTTTACCATGGTGTAGACGGACTAAGCATTAAAATCGGAGAAAAAGACCCTGAAACCAACCTCCTGAAAAGGGTTCTGATCTACGACCACCGCGAGAAACGGGGAAACGTAAATGTTATCTACGGAGACTCGGGATATATGAGAATAACGCCCGATAAATCGGGTCTGATAATGACATTATACAACGGCTACGCTTATTCCGAACTGGCTGAAAAGGGAAGAAATGACAGCGAAAGATCGTTCCCCTTCCGCAGCGATTTATTCGAAGAACAAACAGTAGTAGTAGAGCTGGCAGGTTTCGATCTTATAAGAAGTGATGATAACCTCTTCGGCTCACATGCTGCAATGCTCAATATTACCGAACTGACCCAGCAGATAGATTCTCTTAACCTGCGATACCTCTTCAGGGCAAACAACGCTTTCGTCGAGTTCTTCGAGACACATATCTATAAGGGCAGAAACCATAATGTAATACCCGTACCTGATACAGTTACAGTTGATAGAATGGAAGTCTATGCCACATTTGACACCCTTGACACCCATCTCAGGCATGTGGTTCTAAACACGGCAATTGAGAATGTGAGGGAAGCCTCAAGGTTTATAGACCAGAAGTCTGACGCCCTCCACAATGAAGTGAAAAACATAAAGAGATATGAAGTCGACTGGCATAAAAAATTTACTCTCCCTTTCGCATGCATTGTCTTTTTCTTCATAGGAGCACCACTGGGCGCAATTATAAGGAAGGGAGGACTGGGTACACCTTCAGTTATATCAGTACTGTTCTTCGTAGTCTATTATGTCATCTCTATGTCGGGTGAAAAACTGGTTAAGGAGGACCAGATTTCTTCCATAGGAGGAATGTGGCTTTCATCATTCATACTGCTGCCAATAGGCGTAATGCTTACCTATATGGCAACAACAGACTCGGTTGTTATGAATACTGAAACCTATACACAGTTCTTCAAAAAGATTATCGATAAAATATCATCAATTGCCGGGACCAGGAGTGAATGATATAAGTCATGTAATTTTGAACAATTACTCAGCTATTGGTACGACGTTTTTGTTTACTTTTGCCCGGCAACTTGTATTTAACAATTAATCAGCCAACAAGCTGCTACAGATCATAATAATGAATAATTTCAGATTCGACACGGTTCAGGATGCTATTGATGAGGTAAGACAGGGTAATGTCGTTATTGTCGTGGATGATGAGGACAGGGAGAACGAAGGTGACTTCATATGCTCAGCCGAACTGATAACACCCGAAATTGTGAATTTCATGGCCATGTACGGCAGAGGCCTGATATGTGCTCCGATTCCTGAAGAGAGGTGTGCCGAACTTGAACTTGAACTGATGGTAGGCAATAACACATCAATTCATGAAACACCCTTCACAATATCAGTCGACCTGCTCAGCCCCCATACAACTACAGGAATTTCAGCCACTGACAGGGCGCTTACAATAAAAGCACTCGTCGATCCTGATACGAAACCTTCTGACCTTGGCAGACCAGGTCATATTTTTCCCTTAAAAGCAAAATCAAAGGGCGTTCTGCGACGTGCCGGGCATACTGAGGCAGCCGTGGATCTTACAAAACTGGCCGGCCTTCGTCCGGGTGGCGCCCTGGTTGAGATTATGAACGACGACGGTTCGATGGCGCGTCTCCCCGATCTTATCAAACTATCGAAAAGATTCGGGATCAGGATAATATCAATCAAGGACCTGATTACATTCAGGCTCGGGACAGACTCAATTATCGAAAAAGGTGAAAAAGTAAAACTACCAACACTGTACGGCGATTTTGACTTCATTCCATTCAGACAGATAAGCAACGGACTTGAACATGCTGCAATCGTGAAGGGAAGCTGGACCCGTGATGACACCGTTCTTGTCAGGCTCCATTCAAGCTGCTTCACAGGTGATATTTTCGGGTCACTCAGATGTGATTGCGGTCAGCAGCTGCATAAAGCAATGGAAATGGTCAATAAGGAGGGAACAGGTGCTGTGATATACCTCAGTCAGGAAGGAAGAGGTATCGGTTTGCTGAACAAGATAAAGACATACAAGCTGCAGGAGGAAGGTCGCGATACCGTGGAAGCAAATCTCGAACTTGGCTTCGCCGAAGATGAAAGGGATTACGGAGTGGGCGCCAACATGCTTAGAGAACTGGGACTGGGAAAGATCAGACTGATATCGAACAACCCGGTTAAAAGAGCAGGCCTTGAAGGATACGGAATAACCATCGTGGAAACGATACCTTTAGAGATCGAACCCAACAAATACAACGAATTCTACCTCGAGACAAAAGCCAACAAGATGGGCCACAGAATTTCGTGCTACAAGATGAAATAAAAACCCGCAGATCAAACCAATGCGGTGGTCATTTTCTTTCCCTGATCGGAAGAAACACTTCGTAATGCCTTGACAGTTCTTTAAAGAGATCGGAAGCAGATATTCCATTCTCCCGGGATATATCTTCAAAAACCATGTCAACATCCTTAACTGCATAACCTATCTTATCCAGATAGGCTGAGACCTCATCCGGATCCGTACGCAGCAATTCGTTTGAGATTTCACGCAGTGTCATCCCCTCGGCATTAGGCACAGGAGGTGTTCCTTGCTTCTCACCCCACGTTGCCGATATACTGTTACCCAATTCCATTACGCTGTATATGGGCGGAGTCTTAACTATGGTCAGAACAAAAACGATCAGGAAGGTTAGCAACGCAAACATCATCTCCCTCTTGCGATTTAGCCCTGAGGTCAGCCTCGACCTTATGTATGAAAAGAAAAGCTTCCAGTTAAAGAGAAACAGATGGAATAAGCCAAAGATTATGAAAAGATATGAAAAGAGGGTATGTAAATCTTCCCATTGTGCCCTGCTCAGCCAAAACATCTGCCATGATATCCATCTTGCTATACGACCGGTAGGAGCGACATAAAGAATTATACCGGATATGGTAATAACAAGAAAACTTAAAAAGAGTCCGAAGCTGACATAACTACGCCAGTAAAAGCTTTTCCTCATGGCTATATTGAATTCACAAATCACAAAATTAATATAATGGTCATATTTTTATGTTAAAAAATAATAAATGCGACCAATGGCAGGATGAAAAACATTAGTAGGTTAACGGCAAAAAGTATCAACAACTCACCTGTTACACTCTGTTTTTTTATTAGATTTGCTCTAACAAACAGCAACAGATGAGAGAGAATCTGCGCATAGTTTTCATGGGAACACCTGAATTCGCAGTAGCAAGCCTCGGATCCCTTCTAATGAACGGCCATAATGTTGTGGGAGTGGTAACCACTCCGGACAAACCTGCCGGCAGGGGAAGGAAACTCTCACAGTCAGCCGTAAAACAATTCGCAGAATTCAGCAGATTGCCGGTGCTACAGCCGGAAGATCTCAGGGATGCCACTTTTCTTGAGTCACTTACAAAAATGGCACCTGATCTGATAGTGGTGGTGGCATTCCGGTTCCTTCCATCAGAAGTATGGAGCATACCACCTATGGGAACTCTTAACCTCCATGCCTCACTCCTGCCTCAGTACAGAGGGGCCGCCCCGATAAATCATGTTCTGATAAATGGTGAACACACAACCGGAGTTACGACATTTATAATTGATAATAAGATAGATACAGGTAGTATTTTATTCAGGGAGGAGGTTCCAATCTTTACCAACGAGAATGCCGGTGATTTGCATAACAGGCTGATGCGTAGCGGGGCTCTTCTGGTTAACCGTACAGTTGAGGCGATAGCCGCAGGTACTGCAAAACCTGTACCTCAGAACCAGTTCCTCAAACCTGGTGAAGTGGTCAGGATAGCCCCTAAAATCTTTCCGCGTAACTGTATTATCGACTGGACACAAAATGCTTTAACCATCCACAATCTGGTAAGAGGCCTTTCTCCTTCTCCATGCGCAAGGTCTGCATTCAGAAAAGGCGATGAAATAATAACTTTCAAGGTGTTTGAAACACAGATTGAGACCATAGATCATACCCTTGACTTTGGAAAAATGGAAAGCGACAATAAACACTTTATACGCATTGCCTGTAAAGGGGGATTTGTCAACATTATCAGTCTGCAACTGGCAGGTCGGAAAAGAATGTCCACTATCGAACTACTGAGGGGTTTCAGGGCCGGAGATTATTCCATCACCAATCAAGCCTCCTGAGAAAATCTTAATTCAGGATTCAGCGAAGATTCAGACGACGACCGGGGTCAGGGTCACTACCCTCTTCCATGAAATTCATTCTGTAAAGATTTTGTAACTTTATTGCATACAGTTGTGACACCTGATGCATCGTTTCACCTTCTCTCACGACATGATACCTGATACCGGGTTCAGCTTTCTTCCTCTTCGGCTGAAGAAACAGAGTCCTGCCCGGCACCAGAAGAGAATCAACGGCAACTTCGTTATACCTTTCAAGCTCCCATGACAGCAGGTCAAAATCACGGGTCAGGGACTCAAAACTATCAGTCTCATTAACAATTATGTACTCAACCCTGTTCCTGACCATTACTCTTGCCGCAGCTGCAGGTGCGTATCTTGATCCCCGTATAGTAGTTGCCCCTGAAACAGGAGTTGATCGGGTCGGGGTGGTCCCGGCATCAACGGGTGCAGATACCACAGGTACTGACAAAGCCCTGCCGGTATCGAAATTGTAAAGCATGTTTTCCTCAATCTTTCTGATTAACATGTTAGCATAAGCAGGATTCGTAGCATATCCAGCTTTTTGCAATCCCCTTGCCCACCCCTTATAGTCAGTAGTTTTTAACGAGAACAGAGATTTGTACCTCGACCCGTTCACAAGGAAATCGGAGTGATCAAGAAACGACTGTTCAGGTGAATTGTATTTTCTGAAGCACTCGTTACGCCTGTCGTCATCATGATAAATGCCCGGGCCACGCCAGTCAGAGTGGCACTTTATTCCAAAATGATTGTTGGCGACGCGGGCCAGCCGGCTTCTGCCATGATCTGACTCGATCATGCCCTGAGCCAGTTTAATACTTGCGGGAACACCGGTACGGTTCATCTCACTAACCGCAATACCGGCATATCTTTCAATATACTCTTTGACTGCATGATTCTCAGGGGTTACCTCAACGGCCATCTTCGTCGTACGGCACGCCGACATGACAATCACAATAACAATAATAAAACCAATATACAGCGCTTTCGATCGCATTTTTCGTTGTTTTGTGGCAAAAATAGAAAAATGATTCAATCAGACACAAACATGAAATCCTGAGTTTATCAGATATTATTAACTTTGAGCTCATCATCATCTGATTCCACATGAAAAAAGTTAGCATCTTAACTGAAATATTTGAAACCAATAGCCCTGACGACCTCAACATTGAGGATCAAAAGCTTATCGAAGCAGCACTTAATGCCGCAGGCTCATCATGGTCTCCCTACTCAGGTTTTGCAGTTGGTGCTGCTGTCAGACTGACAGATGGAAGTATAGTTCCCGGGTGCAATATAGAGAATGCCGCATTCCCTTCAGGCATATGCGCTGAACACAACGCACTCTCTTCAGCGGCAGCTTTATTCCCCGGAATCGCGCCCTCAGCTATCGCAATTACAGCCGTGAAGGAGGGTGTGCAGGTTTCCCTTCCTGTATCTCCATGCGGAAAATGCAGGCAGATAATTGCCGAGGAAGAGTCAAGACACAACAAGCCCTTACGCATAATATTAGCCGGAAGCTCGAAGGTTACGATAATAGGAAAAGGCAGCGACCTGCTGCCTCTGACGTTTTCACACAAGGATCTCAATCCTGATCCCCGCTGATAGTTAGCTGAAAACCCGAACCGTGAATATTTTTTATATTCAGTGAGGGGTCTTCAGTAAGATATTTTCTGAGCTTTGTGATATAAACATCCATACTGCGGGCAGTAAAGTAATCGTCACTACCCCAAATCTTCTTCAGGGCAACCTCCCGACTTATAAGTCCGTTGAGATTCTGTGCAAGCATTTCAAGCAGCTGGCCCTCCTTTGGTGACATTTTTATCTCCTTATCGGCAATGGTCAGGATTCTGAGTTTGGAGTTGAAAATGAATTTCCCGATCTCATAAATATCCTTTTCAGGCAGGTTCATCTCATTGCGCGAAAGAATTGCTTTTATCTTGCACAGAAGGATATCAGTATCAAAGGGTTTGGTGATATAATCATCAGCTCCGACACCATAACCCTTCAACTGGTCTTCCTTCAGCTTTTTAGCTGTCAGAAACACTATGGGAACCTTGCCGTTTATCTTGCGTATCTCTTCTGCAATGGTAAAACCGTCAATGTTAGGAAGCATAATGTCAAGAATACAGATATCATATGAGGCCTTTCTGAACCGTTCCATTGCAAACTTTCCGTCATCGACCCATTCCACAGAGTAGTCATTAAGCTCCAGATATGACTTCAGTACGGATCCAAAGCTCAGGTCATCCTCAACAAGAAATATTTTCTGCTGCTTTCGTGCCATTTTAATCCTCCCAGTTAAATGGTAAATATATGTCGAATCTGGTTCCCTTACCGGGTTCACTTGTAAGTTCAATAACACCCTTGTGAGCATCTACAATTGACTTAACATAACTAAGCCCCAGTCCGAACCCTTTTACATTGTGAATATTTCCAGCCGGCTGCCTGTAAAACCTCTCGAATATCCTTGATTGTACCGACTTCGACATGCCTGCCCCCTTGTCTGCGACCGAGATCACTACCCCGTTGTCTCTGTTTGAGGTCAATACTGTTATCTCAGGCTTATCGGGTGAGTATTTATTGGCATTGTCAAGCAGGTTATGCATAAGATTGGAGAGATGTTCGGCATCACCGTAGATTACACTGTCAATTGCTTCCAGTTTGAGTAATATTTCCCCGCCCCGCTGCTGTATCTGGAATTCCATCACCTCTACGGCACGTTCAATTACTGAATGCAAAGGGACATCGCCGAACCTGAACTGTATATCGTGCCTGTCAAGAGAGGCAATCTGGAGTATCGTCTCAACCTGCCTGTTCATACGGCTGTTTTCCTTCTTAATCATCGAAACAAAATGCTTTATCCCCGTTTCATCATTAATAACCCTGGGATTGGTTATTGTATCGGCTGCAAGTGAGATAGTGGCAATCGGAGTTTTAAATTCATGAGTCATGTTGTTAATAAAATCTGATCTCATTTCTGAGATTTTCTTCTGCCTTATGATGAAATAGAGACTCAGGGCAAATGTAGCAAGCACTATCATCGAAAAAAGAAGTGAACTTGCCAGTATCCATGACATACTGCCGGTTACAATATCATGCTTTCCCGGGAAAATAACGCTAAGCATAAGATCGTCCTTTACCATTCTTCCCGGAAAGAGGATGACAGAATAATTACTACCCAGCAGTTCATCTGTTCGATCGTGTGAATACTGTCCACCTGATATCGCCCCCTCTCTGATCACAGCAAATTCAAAAGGCAGTTTAACACCATGAAGGTTAAAGAATTTGTTAAGTGTATAGCGTATCAGCCTGTTATCTATCTCTACCCTGCTCTCCCAGTCACTGAGTTCAGATATCATCTGGTCACTCAACTTCTGCAGCTCAAGAGCTCTCGTACGCAACCATCTGATATAATCTTCCTGCCCGACAACAATTCGTCTCTCTTCAGGTCCCCCGGCTGCAAGTGAATCACCTGTATAATAATCCGGGGAAGTGACAATTATGCTAACTGAATCACCTTCCGGAAAGACCCTGTTGATCAGTATATCTTCGTGTCCAACTGTGTCTCTTCCCGATGAAGGTGGCAAGATCATGCCTGTACGGCCTGAAATATTAATATTGAATCCTTTACTGTAAGCAGGTGAATAACTGCCAATACTAATAAGGTCTGTACCCTTGAATAATGAGTCCCTGAGGTTCTGCTCCCTCATTGTAAACTGGTTAAAGAAAGAGACACGGCTTGATGATTCAAGGCTTCCCACAGCAGTATGCATTGCACTTATCACAGAATTATCGAAATTTTCATTTCGTATTTTAATGGCGCTTCTTATCCAGTATATCTGAACTCCGGTAATACCGGCAAGCGATACTACCATCATAATAATCAGCCATGTAAACCTCTTCCTGTTCATATTGCAAAATTAGTATTTAACCCTATAGCCGAACAAAGTTTAACGTTTCCTTAACGTGTTTTAACCGTCTGTTAACCTCCTTTCAGTCAAATCAGGTTTATATTTGCAAAGGTTAAGTAATGAAACGCCAGGCTAGTGTAAGGTTTTAGGTTAAGTTTTAAGGTTAGGTTTAAAAACAGGGTTACAACAGCAAGCAAATCTATTTCAATCAGGCTTTCATGTACTAATTCCAAAAGAGTCCTGCACCCGCAGGACTCTTCTTTTTTTAATCATTCAATATTACTGAACAGTTGTCTGAAGATTCCCTGAGGCAGTGGGGCAGTAATGGTTATTTGCTCACCTGAAACGGGGTGTTTGAAAGCTATTCGTCTTGCGTGAAGGTCAATACATCCATTTTCGTTCGAACGCCTGTAGCCATACTTGAGATCGCCACGTACCTGACATCCCACTGCTGCAAGCTGACACCTTATCTGGTGGTGACGACCGGTATGAAGATCCACTTCCAACAGGTAGTAGCTCTGAGACCTCCCGACAATACGATAGCCCAGAGAAGCCTCTTTGGCGCCTTTTACAGGCTTATCCCATGCATATGATTTATTCTGCTTCTCATTCTTCCGCAGAAAGTGACGAAGCTCTCCCTCCTCCGCAGGCATACTCTCCTTTACTATCGCCCAATAGGTCTTGACTATCTCCTTGTCTCTGAACATTTTACTCAGCCGTGACAATGCCTTTGATGTCTTTGCATATAACACAACCCCGCTGACTGGCCTGTCAAGGCGGTGAACCACACCCAGAAAGGCATCACCAGGCTTTTTATATTTCACCTTAAGGTAATCCTTAATCCTTCTGTCAAGGGTCTCATCGCCGGTCTTGTCTCCCTGAACCAGATCAGACCCCCGCTTGTTGACTGCAATTATGTGATTGTCCTCGTATAGAATCTCCACGTTTTCTGTCTGAGTTTAGTACTGCTCCTTATCGCTTGGGAACTCACCCGATCTTACATCCCTGATATAGGAGGAAACAGCATCAGAAATTTCAGCGTAGATGTTATGATATCTTCTAAGGAACCTGGGTGAAAACTCCTGTGTAATGCCCAGCATGTCGTGCAGCACAAGAACCTGACCGTCAACATTGGGTCCGGCACCAATACCAATTACCGGAATGCTCAGGGTCGAAGTCACCTCCCCCGCGAGTTTTGCAGGTATCTTTTCAAGCACAAGGGCAAAAATGCCACTCGTCTCAAGCCTGGCGGCATCTTCCTTTAACCTTTCAGCTTCTTCAGTGTCACGCGCTCTAACCACATAGGTTCCGAACTTATGGATCGACTGTGGTGTGAGTCCAAGATGCCCCATAACAGGGATGCCGGCAGATAATATTCTATCAACCGATTCAACTATCTCTCTGCCTCCCTCCAGCTTTACGGCGTGGGCACCTGTCTCCTTCATTATCCTGATTGCTGAGGCAAGTGCCTGCATAGAATTCCCCTGATAAGTCCCAAACGGAAGATCAACCACAACTAAAGCCCTCCTTACCGCCCTGACGACGGAAGCAGCATGGTATATCATATTGTCAAGGGTTATCGGAAGTGTCGTTTCGAAGCCTGCCATAACATTTGACGCAGAATCACCCACCAGAATTATATCAACGCCGGCAGAGTCGAGTATTCTTCCCATCGAATAGTCATAGCCTGTAAGCATAGCTATCTTCTCTCCCCTCAGCTTCATCTCAAAAAGCACATGGGTTGTTACCCTCTTAACAGTTTTATGGATAGACATGCAAGTATTATTAGATATTATTGAGACAAAGCTACAAAATGAATCTGATAAAAGCTGACAACATGAATAAAATCAACTTCAATATGGTAACTACAACTGTCTTTTTGTCATACTCAGATAGTGAACTTCTGCTAGATTCAGGGTGATGGTGTCATATTTTCATCATTTTATGCTTCTGCCCCTTCATGGCATAATGATTGCATAAACAGGTAATATCAGAATGTAAAAACTTAAAACACAAAATAACATGGGTAAAATAATCGGAATTGATCTTGGAACAACAAATTCATGCGTTGCTGTAATGGAGGGAAACGAACCGGTTGTAATTCCCAACAGTGAAGGGAAAAGAACCACTCCATCAATTGTTGCTTTTGTTGAAAATGGTGAAAGGAAAGTCGGTGACCCGGCAAAAAGACAGGCTATTACCAATGCCGCAAAAACGATCTTCTCCATAAAGCGATTCATGGGTGAAACCTATGACAAAGTCACGAAAGAGATCGAAAGAGTTCCTTATAAGGTAATAAAAGGAGATAACAATACCCCGAGGGTCAAGATAGATGAGAGACTCTACTCGCCACAGGAGATTTCTGCCATGGTACTTCAGAAGATGAAGAAGACGGCAGAAGACTATCTCGGGCAGGAAGTTACGGAAGCTGTAATTACCGTTCCGGCCTATTTCAGCGATTCACAGAGACAGGCTACAAAGGAGGCCGGAGAAATAGCCGGATTGAAGGTTAAAAGAATCATCAATGAACCTACAGCCGCTTCTCTGGCTTACGGACTGGACAAAAAGTCACAGGACCTTAAGATAGCTGTATTCGACCTCGGTGGCGGTACATTTGACATCTCAATACTTGAACTCGGTGATGGCGTTTTTGAAGTCAAGTCAACAAATGGAGATACGCACCTCGGAGGTGACGATTTTGACCAGGCAATAATTGACTGGCTGGCAGCCGAATTTAAAAAGGATGAGGGTGTCGATCTCAAGA
Organism: Bacteroidales bacterium; assembly: GCA_046484805.1. Classification (GTDB taxonomy): domain Bacteria; phylum Bacteroidota; class Bacteroidia; order Bacteroidales; family VadinHA17; genus SLNP01. The sequence goes on from JAWOIF010000054.1 coordinate 11,937, forward strand.
AAGACCCCATGTCACTGCAAAGGCTCAAAGAGGCCGCTGAGAAAGCGAAGATAGAACTCTCCAGCTCTACCCAGACCGAAATCAACCTGCCATATATAATGCCGGTAGATGGTATTCCCAAACACCTGGTCAAAACCCTGACAAGGGCTAACTTCGAGAAACTTGCCGATAAACTGATCCAGGCTGTGGTAGGCCCGTGTAAAAAAGCTCTCAGTGATGCAGGTCTTCAAACCTCAGATATAGACGAAGTACTGCTGGTTGGAGGTTCGACCAGGATACCTGCAATTCAGCAGGTTGTTGAAAAATTCTTTGGAAAGGCTCCCTCAAAGGGTGTAAATCCTGATGAGGTAGTCGCTGTCGGAGCTGCCATACAGGGAGGTGTTCTTACTGGTGAGGTAAAGGATGTTTTGCTTCTTGACGTGACCCCGCTTTCACTGGGTATTGAAACTATGGGAAGTGTCATGACCAGGCTTATTGAGGCCAATTCCACTATTCCGACCAAAAAGACAGAAACATTTACCACCGCATCTGACAATCAACCCTCCGTTGAAATACATGTATTGCAGGGTGAACGTCCTATGGCTGCCGGAAACAAAACCATCGGCAGATTCCATCTTGATGGTATCCCGCCAGCCCCCAGGGGTGTACCACAGATAGAGGTAACATTCGATATCGATGCGAATGGTATTCTGAATGTGAGTGCAAAAGACAAGGGTACAGGAAAAGAGCAGAGAATCAGGATTGAAGCCTCATCAGGTCTCACCGACGATGAGATCAGGAGAATGCGCGATGAAGCAAAAACAAATGAGGAAGCCGATAAACAAGCGAAGGAAAAGGTCGAGAAGATCAATGCGGCCGACAGCATGATATTCCAGACTGAAAAACAATTGAAGGAATTCGGAGATAAGTTGCCGGCAGACAAGAAATCAGCCATCGAAAGCTCTCTTGCAAATCTCAGGGAGGCTCACAAGAGTCAGGATTTAGACCAGATTGACAAGGCAATGGCAGAGATGAATACTACATGGCAGGCTGCATCCGAGGAGATGTATAAGGCTGCTCAGGGCCAACCACAGGGACCTGAAGGGGAACCTTCAGACCAGGGAGAAACAAAATCCCCGAATGATGAAGTGACAGATGTAGATTTCGAGGAGGTTAAGTAGAAAACCACAGAAAAGAGATCCCGGTTCATTCCGGGATTTTTTTTACCTTTACTTTCTGAATTTCGCGATACGGTTAAAATGAAAGTATACCTGATATTGGTTTTAATGTCGGCATTATCCACAGCGGCTTTTTGCCAGCTGCCAGACACCATTAATATTACAGACAAAAACGGAAAAAAACAGGGCCACTGGATAAAAAAAAATACTGACGGAATAATTCAGTATGATGGTTTCTTCAAGGATGACAATCCAGTCGGAGAGTTCAAAAGGTATTATGAAGATGGAAGTCTCAAATCAATAATGCTCCACCTGGAAGACAACCCGGAAGTAAAAGTGAAATTTTATCATCCCAACGGATTTATAGCAGCTGAAGGCAGCTATATTAATCAGAAAAAGGAGGGCTTATGGAATTTCTTCTCACAAAAAACCGAGAACTATAGGATCTGTGAGGAGAATTACACCAATGATCTAAGAAATGGACCGTCAATTAAGTTTTACAAGGATGGAACGATAGCAGAAAAACTCAATTTTACGGATGATCTGCGGCACGGTGAATGGACCCAGTATTACGTTACGGGAAAACTCTGTATCAAGGCAAATTATGAATCGGGAAAACTTAATGGCAGCTTTGAGGTTCTGTATGCCAACGGCAAGCCTGAATATATGGGCACATATAATAATGATGTAAGAGACGGACCGTGGAAGATTTTCACCGAAGAGGGTAAGCTGGAGATTGAACTGGATTACAAAATGGGGAGACTCGACGATCCCCGGGTAGCTGACAGGGAAAAAGCTTTCTTTGACCTGTTCGAGAAAAACAGGGGGAAAATATCAGATCCTGAAATCACAGGCACTATCTGGAAATAGATATTCAGAACAATGAGCGACAGGTTGTCATTAACAGCCCTGCAATTGCTTATCAGGGATTCGATCGTTCTGGCAATGCCGGGAAGTTACTGGGTAACAGCAGAAATAGCCGAATTGAAGGAGAATTATGCAGGTCACTGCTACCTGGAACTTGTTGAGAAGGACCAAAAAACTGACAATGTAAAGACAAGGATAAGGGCAACCATCTGGTCGGCACGTTACAGGATGCTGAAGCCGCGCTTTGAAATGGCAACGGGAACCCTATTTGCAGCAGGAATGAAGGTTCTGCTTAAAGTCACCGTCGACTATCATGAACTGTATGGCCTGAGCCTTAATATAAGTGATGTCGATCCTGCATACACAATGGGCGAAATGGCTATTCGCCGCAACGAGATTATCAAGCGCCTGAAGGAAGAGGGAGTACTCGGTATGAACCAGGAGATGGAGTTTCCCATTTTGCCTCAGAGAATCGCAGTGATTTCATCAGCCTCATCAGCCGGATATACCGATTTCTGCAACCAACTGGCAGGCAACCCCTACGGCTATCGCTTTGCTTCCGAACTTTTTAATTCTCCGATGCAGGGCGAAGAGACAGAGCAGGGAATCGTACGTGCACTCGATCAGATTTCGGGCCGGCTTGATGAATTCGACCTGGTTGCAATTCTCAGGGGAGGAGGTTCAACCACTGACCTGCAATGGTTTGATAATTACTCCATAGCTTTTCACATAACCCAGTTCCCACTGCCTGTTATTACCGGTATTGGACACGAAAAAGACATCTCGGTAACAGATATGGTGGCATGGAAGTCTCTGAAAACTCCTACTGCGGCAGCCTCCTTCCTTATAGAAAGTATGAATGAGACAGACACAATCCTGAAAGACAAAGACGGAGCATTGAGGTCACTGGCAAAGGAATTACTGAGGGAATATTCATCGATGACTTCAGAATATGCAAGAAGGATTATCCCCTCAGCCTCAGGAATAGTATCACAACTACGCCGGGAAATTGCCTCCGTAGCTATGAAATTGTCAGGCGGTACTTCAGGATATATAAGGAATGCCGGAATCAGAATAGCTGTCAGCATCTCAGAACTCAGAAAGAATTCCCGATATCTTTCCAATGAAACTGCGGCAAGACTGATCAGAGAAGCAACAGAGCTTAAGTCAGGAAGCTTACGTTTGATTGCCAGAAACCGAGAGGATATCAATGCCAGAGATATTCAGATAAAACTGGCTGATCCGGTAAATATTCTTAAAAAGGGTTTCACCATAACGGAGATGAAGGGTATGACTGTAAGAAACTCAGAACAGCTCGAAATAGGAGATGTGATCACGACCCGTTTTCACGACGGAATCGTTGAGAGCAGTGTAACTGTAAATCAAAAGGAAAATAAACAATATGACAAAGAAAGAGATGAAATTCAGTGAAGCCATGAAGGAGGTTGAACTGATACTGGGCAAAATGGAAAAAGGGGAAATGGACATCGATGAGCTCACCGAAAGTGTGCGAAGAGCTTCTGAACTTATTAAGTTCTGCCAGAAGAGACTAAAGGCTACAGAGGAAGAGATTGAAAGCATCTTCAGGGAAGATTAAAAAAGAGAGGCCGGCAACTCATTTCATGTTACCGGCCTCAAACTTCATTACCCTAAACCTAAAGTCCAGAAAACAAACTACTGTTTCTGATGCAACCTTCAACTATTTAAACGCAAATAGCTGCGAAAAGTTACATAATATTTCAGATTTATGCTAATTTTTTTGTTTTTTTTTACTCAATACCCAAAACATCTTTAAATGCTTTTTTAAAGGTCTCTTTGGGCAATGCCCCGGCAGCCATCTGTGGCTGACCGTCCAACGGCACAAAAAGCAGAGACGGAATACTTTTAATACCAAAAACAGCAGCAAGTTCCTGTTCGGCTTCCGTGTCAATTTTATAGACGTTAAGTTTTCCATCATACTCTTCAGCCAACTCCTCAAGTATAGGCGCTACCATCTTGCACGGCCCGCACCAGTCAGCATAAAAGTCAATTATACAGGGCTTGTCACCCTCAAATTTCCACTCCTTATTACTCTCGTAATTAAATACCTTCGTGAGAAATGTCTCTTTTTTTAAATGTTCTACCATGTCGTTTTTAATATAACCGTTTATCAATTCAGTTGTTCAGGAAATATGTCAATAGCCATACCAAAAGACCATTTGAGCTACAAGTTACGCAAAATCACCTCAAAATTGTAACTTTGTCATGAATTAAGTACATATTGTCATATCTATATATGCGCATTTATCTGGATAATCCCGTTTTCAACATAATCTCCCGTGTTCTCGATTCTGAGGGAACCAGGGGCTATGCCATCGGGGGCTACATTCGTGACAAATTGCTTGCCGTGAGCAGTGCCGGAAAGGATATTGATATTCTGGTTATTGGCGATGGAATTGATATTGCCGGAAAGGTTGCAGAAGAATGCGGCAGGAACCTAAAAGTAACAGTTTTCAAGACCTATGGCACCGCCATGTTCAAATATGACGATATTGAAATTGAGTTCGTGGGTGCCAGGAAAGAGTCCTACAAAAGCGATTCACGAAAACCAACAGTGGAGGCAGGTACTCTGGAAGATGATCAGAACCGGCGTGACTTTACCATTAACGCACTTGCTGTAAGCCTCAACAGCAATACTTACGGTGAGCTTATCGACCCCTTTAACGGGCTTGAGGATCTGAGGAGTGGAATAATAAGGACCCCGCTTGAACCCGGAACCACATTTTCAGACGATCCTCTCAGAATGCTGAGAGCAATCAGATTCGCAGCTCAGCTTGATTTCACAATCGAATCAGGCACTCTGAGATCAATAAGAAAAAACAGGGAAAGGATCAAAATAGTCTCGGCCGAAAGAATATCTACCGAACTGAATAAGATCATACTTAGCAGTAAGCCATCATACGGTTTTAAACTGCTCGAAAAAACAGGTCTGCTCAAAATAATTCTGCCTGAACTTGACGATCTTAAAGGTGTTGAGATGGTTGAAGGCAAGGGTCACAAGGATAATTTTTATCATACCCTTAAAGTACTTGACAACCTTTGTGTTAAAAGCGATGATCTCTGGCTCAGATGGGCTGCATTGCTTCACGATATAGCCAAACCCCGCACAAAGAAATTCACCCCCGAAGCAGGCTGGTCATTTCATGGCCACGATTTTCTGGGTGCAAAGATGATACCTTCAGTCTTCAGGCGTCTTAAACTACCCCTGAATGAAAAAATGAAGTATGTCCAGAAACTTGTCGAACTGCACCTGAGACCAATCGCCCTGTCACAGGAGGAGGTAACTGATTCAGCAATAAGACGTCTACTTTATGAAGCGGGCAATGATATTGATGACCTTATGCTGCTTTGTGGGGCAGATATTACTTCAAAGAATCCGGAAAAGGTAAAGAGGCATCTGGCAAATTTCTCTCTTGTGAGAAGAAAACTACTTGAGATAGAGGAGAAGGATGCTGTCAGAAACTTTCAACCGCCGGTAGATGGTCTTGAGATCATGGAAACCTTTGGTATCGGACCGGCCAGAGAAATCGGTATCATTAAGGAGGCCATCAAAGAGGCCATTCTGGAAGGCATGATCGGCAACAACCATGAGGAAGCCAGAGAATACATGCTTAAGATCGCTCATACAATAGGGCTGAAACCTGTAAAAAAACAGTAATCACCTTAAACGCCTCACAACCAGCCTTACCGGCAGGTGATCGCTGTATCCGCCTGCATAACGGTAGCCATCAAATGTAGCAAAGGGCTTCCGGCCCGGATAAACATCATCATCAATCAGAAGGAACTCTGCTGAATGTATCATAGATTCTTCAACAATAAAATCAGATATGCCTTCCGTCATTGATTTAGAAACGATGATATGATCAAGTATCTGCCATACTCCCCGGTATTTATAAGTACCCTCACTCCTCTTCACGTTCCCGTCAGCAGATAAAAGATTCACAAACCCTGCCGCACCAAATGATTTGATCTCATCATCCGATGGGGTACAATTAAGATCTCCTGCAATGATAACAGATGATTCCTCGCCGTCAGCCTTAAATATTGAGTCGGTAAACGCAATGATATAATCTGTCAGACCTCTTCTCATGGCTGAGGCAGCCATGACCCCTCCCCTTCTTGAAGGCCAATGGTTCAACAGCAGGTGGAGAGACCTGTCATCAACCTTAACTTTTGCATATAAGACAGGTCTGCCTACCGGAAGGGTATCGCCCTTCACTGAAACCGGATATATGGCCCTTGATACTATAAGTGAAGCAACTTCCTTGTTGTACAACAA
>JAWOIF010000063.1:0-19146 GCA_046484805.1 Bacteroidales bacterium
AGGGCAGAAATTGCTTGGGATAATATTTGCGCGACAAAGGCCAGAGCCTGGTACCCGAGCCACCAGCGAGAATTACCGGAATCATTTTTTTCCTTTCTTCGTTTTCCGATTTACGTTTCGTTTGAGGGTCTCGCAAAGTAGATGACGCACCCGGAGACGCAGTAGATTATTTATCTAAGTAATTGTGATTATTCAGTATTTTCGTTTAAAAATAATTTGGGCCAGCCCTGCCAGATGATGTTGCCGGGTGGGGGAGATTCGGGTTTGGTGCGGAAGATACCGTATATGGCTGAGCCACTGCCTGACATTGAACTGTATAGGGCGCCGGAATCGTACAATCCCTGTTTCAGTAACTCAAGCCGGGGATGTTCCCTGAAAGCATACTCCTCGAAGTCGTTTTTGATGTTATTTTTCCACTCTTCCAAGGGTGCCTTTATCAGCTCTTCCAGCCCTGATGTTTTGCCGTGGGGTTTGCTGTTGGCGTAGGCAAGCGGGGTTGATATGTGAATGTTCTCACGAACGATTACAAGGTAGTATCCGTCTAGAAAGCATGGCAGGGAGGTAAAGACTTCACCCCTGCCGGTGGCAAGAACCGGCGAACCCTGAATAAAGAAGGGGCAGTCGCTGCCAAGCTTCAACGCCATGTCCTCAAGTTCCTGCCGGCCAATCTGAAGCTTAAAAGTCCGGTTCAGCAGCATAAGCATGGCAGAGGCATCTGATGATCCGCCTCCGAGACCGCTGCCGGGGGGTATCACTTTGTGAAGGTGAATACGCAGAAATGGGATTTTATATTTTGCGCGCAGGAGATTCACAGCTTTTATAACCAAATTTTCCTCAGGTCGGCAGCCTGCGGCCACACCGGTCACGGTAAGTTCGTCGGGTCCCAACCCGGCTTCCGAAACAACGAACTCAAGGGCATCGGAAAGTCCTGCGGGGTAGAAGATGGTCTCAATATCATGAAACCCGTCATCCCGTTTTCTCACTATAGTGAGCCCGATGTTGATCTTTGCCTTTGGAAATGTTACCATTCATTCTCCCTTCAGATCGTAAAAATATAATTTAATAAGCTTATTGATGCCACCTGTACTAAGATTACAAAGAAAAGAGTAAAAGAGGCAGTTGATCTGAAAGTTTAAAACCATCTCTTATCAACAATTTATAAACAGGATTTTGTTTGTAACAAATCGCGTTATGGGGCATAAGGCAGGGTACATTTGTTAAATTTGAAACTGGTCTCAATGACCCATCCCTGTTCATTAACCTACAACTAATCAATAATATAACACATGGCCAAACAACGCACGGCACCGCGTCCGATTCACTATCCGTCACCTGATCAGGGGAGAGTCCCACCGCAGGCTCTTGATATGGAAGAAGCGGTTCTGGGGGCGGTAATGCTCGAGAGCGATGCCGTAATTACTGTTGTGGACCTTCTGAAGCTGGAGTGTTTTTACAAGGAGTCGCACAGGAAGATTTTCAATGCGGTGAAATTACTCAACGCTAAGGAGATGCCGATAGACCTCTATACTGTAACGGAGGAACTTAAGGCTAACGGTGACCTTGATCAGGTCGGCGGACCGGTCTATCTGACGCAGCTAACATCGAAGGTGGTATCGGCAGCAAATGTCGAGTATCATGCCAAGATAGTAGCCCAGAAGTACATCCAAAGGGAATTGATACGGGTATCGACTGATATTCAGGCGATGGCATATGACGACACCTATGATGTCACCGATTTGCTTGATCGATCTGAGAATGAGTTATTTCAGATAGCTGAGGGTAACATAAAGCGCGAGGTTCTCCCCATAAATACTGTAATAAAACAGGCAATCGAAGAGATGGAGGAGGCCGGCAAGCAGGAGGATGGTCTGATCGGAGTCCCGTCAGGATTTAGCAAGCTTGACAGGCTAACCTCAGGGTGGCAGAAGTCAGACCTGATTATCATTGCGGCAAGACCCTCGATGGGCAAAACGGCATTTGCGCTTTCAATGGGACGCAATATTGCAATAGAGCACGGAAAGAAGGTGGGCATATTCTCGCTCGAGATGGCTTCAGTACAGCTGGTAAACAGGCTCATCACTGCCGAGACAGACATCGCCGGAGATAAGATAAAAAACGGAAGACTGACAGAGGACGAGTGGAAGCTGCTTGACAAACGTATAAGGAAACTGGTAGACGCGCCTATTTATATTGATGATACACCGGCCATTTCAGTATTTGAACTGAGGGCCAAGTGTCGCAGGCTGAAGGCTCATAACAGACTCGATATAGCCATTGTTGACTATCTGCAGCTTATGACCGGTCCGCCTGATGCAGGCAGCCGTGAGCAGGAGGTGAGTCTTATCTCAAGGTCGCTGAAGAGTATAGCAAAGGAGCTGGGTATTCCGATACTGGCTCTGTCACAGCTTAACAGATCGGTTGAATTAAGGGGTGGTTCGAAGAGGCCCCAGCTCTCAGACCTCAGGGAATCGGGCGCAATTGAGCAGGATGCCGACATGGTGATATTCATACACCGTCAGGAGAAGTACGGACTGCTGGAGTTTGAGGACGGAACTCTGACAAAGGGAATAGCCGAGATCATACTTGCAAAGAACCGTAACGGTCCTGTCGGTGATGTACGGCTCAGATTCAGGGAGGAGAAGGCCCAGTTCGTTGAACTCGACGAGTTCGAGCTTGACGATATCACGGAAGCCGCACCTGTAGGTTCACAGTCATATACCGTGGGTTCAAAGATGAATAATGATTCCGTAAAGAAGAAACCCGGATCGTTTGGCCTCGATGATAATGACTATGAGGAACCACCCTTCAGATAGGATGCTGATCTTATGACAAAGAGGTAAACCTGGCCGATGGTACTTAAGAAGCTGAGGTTTAGTTTATTTTCAGTATCACCCTGACCCCGGCACTACGGAATCCGAAATTTTCAAAGCCGGTAAAGATCCCAAGTTCCCCGAGAAGGAAGATTTCGCTGATACTGTATCCGAACTCAAAATAGTGCTTTGTCTGAGGGGTGAGCAGGTATCTGGCATGAAGGTTCTCCCTCATGAGGGTGTTGCTTATTCCCGGAAGCAGTTTTATAAGTATATATGGGTTGGTATATCTCAGGTGTCCTTCAATAAACCATTTGTCTGTAGCCAGTGAATACCAGCCCGGCAGGAAGAAGGCGTCACGGTAATCGTTAAGAAGCACCGGAATGGGCTGGGTGTTGAAGTGAATAAAATCATTAAAGGTAATTGAGTCTGATGAGATTATGGCGCCTGCCCTTACCTTCCAGTATAGTTCAGCCATGGGTCCGGTGTCTTTTCTTTTCGAGGCTGATGCAACAAACCGGCTGTAAGTCAACAGGTCATTACCCAGATCATTAAATCCCTGCCTGTAACTGAGCATGAATGTAGGATAATCCGACCCTGCCGGAAATTTTCTTCCATCCGATATTCTGTACCTCTGGAAGGGGATAATAGTAAGGTTGGCGTTGAACTGGTAGTGGGTATGGTTGAAGGGTACATATGCGGGGTGATTGACCGGATCGATCAAATCATTACCCGGTATGTTTGGCTTGTAAAGGCTGTCACGCCTGAAGAATGAAAATTCGCTGTTATTCCCGAGCATGCCACGCACTTCCCTTCTTGCAGAGAGCTCCAGATAGATGCCGTTTGATACCTCTGCCCGGTGTCCCATGCTGATATATTGTGAGCGGTAAAGGCGTATAAGGTTGTCTTTCAGCAACAGTGAGTAGGCAGTGTTTATAAATCTGTTTGCCGGTCCGTAGTTGTTGAACTCAGTCGACCTGTCTCCGGTACGAAACCAGAAATAGTCATTGGTATTTTTTCTGTAATTCCAGGTGGTGTTGAGTGTCCAGAAAAATGACTCCCTCGAAAATGCATAACCGATTTCGGGATACATGGAAAAAGATGTGCCGTTCCTCCATCTCCTGGTAAACCTGAAATCGAGATCATAGGTCATGCCGTCAACGCTGTTGAATGAGAAGTTGTCAAAGTTGGCAATGCCTCCATATGTGATTGATACCCTGTTACTGTCAAGCCTCCATGTCTTACCTGTCAGAATACTTTGCACCGTCCTCTTGAAAGGGGTGCTTTTCCCGGCCGAGAGGGTAATCGTTACCTCATTCGGACCTGCCTTAACCTCCTTTAGCGCATCTGTCTTCAGACTGTCAGTAAGTCTGAGGCTCCGAAGCTCGTTATCATCCAGTGGTATGGGTCTTATTTCGCTCCAGAAGTCGCGACTCTTTTTGGCCGCGTCTTCCTCGATTATGTATTGAGTGGTCTGCTTAATTTCGAGATCCCTTTTCCCGTCATCGCTCTTCGATGCTTCATCAGCCTCCTTCTCCATCATTCGTGCCAGCCTTATCATTTCACGGTTTGTCAGCTCCTCCTTTGCCAGCAGCTTTTCCATTTCAAGAGCAGCTTTTGTCGGAGGCGCCTCTTCCGTGACAGTGTCAGGATGTACCACTACGTCGGCAGAAGTTGTAACAGTTGCCAGAGGGGCAGCTGTCTGAATTTCCGAGTACTTAACCGAGCTTCCGTAGGTTGCCCTGCCCCGTATACCTAACATAGAAAAATTAACGTCGAAGTTATGGCTTACGGGCATCCAGAAATCGTCCTGAACCGGAGTATGAAGTTGTCTGACCCTTACTTTACCTACCAGACTCTCGTTTTCGAGATCGAGGCTGTGTATACACCACAGGTCTTCAACAATATATAAAACACCTGCAAATACCTGCTGGCTTTTTCTTCTGGGTATTACCCTTATCTTGTTAATTACGTATTGACCCTGCAACGAAGAGCCTTCATATGAGTACCTGTAGTGAGAGAATGCATTCGGAGCCAGGGGTGAAATAGCCAGATCGACAATTACCGGTTCATAGAAACTGGCCTGAATGTAGCTCATTGGAGATATCTGGTCCCCTTCTGATGGAAGGGATGTCTGTATTGCAATCAGCCTGTGAATGTATTTATCAGGAGCGTTGAACTCAATCTCATTGTGTGATTCGTACAGGTATGTTTCGCCTATTTTTATCTCAACATCGCTGTCTCTCTCCATGGCCCTGGAAAGCAGCCGGGGCATCCTGTCAAGTACGGCGGTCCCTTTAAGATAGACCATAGCCTTGTAATGTTCAACAGCATTAAGGTAAAATGGGGCTCGTGCTATTGCCCTCCTCATTATCGCGTATGCCGGATCTTCGCTACCTGAGCTGATAGTCACCTCGGGAATCTGGAAGTACTGTATTGTAAGTGAGATATCTCTGACCACCGGTAATCCGGCTATCGCTACCTGCCTGAAGTCCTGGTTATACCCCAGGCTCTGGTAGAAGACAGTGTAGGTTCCATCCTCGAGTTTTATTTCATAGTTACCCATTGCATTGGCCGTGGTCCCCATCTGCAGTTCCTGGATATAAACGGTTGCATAGGGAATAGGATTTCCCGATGAATCGGTTATTGAGTCCGACAATCTGGTCTGGGCTGAGAGATTGATCGTAAATGCAAGTCCGGCAAAACAGAGTATCAGCCGGCAGTAATCTGTCAGTCTCATACTTTTCCTTTTTTTAGTGCAGTTGCACCAGCCACTACAAGTACTATCTCACCTTTGGGCTGACGTTCTGTGAAAAGCTGATGCAGCTCTGCCAGGGTTCCCCTGACTGTTTCAGCATGAATTTTGGATATTTCACGTGACACTGATGCCTCCCTTTCCGGCCCGAAAACCTCTGACATCATCAGAAGTGTTCCGGCAAGGCGGTATGGAGATTCATAAAAAACCATCGTGCGGGTTTCATCAGCAAGCAAACTGATCTTCTTTGTCTTGCCCTTTTTCTGTGGCAGGAAGCCCTCGAAGCAGAATCTGTCGCAGGGCAGTCCGGAGTCAACAAGCGCCGGAATAAGCGCCGTCGGTCCCGGCAGCGATTCAACCTCAAGGCCCTTCTCAAGGCACTTTCTTACAAGCAGGTATCCGGGGTCGGATATGCCGGGCGTACCGGCATCGGAGATCAGCGATACAATCTTCCCCTCACTTATCATTTGCGCAATGCTCTCAACGCTGCCGTGTTCATTGAATTTATGGTGCGACCATACCCGCGCCTTAATGTTGTAATGCTTCAGAAGAATGCCGCTCTGCCTGGTATCTTCCGCCAAAATTATATCGGAGGAACCAAGGACATCGAGCGCCCTGAGGGTTATATCACGCAGGTTGCCGACCGGTGTCGGAACGAGGAACAGTTTACCCATTAAAGCCTGTTTTGCGTCTAACCAGATCGAGCAGAGACTTTACTGCCGCTGTATCTGCCTCCCCGGAAGAGTAGTCGTGTATTATATTCTCAGCCTCGCCAGATGACGAGACGGAATTGAGTTTTTCCATGGCGGTATGGTAGGCCTCATTATTACCTCCGAAAACCTCTCTGATATAAAAGAACCTGTCATTGACGCCGATCGCCTCAGCAAGGTTGCTGATGGGCGATTGCTTTAGCTTCGCCGATATGTCATTATCACCCCTGGTTCCCCTCATCCTTTCGTTGACACGGTCATAGGGTTCACCGTATCTGTCTGCAAGAATGGGTTTGCCCTTTACGCTCTTCTTTTCATCTTTCTGCGATACCGCAGCCGGTTCAACGGGCTCAGGGTCCTTAACAGACTCATCTGTTTCAGGTGTTTCGGCAGCGGCGGCAGCCTCAGCCGGTTCATCTTCCAATTCCATAAGAGATTCCGGCCTTATATCTTCAGCGACGTCGCCTGATGCCGGTGCCGGTTCTGCCTGTTCAGCAGCAGGCTTACCGAAAGATCCGGAGACATCGGGTGCTGATGTCTCTGACATTGTAGATGCAGAGACCTCCAGAGCCTGAGCCGGCGTCACGGAAGGAGCTTTTATCACCGGCTGTTCAATCGTTTTCAGAAGTTCTATTATCTCTTCAGCACTTTTGCATTTTGACTTGGCGAGCTCAACCTGAATGACAGAGACTCCCTTCACATTTTTCAGATCATCAATAATCTCCCTGGCCTCCCTGAGGTCTCTTATTATAATATCAAGAGCTGAATTTAAATCCATATGTGGTGCTGTTTTTTACCGTCGGTTTTGTTTACTTTGCAAAAGTAACCATTATTCTCAACGAATAATGTGCGCATAATATTATAACTACAGCGACCATCTTGGCAATATGATGATATTCTCAGAGGAGACGCCGGAAGACAGGAGACCCGGAAGAGGATCGGTAGAGGTCATTACAGGATCGATGTTTTCGGGTAAGACGGAAGAGCTGCTCAGAAGGCTTAAAAGAGCTCTCTTTGCAGGCCAGAAGGTTGAGATCTTCAAACCGTCGCTCGATGACAGGTATTCTGAGTCAAGGGTTGTTTCACATGACGAAAAATCGGTTAACTCTACACCGGTAGATAATGCATCGGCAATACTGCTGCTGGCAGGCGATGCCCATGTTGTTGGCATCGATGAGGCCCAGTTCTTTGACGATTCGATAGTGGAGGTGTGTAACGAATTGGCAGACAATGGGGTCAGGGTTGTGGTTGCCGGTCTTGATATGGATTTTAACGGAGCACCATTCGGTCCGATGCCACATCTGCTTGCCATAGCAGAACATGTTACAAAGGTTCATGCAATCTGCGTAAGGTGCGGCAGGCTGGCGCAATATTCATACAGGAAATCGGATGAGGAGAAGATAGTACTGTTAGGGGAGAAGGATGTTTATGAACCCCTTTGCCGGTCATGCTTCCTGAAAAACCGAATAGAATAATACAGAAGCGATATTAAAAAAGATGATTACAACATAGTTGCCATGTTAGAACAGAAGAAGCATATTACAGTACTGGAAGTGAATCTCGATGCAATACTCCACAACGTCAACATGGTGCGATCGCTACTGAAGCCGGGGGTAAAGCTTATGGGTATGGTAAAGGCATTTGCATACGGTTCCGGCATATCTGAGATAGGAACCATGCTGGAACACAACGGTGTTGATTACCTTGGTGTAGCCAATGCAGATGAAGGTGTTGAACTGAGGGAAGCTGGTATAACCCAGCCGGTGCTGGTAATGATACCGGAAGAGTCATCATATGATACAATTATCAGGTACAACCTTGAGCCGGAGTTATTCAGTTTCAGGGTTCTGGAGGGATTTATACGTAAAGCGGATAGTTGCGGCCTTTCTGAATGGCCGGTCCATATTAAACTCGACACAGGAATGCACAGGCTCGGATTTCAGCCTCATGATGCGGAGCGGCTGTCAGAGATACTTAAGAAGACCGGCAGTGTCAGGGTTGTCTCTGTCTTTACTCATCTTGCCGCTACAGATTCGGAAGCCGATGATGAGCGTACCAAAAAGCAGGCAACTCTTTTTGAATCAGTATTTGAGACCATTGCCGGTCAGCTTGGTTACCGTCCTCTCAGGCATATACTTAACAGTTCAGGCATACTGAGGTTCCCTCAGTTTCAATTTGATATGGTGAGGCTTGGAATAGGACTGTACGGACTTGCTGCCGTTGATGACCTGAAGATGAGGCATACCTCACGGTTTATTTCAAAAATCACACAGATAAAGGTTGTAAAAGCCGGAGAGCCGGTGGGTTACGGTTATACCGATGCTGCCGGTCATGACAGGCTGATTGCAACAATACCGGCAGGTTATGCTGACGGGATAAGCAGGCAAATGGGTAACGGGCGAGGTTCGGTTTGGATTGACGGACGCAGGGTGCCGATTGTCGGTATTATCTGTATGGATATGTTTATGGCAGATGTTTCAGAAACCAATGCAGCCGAAGGAGATTTGGTTGAGATATTCGGTGACAACATCTCTGTTCGTGACGTGGCAGAGGTATGCAATACAATACCATACGAGATTATCACCTCAATACCCCCCCGTGTCAGGAGGGTATTTTACCATGAAAGCTGATACTGGTTAGCCCAGTTCGCTGATACGTTCCAGCTTCGAGGAATCAAGTATCTTGATCTTCCTGCCCTCAAGGGCTATCACATCTTCAGAAGCAAATACAGAGAGTGTACGGATTGCGTTGGAGGTGGTCATGTTCGACAGGTTCGCGATATCCTCTCTCGAGAGATAAACCCTGATGGTCAGTCCGTCGTTTTCAAGACCGTAAGTATCGCGCAGAACCAGCAGAGACTCTGCCAGCCTTCCCCTGATATGCTTCTGGGTGAGCGATACCGTCCTGTTGTTCGAAAACTCAAGCTCCCTGGCTATTACCTTGATAAACCTCAGTGCCAGATCAGGATTCTTTCTGATGATTTTCATAATAGCGTCCTGCTCGAACATACAGATGGTTGTGTCTTCAATGGCAATGGCAGAGGCTGAATAGCTCGAGTCTGCGAAGAGCGCGCGGTAACCGATAAGACCCTGAGGGCTTACCATTCTAAGGATCTGATCCCTTCCTCCAACCCCCTCCTTATATACCTTAACCTTCCCTGTAGCCAGGCAAATAAGTCCATGAGGCTTCTCGCCCTCCATGAAAATCATTTCCCCTTTTCTGTAATGTGCGTAAGTGTGATGCTGTACCAGTACCTCTTTCTCCTTAATGGATAGACCCTTAAGCATTGAGCAGGAACCTTCAAGACATTGTTCTACATACGGATTCTTATACTGCATGGCTTAGATTATGTTAAATAACATACGCAAAGTAGCGAAAAGATTGACACAAACTTAAAATTAACATTTTTTAACATACTCTGTTTCAGTCAGTTGTAAGGTTCACACCAACAGATTTTTACTCATATGTTTTTGAGCATGCAGGAGGCCTGTTAGTATGATATTTGTCATTATTTCCGGAATCTGAGACAGATTTTCGGCGGAAAGGGGAGGTGTTCAGGAATTGAAGGATGAAGAGGTTTGGTTCTCTCAGAAACTGAAACCCGAAACCAGTGGAATTCTTCTGCCGCTGCCGAATGCTTTCGAGCTGACTCTTATTGAAGGGGGTGCCTGGTATCGTTTATATTCATTTGAGTTGACCATTTTTATGACTCTTTTTACTGTTTGCTCATTGAAGCCTTCAGCGATTATGGATTGCGGGTCCCTGATAAGTTCGATATACCTGAAGAGTATTTCATCGAGTATTTCGTATGGAGGCAGGGAATCGGTGTCTTTCTGGCCGGCTTTAAGCTCAGCGGAAGGGGGTTTTGTTATTGAGTTTTCGGGAATGATTTCCTTTTTCCGGTTTATATGGCGGGCGATACGGTAGACGTCGGTTTTGTATATGTCACCCAGGGGAGAGATTGCCCCGGCCATATCGCCGTAGAGGGTTCCGTAACCCGTTGCGGCTTCGCTTTTGTTCGAGGTATTGAGCACCAGGTATCCGAATTTGTTTGAGTATGCCATAAGCAGGATGGCTCTTATGCGTGCCTGGATGTTTTCCTCGGTGGTATCGCTTTTGGTTCCTTCAAAAACAGGTTTCAGGGCCTCTTCGAAACCTTTGTGTGGCTTTTCGATTTCAATCTTCTCCCATTTGATTCCAAGGTTTCCGGCGAGTTTGACAGCGTCTTTCAGCGAGTGGTCTGAAGAGTACCGTGACGGCATCATGAGTCCGGTTACATTCTCACTTCCGACGGCCTCAACAGCCAGGGCAGCGCACACGGCCGAGTCAATGCCGCCTGATAAACCAAGCAGCATCTTTTTCTGGCCGGTTTTGAAGAGATAGTCACGCAGGCCGGTTACCACGGCATCGTGAATCAGTATGGCCTTGCCTGGCATAGGGGTGATCTCACGGCTGTTAATATCATTTATTTTATCAATGCAGAATGTGAAAGATGCTTCGCTGAAAAATGGCAGACGTGCCCTGACAGTGCCTTCACTGTCAATGACCAGGGAGGCTCCGTCGAACACAAGATCTGTATTCGCGCCGGTCTGATTAACCATGATCACGGGAATTCTGTATTTTGCTGCCTTGTTTCGGAATATCTCTTCTCTGATTGCGAGCCTGTTATGGGCGAATGGAGCAGCAGAAATATTAATTACCAGATCGGGATTGAGACGTTTCAGTTCCTCCATCGGTGATGTTTTGTAAAGGCTTATATCTCCTTTCTTATGATTGAAGGGCTGTTCGTCCCACAGATCCTCACAGATGGTGATTGCAATGTTTTTACCTTTCCATTCGACTGTTTTGAAACTGTCAGCCGGTTCGAAATAGCGGTATTCATCAAAAACGTCGTAAGTCGGAAGCAGTGCTTTGCTTGTGGTACTTATAACTTTTCCTTCATCCAGAAAGAGAGCGGAGTTAAAAAGTCTTTTCCCCTTTGGTTTATGGTTTTGGGAAGGTAGCCCGATGATTGCGGCTATAGATTTGCATTCAGCAGCTATCAGACCGGCAGCTTCAGCTGTTTGTTCAAGAAACTTCTGCGATTCCAGCAGATCCATGGGCGGATAACCGGTGACACATAGTTCAGGAAAAACAATCAGGTCAGATCCTTCGGCTGCTGCTTTCCTGATCGAGTCACATATCTTCCGGCAGTTGTAACCGATATTGCCGGGGTGTGGATTTATTTGTGCGAGAGTTATCTTCATTTCAGGGTGTTTCGGGATCAGAAGAAGATACCGAGTCTGAATCTTATGAGCCTGACCACACTTTTGTCGGCTGGTTGGCCGGTGTTATCTGCTGTTACGTCAGTAAATCCGCTTTCATATCCTATACCGAATATCAGCAGGGTTGAACCTCCGATTGAGTATTCTGTTCCGGCGTGCAAATGATAACCCAGGTGGAACTTGCTGATCTCTTTTGATCCATGTTCATTTTCTATTCCTGCAGCAGGAATAGATATTGTTCCCTTATTCAGGAAGCCGGGGTCGAGACCTACATCAGTAAAGACCGACAGATAACCTATCTGGTTTGTTCTCAGCCTGAGTCCTGCCGGAATAATGATATATGACACCGAGTAGACGGCTTTGTCACCCGGAGCAACGATTGTCTCGAAGTTTGTAAATTCGAATGTAACCTCCTCAGTGGAGCTCTGCACGCCTCCTGTCTTCAGGTATGATAAGCCTGTCGAGAAGGCATAGTTTCGTCCGAAATAGTAATTGACCGCCAGGCCGCCCGAGAATCCTGCCCTCACGCCTCCTCCTGAAATATTGTCGGCATCGGATGAGAACCAGCCTACCAGCGGGTCGCCATAAAGCCCCAGATGCAATTGCTGGGCGTTGCCATCTTTCAGGTTGAGAAGGATGGCAATTAACATTACCGGCAGAAATCTGAAGTATGCAATAATATTCCCCATAACTTAGTCGTTTTGAATGCAAAATTAGCAAAATTCCAGGGTAAAGGGAAAATTAGCAGCTATATCTCTGAATGAAACATGGCTTACTGGTCTTAAACCGGTTATACAGAACATGGAATTAATTGCTATTTTGCGATGGTGAAAATAGATATCCTATGAAGCGTTTACTGATCTTAACGGCTCTTGTTACTGCAGTGATCCTTTTTTCTTGCAGAAGGGATCCCTATGTTGTTGATCTCTCTGGTGTGCGGATTGATTTTGAGATAATGCGCCTGGAGGAGGATTTGTTTATGGCTGACTCAGGGCCTGTAAAGGAGAGAGTACCGGAGCTGATTCAGAAATACGGCGATTTTCTTCAGCTTTTCAGTTATGTCATAAACACCGGTGATATCAACAGCCCTTCATGGCATGAGTATCTCTCATTGTTCATCAACGACCGGATTAACTATGAGGCATACGGTGCTGTAGAGGTTGTTTATTCAGACATCAGTGATATTGAGGAGGGTTTACGGCAGGCCTTCAGGCACTACCGCTATTTCTTTCCGGAGAGGGTTATACCTTCAGTCTATACTTGTATTACAGGCTTTAACAACAGCATAATAATCGGTGACTCGGTTCTGGGTATCAGCCTTGACCGGTATCTTGGTCAGGAGACAGAATTTTATGGCAGGCTCGGGATTTACAAATATCTGACGCTGAGGATGGACAGGCCTTATATTGTGCCAGACTGCATGTATGCTTGTGCAACAACAGAATGGGATTACTATGATATGGAGTATGGTGCCGAAAATGCCTTTGCCCGTATCATTCATGAAGGTAAACTGCATTATTTTATGAGGCGCATGCTTCCGCAAACTGCTGAGGATATCATTTTCGGATTTACTCCTGATCAGATGAAATTCTGCAGGAATAATGAGGATCTGATGTGGACATACCTTGTTGAACATGACCTGCTTTTTTCGACCGATCATCTGGTCATAAAGAAGCTGACCGGTGTAGCACCGTTCACTTCCTATTTTACGAATGAGTCGCCCGGGAAGGCTGCGGTTTGGATTGGTTTCAGAATAGTTGAGCAGTACATGAAGAGAAACCCCGGAGTAACGCTCGGGCAGCTTATGGAGATGAATGATTACCAACAGATATTGTCGGGCGCGAAGTACAACCCGTAATATAAAAAAAGGCGGGCCAGAATTGGCACCGCCTTAAAATCATTTATTGATTGCCTGTTACACAGGGTGAATAGCCTCGACCGGACAAACGTCGGCGCAGGCTCCGCAATCGGTGCAGATATCGGGGTCGATCTTGTAGATGTCTCCCTCAGATATTGCCTCAACAGGGCACTCATCGATACAGGTTCCGCAAGCGGTGCAATCATCATTGATAACGTAAGCCATGATTTCTATTCGTTTTTTGGTTTATGAAAAATCGTTGTGCTGCAAAATTACCTTTATATTTTAATTTCCCAAAATTTCAGAGGCTATTTGAAAGCATGTTGTTCCCCGTAATGCTTCAGAAGTCAAGACTGAAACTGAGGTAGAACATTCGGGGCATTAGATACCTGTTTTCAATACCCCATGCGTAGTCTGCCCTTACAAAGTAGCCGAAGATCTGTGCACGGACCCCTGCTCCGAATCCTGCCACTATCGGATCGCGGTTACTGTCAAGTACAACTGTGATAGGACCGCTGACAATTGTTTCGGTATCGTAGGCGTTCTGGCCTGCCCAGGGGTGTATTCCAGACCAGGCAGTGCCGATGTCGCCAAATGCTACAACCTGCAGACTGTTAAGAAAACTGTTTTTCAGAGGGTGGCCGGCGAAGTACCTGATGAACGGCCAGCGGATCTCGCTGTTGATCAGAGCAAAATTGTTCCCGTTACGTACGTTCTGGATAAACCCCCTCATATTGGTGGCTATCGCCTGGAATCCGTAATATTGGGTAGGATCGACGGGGATTGAGTTATCAAACATCCCGGTAGGATTGAAAAGGAAGCCCATCCAGTTGTCAACACCACCCAGGTAATATATTAGCTTTGTGGGTCCGAATGATGAGCTGGCTGCAAACCTGTTTGCCCATATCAGCTCGCGATGTATTTTAAGATAGTGCCTGAAGTCGACTCCGACCACGAACATGTCGGACTTCTTTGTAGTCACCTCCCGGTAGTATTCTCCAAAAACCTTGAAACGGGTTCCATAATATATATTGACGGCCCTTTTACGGGTATTGTCATAGACAGCTTCTGCCTTGAGTCCTGCCCAGTGACGGTTTATTGAGGGCTCTGAAAGAGATGCCATATCGGTAGACAGAATAGTGTACCTGTCGTGTCTGTATATCATGGTCCCTTTAAGTGCAAATGCTTCTGTAAAGGGCTTTGAATATGTAAGGTAGTTGTTATGGCTGTGAATTTTGTAGTAATTGACATCATTCGAAGTGGTGAATGACTGTCTGTGGAAGACATACTGCTTGTCAAATCTGCCTTTGAGGCTTTCGAGGCTAAGCAGGTATTCATTGCTGTCGAAGTTACCCGAGAATCTGAAGCCGCCGGTGACCTTGAAATTCTCGAACAGGTCAACTGTTCCGATCTTTGTCAGTAGATTAAGTCCCGGATTGAAATAGGGGGCTCCACCGTTAAATGCCTGATAAGAGTTGTTAAGGAAACTGAAGTCAACCTGGCTTGCCACGTAATTATTATAGAATGCGGTAAGGTAGACACGTTCTTCGGGGAATGAGATTCGTCCTGTATCAAGGTCGATATCCATATAATCCTTCCTCCAGAGCTGCTCGTAATAGTTCTGTTTTTCCTTTTCGAATACATAATGGTTTATATCGATAGGCTCATCGGTCTGGTAGTATTCGTAAAGGGGTTTGGTAAGTGTGTCACGCCGTTTTCTTTCCTCTTCCAGCAGCCATTGTCTGATCTTTTCGATTGAGTCGGCGCGGTGCAGGAATTCATTCCTCTCTTCACGATAGCGTGTGTTCGTGATGTTTTCAGTTACTATATCGGGAACACTGGCGGTTGCCCTTGCGACCCTGAATCTGTCTGCCTGCAGTGAGACCTCTGTAGAAACGTCATTGGCGGCATCATAGTCGTAATCGAGAATTGAGAATCTGTAGTCGGTTACGGGCGCCGACCTGATGAAGTAGCGGTAATGTGTGGTTGTATCTATATAACTGATCATACTATCGAGGGAACCATGGTATCTGTTGTACACCCCGTTGTCGTTTCCAATGAATGTAATATTCCTGTTAAGTGTTTCAAAAGGCTTAAGCCTGTCATTGAAGCTATCACCGGAAATCCGTTGTAATAGCTTGTTGTTACCGTTAAGCTGGTATGTAAACAGATTGAAGACATATCCGGTCTTTTCAAGCGGATCGCCGGTATTATTGAGAGTATCGCTCAGCCGGTTTGATGAGAATATTATCTCATTATTCCGGTTTTTAAGGAATACCGGATGAAGGTCATCGGCCACGTCATTAGTAATCTGGTCGTTTGTAGCTGAAGCGATGGTATGAATGTAGATATCGGTCATCCCGTTTCGAACGGCTGACATCACCAGTTTCGTTCCGTCGGGCGAGTATGAGAATGAGAGTATCTTCTCAAAGTAGAGCATGTTCAGTTCCTGAATGCTCTTTTCATCCGTCCGGTAGAAGTATATCTTTAATCCGCCCTTTTCCTCATTGATAAATGTAAGGATGCGACTATTCGGGTGCCAGCCGATTGCCGGGTATGTATAGTCGATTATCTGTTCAATTTTAGGTTCTGCCGCAAAAACCCTGCTCCTTTTACCTGTCTCTTCATCAAAGAGCCATATGCGGCGTCTGCCCCAGTCATTGGTGACCCAGGAAATATATCGCCGGTCGGGGCTCATCCTTACTGACTGTATTCTCTGATCCTTACGGGCTTTTCTTATCAGATCGGGGGCTATCTCGCTTGACGGGTTTTCATCGCTGTAGTATTCAGTGAGGTATTGGTTCCACTCATCTGAGAGTTCTTTTAGCTTATGCCCCAGCACATACATAAAACCGTCGTTGATATTTCTGTATACTTTAGTCAGATATATTATGTTTGGAATAATAGCGTCGCCAAAGGAATCGGCAACATATCTCCAGAATGAGTGGCCGGCATAGAGGGCGTCATCATACTCCAGGTGGTTCAGGTTCCTGTAACGTCCGTCCCTGAATCCTTCGCGAACCCTGTTTTCGGCCTCAAAATTCCAGGTTCCTGCAACATACGCTACCAGACCCTTGATATACCAGTCAGGAAAGAATATCTGTGAGGAGCTGCTGGTGCGATCTTTCACATCGGCATTATTAAGCATCTCGTTGATAAGCACTTCTGCTATTGATGATGATATCTGGTGGTTATATGATTCACGGTCGCCTTTGTAGTAGAGCATTACCTTGTTCTTTATTATCCTGCTGTAACCACCGGTGTTGTAGTCTTCGTCGCCCTGAACAAGGCCAATATTATTCTGACGGTAATCGGCATGCTTGTTATAAATGATGAAGATCATTCTCTTTTCAAGCTGGTAGTCGAAATAGTCTTCTAGTTCGGCCAGGCGTTTTTCTGCATAACTAGCTGTGTACCTTGCCAGTTCATGACCCTCTTCGTTGAAATAGCAGTCGAAATTACCGAACCGGTAGTATGTCCAGAAAAAGTCATAGTGCTGCACGCGGTTCTTGCCGAAAGCCATCTGCATACCGTTATAAAACTGGCTGAAAGTCTGTGGTGATGCAACCATTAACCCGGCAAAAAGGGTCAATATATATATCAGTCTCTTTTTCAACCTGAGATAATGTTCGGTGACTATGACATAAACGACAAAACTAAGATAATATGTTCGAAAAATGGATAAAAAATTAAACTTTATTACTTTTGTGCACCCGGCAGGTTTTAGCTTTCTGGCTTGAAAATTGTTTACCGGTAGCGGGGAATATTAATCCGGGTAATGCGTTGTTTTATATAAGGTAATTAATGTTATACAAAATACTATGAACAGAGCAATTCTTTTTTTTCTGATGGCGACACTATCGGTCAGCCTTTTTGCACAGCCTAAACTCCAGTTCAGTGATACCAGGCATGACTTTGGTACCATGAAAGAGGACGGCGGCAGAAAGACTTATGATTTTATCTTCAAGAATGAAGGAGACGGACCGCTGGTAATTACAAATGCAACACCGTCGTGCGGCTGTACAACACCTGAGTGGACAAGGGAGCCCGTACCTCCAGGCGGCAGCGGACATGTCAGGGCCATTATGGACCCGATGAATATGCCCGGGCCGTTCAGGAAGACCATCGCGATTCATTCCAATTCGAAACCGTCGCCGGTCGTCTTAATAATTGAGGGAAGCATTACCCCGAGGGAGAAGACCATTGAAGAGCTCTACCGGTGGCCGCTTGAAGGCCTCAGGTTCGAGAGCCAGCATTTGCCTTTTACCACAATAAAAAAGACTGAAAAGAGTATTAAGGTTATGCCAGTAATCAACACGTCTGATAAGCCAATTACCATAGGATTTGAGAACCTTCCGCGCCACCTCTCCATGAAGGCCAATCCTGAGACACTAAAACCCGGTCAGAAGGGTATTATACAGGGAACCTATGACGCTACACTTCATAGCGGGTGGGGAGCTGCGAGTGATCTCGTAAGGATAAAATTAAACGGAGAGGTGATGAATACCGCTTTTCTTTACATTACGGCTTCCCTTGTTGAAGATTTTGCTTCACTCTCAAGGGAAGAGCTTGCCAATGCACCTGTCATAAAACTTGAAAGCAATGAGTTCAATATTGGCAAGATGCCGGTTAACCAGACCAAAGAGGTGGAATTCAAATATGTCAACGAAGGTAAAAGAGATCTCATTATAAGACATATAAGGACGACATGCGGATGTACGGCTTTACAGCAGGGTAAGTCGGTAATAGGCCCCGGCGAATCAGCATCTATCAAGGCTGTATTCAGTTCAGGAGCTAATCCGGGTCTTCAGCATAAAAACATTTATGTCTATACCAATGATCCTAAAAATTACGAGATTATTCTGACAATAAAGGGTGAGGTGGTAAGATAGAAATGGACAGAGGAGAGGAGTACAGGAGTGCCCTGAATGTTCAGAAGGGGGTTTCCCACCCGCCGAGCGTCAATCCCGATGTCCTGAACCGCTTGCGAAAGAACAGGAAAAAGCTTTATCGTGTAGAGGAGTATGTCGATGGTATCCTGTCAGGTAACAGGACGATTCTTAGTCAGGCAATAACTCTTCTTGAAAGCTCGTTACCCGAACATTACGACATTGCACAGGCAATTATCGAAAAGTGCCTTTCCTATTCGGTCGATTCGGTAAGGATAGGAATCACAGGGGTGCCGGGAGCCGGAAAAAGTACATTCATTGAGACGTTCGGAAAGCTTGTAACTTCGAATGGACATAAGCTGGCTGTTCTGGCCATAGACCCGTCGAGCGAACAAACCGGTGGGAGCATACTGGGAGACAAGACCAGGATGGAGACTCTCAGCACAGACCCAAATGCATTCATAAGGCCTTCTCCATCGGCTGGAACACTCGGAGGCGTTGCCAGGAAAACCAGGGAGACAATAATACTTTGTGAGGCTGCTCGGGCGCGCGCTCCTCGCGGCGCGGGCCCGACCTCCTCCGAACGGAGGAGTGAGAGACGCCGCCGCAGGGCCTGAGACGCGGCCCGGGCCGCGTCGCCGTCCCCTTTTCCGGGGATTCCCCTGAAGAGGCGGACGAGAGCCTCGAGCCTTCGCAGCGCGCCCCTCACGTCGTGGACGAGCTCTTCGTCGCCCCCTCCCCCGGCCCGGGCCGCGAGCGCGCGGAGCCTCTCGCCGGGGTGGGCCGCCAGAAACGCCTCGCTGATGCCCAGAGCTGTCTTCCTGGATTCCTCGAACGTCGCCTGACCACCCTGCCGACGC
>JAWOIF010000134.1:0-5899 GCA_046484805.1 Bacteroidales bacterium
TCACGCACCCGGATTTTGTCTTTTTTCGAATAAATTGGGATGGAAAACCCGACAATGGCACCACGGTCATCGCCACTGCCGAAGTTATAGCCGGTGTTCATGGTCAATTCCAAATTGATCCCTTTGAATTTTTCCGAGGCCATACGCCGGATCATGGACCAGTACTGATCCGGATCAGGCCATGTTTGAGATGCAAGCGAACAATCAATTGAGCCGGAAACGATCACGATGGCGAGAATGATATAAAGTGTACGGAGTAACACCATAGCTTTTTAGTCCTTTCCAAATCGAACGCTTTCCAAGAGCCCACTCGGACCGCTCTATTTCATGCAGGGCATCATAAAGCCAATGGGGACATTTCTTTTCAAAAACCTTGCCATTTCGGACATAGCCGACCTTGCCGTTGCCGTTAAAAGTAACGGTGGCGATCTCAGTTAAAATTATGAAACATCTTTCAAAAATTGTGTAACGCAAATCGTTTTTATGGTTATCAACTTTGCAAAATAATTAAACAAATTCTAAATGAAAGCGAAATGAAAAAGATTAGCTATTTTACAAAAGCACTGCTTCAGGTAACTTTTTTTACCACTGTTTTAGTAATAGCCTCTTGCGGCTATAACCCAAAACCGGAGGACACCAAAGTTGTTGCCGAAGAATACAACGAAGCAAAATTTGATAACAACGCACAGGAAGGAGACGCACAGTTCCTTGTCAACGCTGCCGAAATTAGCATGGAACAAATTGAAGTAGGACAACTGGCACAGCAAAAAGGAACAACAACCAATGTAAAAGAATTGGGAAAAATTATGGAAGATGCTCACACTAAATCTCTAAGTGATTTAACTGCACTTGCTAAACGCAAAATGATAACCATTCCAACCTCATTAACCGATGATGCCAGGGACGCTTATAAAGATTTAAATGATAAAACTGGAGATGATTTTGACGAAGCATATGCCGATATGATGGTAAGCACACACGAGGATGCAATTGAAACTTTTGAAAAAGCAACCACAGAAAGATACGATATAGATATTAAAAATTGGGCAATAGCTACACTGCCTGACTTGCGTACACATCTTAACCTCTCAACTGACTTTCAAAAGAAATATGTTAAAAATTAATTCATTGAAGCAACACTCAATGAAGAAAATGCGGATGATAATAAGCTGTCAGAGGTAGTAATCACTCCGCCCCCGGCGCTTGCGGGGGCGGCCGCGATAATTACAGTATTCAAAGATGAGTTCAATAAGTGGAGCAAGTCTCACCATAGTTCAGATGAACGACACCCATGCTTATTTTGATCTCCATCAGGAGATGTTCTGGCAGGGTGACCAAGCTGTATACCGCCATGCCGGAGGTTATGCCCGCATTGCCACAATTGTAAAAAAGATTCGGACTGAAAGTTCTGGAAATTGTCTCTTTTGCGACTGCGGTGACACGCTGCATGGCACCTATCCTGCCATCGCCACAAAAGGCCAGGCGATGATTCCGGTATTAAATTCATTGGGACTTGATGCTATGACAGCTCATTGGGAATTTGCTTATGGGCCAACAGTTTTTAACCAGCGGGTTTCGGAACTTAATTATCCGATGCTGGCAAATAATGTCTTTGATAAAGTAACTAAGAAGCCGGTTTACCAGTCGTATGCTATAAAAGAGATCGGTGGATTGCGTTTAGGACTTATTGGGATAGCTTCGAATATTATAGACAAGACTATGCCGCCATCCTTCAGCGAAGGTATATATTTTACATTGGGTAAAGATGAACTTCCACCAATTATAGATTTGCTGCGCACTAAAGAAAAGATTGACTTGATTGTTCTGATCTCACATCTTGGTTTCGCTCAGGATATGAAGCTTTTATCTGAAGTACAAGGTATAGATGTTTGTCTAAGCGGCCATACTCATAACCGTCTTTACAAACCGGTGCTCAATGGAAAAACTATTGTTATCCAATCAGGTTGTCATGGTTCTTTTTTGGGTCGCTTAGACCTGGAGGTGGATGGTGGACAAATCGTTGATTACCGGCATCGGTTGATTGAGGTTGAAGCAACTATACAACCTGACCCAATAGTAGCTGATCTGGTGAAGCAGGCCATTGCTCCTTACAAAAGTGAACTCGCAGAGGTTGTTGGTGAAACATCCACGGCACTCAACCGGGGAACAACCATGGAGACGACCATGGACAATTTCCTTCTTCAGGCGTTACTTGAAAGCACAGGGGCTCAATTGGCATTTTCGAATGGCTGGCGCTATGGGGTACCAATAGTTCCGGGACAGATTACCTTGAATGACCTTTACAACATTATTCCGGTGAATCCACCTGTCGCGACAGTAGAGTTAACGGGAGAGGAAATAAAGGCAATGTTGGAGGAGAACCTCGAAAGGACGTTTTCATGCGACCCCTATGATCAAATGGGAGGATATGTTAAACGTTGTCTCGGTCTAAATGTCTACTTTAAGATTGAAAACCCCTCAGGAAATCGTATTCAAAGACTATTTGTTGGCAATGAAGAGATTCAGGCTGACAAATTTTACTCAGCAACATTCGTCACGATGCAAGGTGTGCCTCAAAAATACGGTCGAAATCGTATAAATCAGTCAAAAAGGGTTATAGATGCGATGCGAAAATATTTGTCAAATCATCACCCACTTCGCGCAGAACTCAGGGGCACCTTTATTGCGATATAGACGGAGTTGTTAGTTGCCGGAGCAATAGCAAAATCTTTTATTGTTTTCGTTTTTATGCTACATTTATAAGTAAATAAACAATGAAAGAAGTAACCAGCTTATGAAAGAGAATCCGGGAATTGCTAAAATGATCAGGGCACATTTTCTGAGCTCCATAATCGCTCCCATAATCCTGGGAACACTGTTGGCTATTCATCTTAACGGCAGACTGGAGGTGCTCAATTTTCTAATTGTTTTAATTATCGGTATAGGTTTGCATGTAGCTACCAATGTGTATAACGACATTTTTGATACCATACAGGGAACAGATAAGGTGAATGTGCATCGCAATGAATCCAGCGGAGGCTCAGGTGTTTTACTTGATAATCCGGGTCTTATGGGTAAGATGTTTCTTCTGGCCCGCATCGGATTGATCGTGGCACTTGCTGGAACAATAGCACTCATGCCACTTATAGATAATTCGCTATGGCCATATCTGTGGGGACTCTATTTGCTATCAGCTTTTTTCAGCAAATACTATACGGCACCACCAATTAAGCTTGCTTACAGGGGTTGGGGTGAAATATCTGTCTGGTTAGCATTTGGTCCGATGGCTATAATGATAGCAACAGTTAGTCAGAACCTGGGGTTGCATCCTTTGGTTTGGCTATTGATGCCTGCTACAGGGCTCAGCACTTCATCAATTTTACTGGCAGGCCAGATGATTGATCTTGATGCAGATCGTGCAGGAGGTAAACACGGGGTGGCATCACGTATGGGTACCAGGTTTACATCACTAATATATCTTCTTGTGCAATCGGGAGTAATAGCAAATACAATTCTGTTATTCATCTTTTTCCCGGGTAATTCATGGCTTTTCCTTTTTGCACTTATTCCGTACATTTTAATTTTTCCAAAAGCTGCAAGGATAATATATAGAGACCATGACAATCCTGACCTCATAAAACAAGGAGCGAAACTAACAGTTCTCACACATTTGGCATTTTCCCTTTTGTTTATCATTGGGTTCCTGATATATATCTTTTTGTAATCGCTGAACCTGACCGATCCCTGTAAGTTTTTGCATTCGGATTACTTGTTGCAATAGTTGCAGAGTGACAATTGATATGCTTAAGGCAAGTTTAGCAGGGAAGAAATGTAAGTCTGCTTAAGGAAATGCCACATATTATTTGACTTTTGCTTCAAGCAATGTAGTATATTTAATACTCAGAAAATCCGGAAAAAGTTATAGATATGAAGACTCAGAAAATTGTAAAGAACTTTCCCATAGTTTGCGTGGGTGGATCGGCTGGCGGTCTTGACGCCTATATCAGGTTACTCCAAAATTTGCCTGAAGACACGGGAGCTGCCATTGTTATCATAAATCACCTGAGGACAGTGGCTACCTTGTTACACGAGATACTCCCAGGCCACACAAAGATGCCCGTGGAGTTGATTACAGAAAAACTGGATATCGAGCCTAACCATGTATATATAATCCCGGAGAAGAGGGACCTTCATATTGTTAATAAGGAATTTCGCTTGAAGCCGATTTCCAAACCCCGGGGCTGGCCGAATGTTATTACTGTTTTTATGCGTTCGCTGACTAATCACTGGGATGGTAAGCTTATCGCTATAATTGTTTCCGGCTATGATGGCGACGGTGCAGATGCACTATGTGGTATAAAAGATGTTGGGGGTATTACCATTGCTCAGAAACCCGACACAGCCTCCCAACCGGATATGCCTGAGAGTGCCATAGCAAGCGGGTGTATAGATTTAGTTCTATCACCAGAGGATATTGCCCGGGAAATTAAACGAATTGTGCTGGCTATTTGATGCCTGGAGATCAAATTTTCATGAAGAAGGGTAATACTTAACTTCTGCATAATGCTTTTGGTTGTCGTCAACCAGGGAGATAAAATTATCCTGACATTCAACACCATCAAGTATTATTTTTGCTTTAGTAATTACATCATGAATTTGGGTTACCATAATCTGATATACTGTGTTTCTGTATCTGTAATGAATTTTATAAGAATCCCAATCAGAAGGAATACATGGTTCAATGTATAATTTGTCTGTTTCAAGTCTTAACCCGAGCAACGATTCAATTATCAGCCGATACATCCATCCTGCTGAACCTGTATACCAGGTCCATCCACCTCTGCCAATATGTGGTGAGAGGGCATAAACATCAGCTGCTACCACGTAAGGTTCAACTTTGTATACTGCAACTTCTTCAGGTGACCTGGCATGATTAGCCGGGTTGATCATATTGAAAATTTCCCATGCTTTTTTATTGTCTCCCAGTTTTGAGAATGCCATAGCGACCCATATTGCAGCGTGAGTGTACTGGCCTCCATTTTCTCTGACTCCCGGGACATAACCCTTAATATACCCCGGATTTAAATCTGATTTGTCAAATGGTGGATCGAGTAATTGGACCAGTGAATCTTCATACCTGACAAGTCTGTTATTGACTGATTCCATTGCCATTCGCAACCGGTCAGTACTGCCTGCACCTGAAAGTACTGCCCAGCTTTGAGATATGGAATCAATCTGGCACTCATCGTTATCTGCTGACCCAAGCGGTACTCCATTATCGAAATATGCCCGACGGTACCACTCTCCATCCCATGCGTTATTCTCAATATATTGCTGTATTACCTTAGCTTGATTACTGCATAGCTCAGCAAATTCATAATCATCTCTTGATTGTGCTACTTTAATAAATTGATTCAGAATATCAAAAAGAAAAAAGCCCAGCCAGACACTCTCGCCTTTGCCCTTGTGACCAACCAGATTCATCCCATCATTCCAATCGCAGGTACCAATCAGTGGGAGACCATGATCGCCAAACCTGAGTCCGTGAAGTATAGAACGCTTACAATGTTCGTATAATGAAAACTTATCTTCTGACCGTGCCGGAAGGTCGTAATACGAATCTTCTTCCATATTTACAGGGCGTCCTTCAAGAAAGTAAACCAGTTCATTCAGGATTCCCGTATCCCCGGTAGCTGATATATACCGGCACGTTGCTAATGGTAACCACAGGTAATCGTCTGAACAACGGGTACGAACACCTCGTCCGAGAGGTGGATGCCACCAGTGCTGGACATCTCCTTCGGAAAATTGCCGGCTCGCAAAATACATCGTTTATCACCGGCTGGGGATGATAACCTTCAAGATACCTCCGATACCGGTGCTGATCGACTCGTGGAAG
>JAWOIF010000032.1:0-7260 GCA_046484805.1 Bacteroidales bacterium
GATGCGGTCGACCGCTTCGGGGGCGGAGTTCGTGTGCAGGGTGCCCAGCACCAGGTGGCCGGTCTCGGCCGCCGTCACCGCGGCGTGGATCGTCTCGTAGTCGCGCATCTCGCCGACCAGGATGACGTCGGGCGCCTGCCTCAGCACCGAGCGCAGCGCGGCGTGGAAGTCGCGGGTGTCCTCGCCGATCTCGCGCTGGTTGACGATCGAGCGCTTGTGCGAGTGGAAGAACTCGATCGGGTCCTCGACCGTGACGATGTGCTTCGCGGACTCGTTGTTGATCTGGTCGATCATGGTGGCGAGGGTCGTCGACTTGCCGGAGCCGGTCGGGCCGGTGATGAGCACCAGGCCGCGCGGGAGCCTGGCGATCTCGGCCATCTCCTTGGGCACCCCGAGCGTGTCGAACGACATGACGTCCTCGGAGATCGTGCGCATCACGCCGCCCACCGAGCCTCGCTGCTGGAAGCAGTTGACGCGGAAGCGCCCGTGGCCGGAAAGGCTGAACGAGAAGTCGAGGTCCTTGCGTTCCTCGAAGTTGCGCTGCTTCTTCTCGTCCATCATCGAGTACATCAGCCTGCGCGTGATGTTGGGGGTCAACACGTCGTGCTCGGTCGCCCGCCACTCGCCGTTGACCTTGAGCATCGGGGCGAGCCCCACGGTCAGCACCAGGTCGGACGCGCGCCGCTCGACGGCGAGCTTCAGGGTGCAGAAACCGCTGAAATCATTGAAGCTGTACATACCATCAGTATTGACTCAGGTAAGAAAGAGATATTTACCAGACCGGAATGCGATTTCGGGTACCGGCAAAGTATTTTCAAAACTGATCTTAAGGGCAGGAACCTTATAACAAAAATCACCTTCAGGCTGACGCGTGAGCACAAACCGAACCTGTCATACGGCAACCTGCAGACAGAGGTTGAAAAGAGGGGAAAACCCTCTCTGGCAACAATCAGGGAAGCAGTAATTGAAATACGCCGGTCGAAGCTGCCCGACCCTGCCGAAACCGGTAACGCCGGAAGTTTCTTCAAGAATCCGGTGGTGCCTGAGGCAAAAGCTGAACTGTTGTTAAAGGAGTCTCCCTCAATACCGGTTTACCCGGCTGGCGAAGGCTTCAGAAAACTGGCCGCAGGATGGCTTATCGAACAGTGTGGATGGAAAGGTTACAGGAAAGGAGATGCCGGGGTACACGACAGGCAGGCCCTTGTGCTGGTCAACTACGGCAACGCAACAGGAGCAGAGATATTTGACCTCTCTGAGGAGATAAAGGCAAATGTGGAAAAACGCTTCGGAGTTACCCTCGAACGAGAGGTTAAGGTCATCTAGGCAACAACCATCGAAAACTTACCGGTAAATACGCCTTCTGTTAAGTTCCCTCTGGTACTCATTGGCATACCTGTTGTGCTCTGCCAGCGTCCGCGAGAAATTGTGATATCCTGAAAAATCAGCCTTAGCCGCAAAATACAGATAATCATGCTTTTCAGCATTAAGCACTGCATCAATACCTGAAATAGTAGAACACCTTACCGGTCCGGGTGGCAGGCCGCGGTGCTTGTAGGTGTTATACGGTGATTCAACCTGCATATGCTCATACAACACCCTGGTAATTGTAAAGTCGTTGAGGGCAAACTTAATGGTCGGACAGGCCTGCAGTGGCATTCCTATTCTAAGCCTGTTAAGGTATACACCCGCAATACGGGGCTTCTCATCAGTTTTGGCCACTTCATCATCTACAATTGAAGCTATGATACTGACTTCGACGGGAGTCAGTTTTTTTTCAGCTGCACTGGCCAGCCTGTCATCATTCCAGAATCTGGTATGCTCCCTTAGCATTCTCCTGTAGAAACCTTCAACCGGAATATTCCAGTACACCTCATAGGTGTCGGGAATGAAGACCGAAATAACCGTTTCTCTTTTAAAACCGTCGCCGGCATAATTAGTCTCATTTTCAAGGAACATGATTATCTCTGCCGAGTCTGCTTCTATCTGACTGCTTATCCTGCCGGCAAGCTCATATATGGTTCTTATGTTATTAAAAGTGACCTTAACGGGGGTCTGCAGACCGGCTCTGAGCATTGTAATAAGTTTGTAATTACTTAGCTCTCCTTCAATAAGATATCTTCCGGGCTTTATGTTACCGGCATATTTTCTTGCCTTTGCTGCCAGTCTGAAGCTCTTCATATTGATCACTAACCGCCCGGCCTCAAGCGAATCACAAACCTGCTCAAAGGAAGCTTCCTCAGGTATTACAAGTATTGCCGGCTCATCACCTGTTCTGGTATTAGGTAACCAAAAGGTCCGGTAAAACGACCATGTTACAAAAGCTAAAACAATGACTATCAGCAGAAGTATATTTTTGACACCCTTATTCATGTTTGTGGTTTTGATGCAAAAATAGTAATCATATCATAAGTAACAATACCGCAACCGGTCAGGCCAGTGGCTCGAGCATTGGTTTTCCTTTTCTTATCATCACCACCCTGCATTGAAGCCGTGTTTCCCTAACCTCATTCTCAAGCCTTAGTTCATGCAGGAAACCGTATCTGTCTGTTCCGGCGATATAATACGAACCGTCGGAACTGTTTCGTTCGTTCCTGGAGATGGTGATCTCAACCGTCTGACCCTGTTTATAGAAAGGGTTTTCAGGTTCTATCAGTCTGGTACCATCGGCCCGGTACCTTACGACTCTTCCTTTGAACTTCACACCCTCCTTCAGACCATAGTACTCATAATACTTTCTCCTGATAGTATGAATCACCCCAAGCTGGTCAGAGATCACAAAGTATTCTTCTCCGTCAATGTCGGTCTCGGTTCCTTCAACAACGAACTCATAATCGGTATCGCTGTTCAGATGCTTCACGCGGCACTCATTTCTGCTGAAAGCAAGGTGAAGCCGCCCCTTTGATATTTTAAGCACGAGAAGGCTCACACTCTCTCCCGGTTCAGGCGTCTCTGCCCTTTCGGGAACCGGAACCGGTATCTCCTCTCCGGTATTTGTTCTGACAACTACCACCGTGCCCTCTCTTATTTTACTGGCCTTTATCTCCCTGTACCTGGCCACTGTAAACTGATATCTTTGGCCTTCGTTGTAGAATGGGTTTTCAGGCTCGAGAAAAACCTCTCCCTTGCAGTTTATTTTGTCCACCCGGCAAACAACCCTGTCGCCTGCTTTCAGACCATAGTCTTTATAGTTCGGAACCGGGATAAGGAATCTTCTGCCATCAGGGCCATGCAATACAAAATGATCGCCCTTTTCGGGTACTACTGTAATCTTCTCTATCAGGAATTTGTATTTTCTACCCTCGGTAATTCTGGCAACTGTCCCATCCATCGGTTCTGGTTTTAATAGAGAGGGCCCAGTATGCGGGCAAGCGACTCCTTATACCTCGAAATCTTCTTTCTCTTTTCCCACTTCTCTGCAGAGATAAGCTCTGCTCCCTCAATATCCCTTTCAAATACAGCTGTCATCTCTTCAGCAAAGACCTCATCGTATATCAGTGCCATAACTTCAAAATTCAGATCAAAGCTTCTTATGTCAAAGTTTGCCGACCCCACTGTGGTAAAAGTCCTGTCGACGATCATATATTTTGAGTGATTGAATCCCTTGCCATAGTAATAGATTTTTACACCAGCATCCAGCAATTCAGAAATATACGATCGCGTATTCCATGTAGCAATAACTGAATCAGATCTGCCAGGAATCAGGAGCCTCACATCCACGCCGCTCAGTGATGAGGTGATGAGGGCGGTTCGCATGCTGTCATCGGGGGAGAAATATGGTGTGGAAATATATATAGTTTTTCGTGCGGTTGCTATAGCCGAAAAATAGACCTGCATGATGCTTGCCCAGTCTGAGTCGGGCCCGCTCGATGTAATCTGAACCAGAGAGTTACCGGCTCTCCTGGTCCCTGTAAAATATTCCGGATCATTGGTCAGTATGATACCCGTTACAAAAAACCAGTCGGTAAGGAAAATGCTGTTAAGAGCCGCAACTGCCTCTCCGGTTATCCTGAGGTGTGTGTCGCGCCAGTTACCCAGTTCCTTATGCCCTGAGAGGTATTTTCGCGCCAGATTGAGTCCGCCAATGTAGCTATGGTCACCATCGACAACCATTATCTTGCGGTGATTCCGGTAATTGATCTTGCTTGTTAAAAACGGGAACCGTACCGGCATAAACGGAAATATCTGCACACCGCACACCTTCATCTCCTTTATTGTCGCGGAGGGGAAATTCCAGCTGCCCACATCGTCGAAAATGATTCTCACATCAACTCCCGACATGGCCTTCTCTTTAAGAGCCAGAAGGAACTCACGACCCAGTTCATCGAATTCAAACCGGTAAAACTGCATATGGATGTATTTCCTGGCACTCCTGATAGACTCGAGCATTGCCGGGAAAGTCTGGGTTCCATCAAGAAGAATATCGATATGATTTTGCCTTGTAAGAATAGCCTTGTCGTTGTTCAGCATAAGCTTTATCAGATGCTCTTTGGCCCTGACAGCCGCGCTCTCGGCTTCGAGTATTGACCCTATCGATTCAATCTGGTCTGATGCATGATCAGAAATCCGAACCAGGTCTTTCAGACCCTTCCTTGAAAATATTTTTCTTTTACGATAGTCCTGCCCAAAAAAGATGTAAAGAAATATACCTGCAACAGGGAGTAACAATACCACCATTATCCATGAAAGGGTCTTCAGGGGCGCCTTGTTCTGGAAAATGATCATCAGGCATACGAATACAATGGTGATGATGTAAAGGACTGAAAGGACTCCTTCAATACTGGTAAAGCTGAAATCTGGTATCAGGCTCATAGAAACGGCTAATCTCCGTAAAAATAGAAAACTCTCCGATTATTCCGGAGAGTCTCCCATAAAATATTACTTCGTTATACTCGTCAGAATATCAACCCTACACTGAGGGAAATGGCTGACGAACGCTGGTCTAGTTCAAAAGTCTGGGTTCCTACCGTCAGTTCGTTGCCAAACTGATTCAGGTTACCCTGATAACGCAGATCGAGAGTCAGCTTATTAAGGATATCCACACCCACGCCGGCCTGATACCCGAATGTTGCTGATTTGTAAAGATTCTCATAGTTCTGGGGGTTAAAAAGGTCCTTTGAGGAGCTCAGCATTATTGTTGCTGCAGGTCCTCCGTTAATGCGCAGCGGACCAAGCTTGAAACCCACCATTACGGGAATATCCAGCTTATTGAACTTCTGACTCCTGATCTCAGCGGTAGTCTCATTAAGGTCAGTAACTTTTATTTTATTCTCGGCTGTCGCAAAGAGGATCTCCGGCTGTACATAGATGCCCAGTAATGAAAGGCGCATGAAAAGTCCGCCGTGGAATCCATAGGAAGCCTCCTTGGCCTGCTCGAGAATGATGTCGCCACTGGAAGTGTTAAGAGTCTGGTCTATTGACAGGTTGTTTGTGCTGGCCCCGGCCTTGATCCCCCAGTTTAACTGTGAGAATGCAGGTGCTGCAAGCATCATTGCTACTACTAGAAAAACAATTCTTTTCATACTTTTAAAATTTTTTACATGAAAATTTGTAAAAAACTTTCATGTTCGGTTCATAATTGAAGGTTTAAGTTATCAACAGTATTATTGACTATTTTCAGAGGTTAAACGTTGCATGAGGCCAAAATGTTACACATCGTCATTGAATTTATAGCCCACTCCCTTTAGAGTCTGTATATAGCCGACCCCGATGCGTTCACGTAATTTCCTGATATGCACGTCAATGGTTCTTTCACCCACAATAACATCATCACCCCATACTTTTGAATAAATTTCCTCGCGCGTAAATACTTTTCCCTGTTTCGACATCAGAAGGGCCAGTAGTTCAAACTCCTTACGGGGAACCATGATCTCCTCACCGTCGCGAATAATAACATACCTTTCCCTGTCGATTGTCAATCCAATCTTCTTGGAAGTGGTCAGACTTGTGCCTTCAGTATTGCCTTCACGGAAATATCTCTTAAGGATAGCCCTGATACGATGTATCAACACCTTTGGTTTAACAGGCTTTACAATATAATCATCACCACCTGCTTCAAATCCGGCTATCTGCGAATAGTCTTCCCCACGGGCTGTAAGAAAACATATGAGGGTGCTTTCCAGTCCCTCTTCAGCCCTGATCTCGCTGCATGCCTCAATGCCATCCATTCTCGGCATCATAACATCCATGATTATCAGATGGGGTCGTACGGAAATTGCCTTTTCAACTGCCTCAATGCCATCTGAAGCAGCCGACACCTCATATCCTTCTCTCGAAAGATTGTATGAGAGAAACTCCCTTACATCGTGCTCGTCATCAACGATAAGCAATCTGAAATCACGAGGCTCAAATCCCATTTACCTGTTGTTAAGCTCTCTGAAGATTTCTCTCTTCATTTCATCAAACTCCTCCTTCTCGAAAAGCCGGGTGAGGAATATAATCTTACCATTACGGTCGATGATAACATTCCTTGTTACGCCAGCCTGTTTAAGTGCAAATAGGCCAAAGATATCTGCGCCCGGATCGAGAGCCAGCGGATATGTTATTTCCATATCCTTTGCAAACTTTCTGACCGTCTCTGCCGGTTCATCACGGTCGATCCCTATCACAGCCAGTCCGAGGGGTTTTCCGGGTTTCCACACTTCCTTCTCAATAAATGGCATCTCCTGACGACAAACGCCACACCAGCTGGCAGTGAACTGAAGCATGACCACTTTGCCCCTGAGATCAGAAAGCCTGTATTCCCTGCCATCTGCCTCCCGGATAAGAAAGTCAGGGGCCATATCACCAACCTTAACAAGGTATCCCTCATCGTAAACAGCTCTTTCCTGTGAAAAAGCAACCGTCGATATAATCAATAGAACTATTATAAAACCCTTTTTCATCTCTTTAGTATATTTAGATCCGGTTATTAGTGCAACATATATAACATATTGGCAAGATTACAAAAAAAAGAGAATAAAACCACTCAATGGTTGATGATAATTATGCCATTGGTAATCACTTACATTTATTCACCGTGGGTTAAAAAATGTTAAGCAAGACCTTCATTTGAAGTCGAAAGGCTTTATTCACTATTTTAGACATGTGAAAAACAACCAATAAACCTTACAATATGAAAAAACTGATCATTTCAACTATTCTGACTGCGATCGTAGCGATAATGAGCGTAAGCGGACAGACTGACCCAAAACAAAAGGGGCTTGATGCAATCACACTCGATGCCATAAAGGGACAGCTTGAATTTCTGGCATCTGACTGGAC
>JAWOIF010000135.1:0-3245 GCA_046484805.1 Bacteroidales bacterium
CCCGCCAGTATCCCTGTAGGCAGCACTCCGAGGGGAGCCACCTGGAACATCCCCTGTGCACCAAGGTTGACACACTCACCCAGGTTCCCGAAGAAGTTGAAGAGCTGTATCTTCGGACAGGGGAGGGTTGTTGCATTCAGCCTTATGGAAGTAGCCATCAGAACATTGGAGGCATCGGCAGCCACAAGATAAATTGTATGGTAAGTTCCCGGAGCAAGCGAACCTGCTATACTTTGCAGAATTGCATTAATGTCAGCGCCGGCAATCGGTATTACTGCATTAAATACTACTGACGCCAGTGTCGGATTTGTAGCCTGACCCCTGACGGTTGTCGGAGCCTGCTGGTTGGGGTTATTGTAATTCAGAACAATGATATAAATCGTCCCGGCCCTGTCAATACCGTAATTGATCGGTATGGTTGTCGGTCCTACAGGTCCCGTTGAGGGTGTTGTCGGTACCCATACTGGCTGCGAACTAACTATCGCAGCCGGCAGAAATACCAGAATTGCCGATATCAGCGCTTTAATGGCAAACCGTGCCAGGCCGCTTCGTGATTTAAAACCGGGAGAGCTCTTCATATCAGGTTCCATTATACGCGTCCGAAAAAAAATGATGTACAGGTCATAGTTATGACTTCAAGATCGTTAATATGGTTGCACACCATCGGACTACTTTTTAACATTTAAAACTAATTGTTAAACGATTTATTTAGTATTTGGATACATTTTTGCA
Organism: Bacteroidales bacterium; assembly: GCA_046484805.1. GTDB lineage: Bacteria > Bacteroidota > Bacteroidia > Bacteroidales > VadinHA17 > SLNP01. The sequence goes on from JAWOIF010000135.1 coordinate 733, forward strand.
GAATATTGGTAATTTTCTTCCTCTGAGCCTGGTTTTACAGGCGGCACGCCATCACTAATCACCGGTATATTTTTATATTTAAGGCAGTTACAAATGGTCATGCGCGACTTCACCACAGAAACTCTGCATCAGTTACTATCATCCTTATTATCTGATGGTTACACAATAAAAACCATGGCCGGATTCATGCGAAATCCAGAAGGTAAATGTGTGATCCTGAGGCATGATGTTGATGCCAGGCCGATGAATGCCCTGAAATGCGCCCGTTTGGAGAGCAAAATGGGTATAACGGGTACATATTACTTCAGGATTCACCCGAAGAGCTATGATGAGACCGTCATCAGGACCATCCACGGGCTGGGCCATGAGATAGGATATCATTATGAAGAGCTTGCCACGGCACGCGGAGACTACGAACTGGCAATCAGGCTTTTTGAGCAGAACCTGGCAAAGCTCCGCCGGCTCGTTCCCGTTGAAACGATATGCATGCACGGCAGCCCGCTGTCAAAATATGACAACAGGAAGCTGTGGGAAAAATATGATTACAGGGATTCTGGCATCACGGGAGAACCTTACCTTGACATCGACTTCAGGGAAATTCTCTATCTGACTGATACCGGAAGAAGGTGGGATGGAGAGAGATACAGCATCCGTGATCGGGTGACTCCGGCCGTTAACGATTCAGCCGCCGGCATAGCAGAGACCGCAATGAAACACCCGGTATGCCGCTCGACTTTCGATATTGTCAGGGCGGTTACCGCCGGACTAATGCCTTCAGGAATAATGATCACCCTTCACCCGCAGCGATGGGATGACAACACGCTGCATTGGCTGAAGGAATTGATATGGCAAAATATCAAGAATGCAGGAAAAGGCCTGATAAACCGGACTGCTATTGAAAAATGAAAGTCTGACTGTACGTCTCCTTGCCGATGATGAGCCTGATGCTGTAGTAACCCGACTTAAGCTTACCTCTTTCAATGACCAGGTCAGAGGTGTCACTGACAGGATAGGTCTTAACCAGCTTACCCGAAAAATCCGTCAGTTCTACTCTCATCTGTTCACAGCAGAGGTCCGGGCTGAAACGAATGGTGATCATCTCAATGGCAGGATTTGGAAAAATGGTAAATAGCGGCTCTCCGTTATTGGCCGGAGGCGTTCCCCTCTCGTAAAGGCATTCGCCCAGGCAGTCGCCCCGCCGAAGGTAGGAATCCAGCGCTTCGGGAGAGACCCACAGGGTGTTTCCCTTGTGGCAAATCGGGATCTTCTTGCCCGGATAAAGGTCCTTGTTGAATGAAGTGAACCACTCTGTTCTTGTGGCCGGATTCCAGTTGGGACCCTCCCCCGTATAATTTGTCTGGCCGGTTTTCCTGCCGCAGTCATTGTACTGAATGGTACGAAGGTTCCAGTTGCTCCATCCGCCTCCTGAAGGATATTGCGTATAAAATTGGGTCATAAGCCCCTTGTCATTGTATTCATATATGATGCGGAAGTCAATAGCACCGCCTGGCCTTGTGGCCACAATGCTCTCAAGCTTACCTGCCTCATTGTAGAATTGTTCGTTCAACGTAGGAAGAGTCCAGGCATTATTCCTCCAGTATATTGTTTCATAGCTAATTATCCTGTTAAAGGCATCAAATTGATAGTTTTGCTGTAGCCTCTCCTCAACCCATTCACCATTAACCCATTTCTGCAGCCTGACCGAGCTCGTCCTTCCAAGCAGGTCATATTCATTAAGGTAACGGGTTGCCTGAACCCATTCGCCGGCCCAGGAATAGTTTGTGGAAGACTCATTCCTGCCGGAGCTGTTGTATGTGTATACTGAACGAGCCGCATCTGTGCCGGTCTGATAATTCCTGGTCAACAGTTCCGTCAATCTTCCGTCTGTATAACTATTATACTGAACCTGGTACAACACCCAGTCCGAAGCGGTCATATCCCATCTGTACACATACGCTGAATCGGTCTTTACATAATTCAGGTATGAATTATCAGCCGCCGCGTATATCTCACCCGATGCGTATACATCAGCCGCCGCGTATATCTCACCTGCCCCTGCTATCAGTATCAGTGCTGACAGTTTAAGTAGTATATATTTTTTCATGATTAACTCTCTATGTTTAGTCTTGACCAATTTAACGCTTAAAAAGTTGCATTGTTTCCTTTAGTTCACACTTTGGCCGACACGCCGCCAAAACTCTTCAGGTACCCGGGGTCGTTCCTGAATTTTTCAACACTCTCCGGTAAGCCCTCCGTCAGCCAAACCAGGAATGAGGTTACATCGATCTTATCGGCAAGCATGGCCATTCGTTTTGCCTGCCACTCAGACCTCAGGCCAGGATTGTCCAGGAGATCCTTAAGTTTCTCCATCATCTTCTCAAAATCAGCAGGATTGAATGCATAGGTAAGGCCGTACTTTTTCTCTTCCTCCTCAAGCGAAGAGAGGAGGCCGGCAAAACTATTGCACCTCAATGAGGGCACCCCCATTACTGCCGCCTCTGAAGCCATGGTCT
>JAWOIF010000194.1:0-3491 GCA_046484805.1 Bacteroidales bacterium
AACATCTTCAATCGCTACCGTTGGTTCAGATGATTTCGTTGCAACCGGTACACAGAACGTGCTGGAACTGGTTCAGGGTCGTGTAGCCGGACTTAATATCACCCGCTCACAGGGTAATGACCCACGTGCAGGTACAGATATTCAGATCAGGGGAGCTACTTCCTTAAGAGCAGGTACCAGTCCGTTGATCGTTATCGACGGTGTTCCAGGTGGAAGCCTTGATCTTTTGCAGGCTTCAGATATTGAGTCATTTGATATACTGAAAGATGGTTCTGCTGCTGCTATTTATGGCACAAGAGGTTCAAACGGTGTTATCCTGATAACAACCAAAAAAGGCACTGCCGGAGATCCGAAATTTGAATATTCAACTTACATGCAGCGTGAAGTCGTGGCCCAGAGGCCCGATAATCTTAATGCAGCTGAATACAGGGCGCTTATGACGGATCCTGATAATCAGTATAGCGGACTGATGACCGACTATGGCGGAGATATTGACTGGTACAGTCAGTTACTGAATGAAAACAATATCAGCCATAACCATAACCTTTCGATGTCGGGCGGTACAGCAAATACAAATTACAGGGCTTCTGTTTATTTCAGAGATGATGTTCCTATTGCCCTTTCGAGCGACCGCCAGCAGTATGGTGGCAGGTTTAATATTAACCACAGGGGGTTTGGCGACAGGCTCAGGGTTAATATGAATATGCAAACCAATTTCAGCGAAAGGAATAACATGCTCAATAATAATGATTTCGAGCAGTCTGTCCAGAGAAATCCCACCGAGCCTATTTATAATGAAGATGGTAGCTTTCTTGAAGACAATTCATATAACTCATATAACCCGGTTGCAAGACTTGCCCAGGAAGAAAATGTGACTTCAGGAAGAAACTGGATGGGAGACGCCAAGGCAACATACAGGATTCTTGATGGTTTGAATGCCTCAGTTCTTGTTGCAATGCAGAAGAGCGACAATATTAATAGTCAGTACAGGACAAGAGACTCCAAAAGCTCCATGGATAGTTTTGCTGGCGGAGCCCGTGCAGAGAAACGTCAGGAAGAATGGACTGACCGTACACTTGAGACGACACTTGATTACACAACTGCCATTGCCGGAAGACATGTGATCAATGCAATTGCAGGTTACAGCTACCAGGACTTTGAGTATGAAAATATGAACATGTGGAATGCAGGTTTTCTTACCGATGCCTTCCGTTACAATAATATGGGGAACGGAACATATCTTCGTACAGGTCAGGCCGGAATGGGAAGTACAAAAAATGGCAGCACTTTAATTGCATTTTTCGGACGTGCCAACTATGCCTATGACGGTAAATATCTTGCCTCTTTTATGTTGCGCCGCGAAGGTTCATCAAAGTTCGGAAACAATAACAAATGGGGTAATTTTCCTGCAGTTTCTCTCGGATGGAATATTCACAGGGAATCTTTTATGCAGGACATAGATGTACTTAATGAACTGAAATTAAGGGTTGGCTACGGGGTAACAGGAAACCAGGAAGGTATTGGCAATTATCAGTCGCTCGTTACCCTTGGCACCGGTGGAACTTATCCAATCGATGGTGTTTGGTACCAGACTTTCGGACCTTCGAGAAATCCGGAGCCAAACCTCAGGTGGGAGAAAAAAATCGAAACCAATATCGGGATTGATTACTCTCTTCTGCAAAACAGGTTAAGCGGTTCTGTAGACGTTTATCAGCGACGCACTGAGGATCTTCTGGAATGGTACAATACACAGCTGCCTCCATTTGTTCTTAATAACATCTTTACAAATGTCGGAACAATTACCAATACCGGCGTTGAGTTATATGTGAATGCCCTGCCTGTTCAGACAAGTAATTTCAGCTGGAGGACCCAGGCTACCTTTACTCATCAGACCAATGAACTAACAAAACTGTCGGACGATGTATATAAGTCTTCATACAGGGAATTTTACTGGCTTCCATCTCCCGGAGCACTCGGACCTGCATTTCGCACCGAAGAGGGCGGAGCCACAGGAGGATTTTATGGAAAGAGGTTTGCCGGATTCAACGACGAAGGTAAATGGTTATTCTATAAAGCAGATGATACAGCTGTTACCGTAGACGAGATTACAGATGCCGATCTTACTTATATCGGAAACGGAACTCCCAAGGCTTTCATGTCATGGACAAACACCATTACCTATGGCGATTTTGACTTCACCGTATTACTGAGAGGTAAATTCGGCTATGACATACTGAACCTGCAGAATATGTATTTTGGGAACAAAAAATGGTTGCCAAGTAATCTTCTTTCCAGTTCGGTTAATGAAAATAACCAGTTGAATGATGATCCCCAGTATTCAGATTATTATCTGGAGAAGGGTGATTTTGTGAAACTTGACAACCTTACCCTTGGTTATACAGTGAATGTAGGTTCGCTTGCCAATATCAGCAGCCTCAGGGTTTATGCCTCGGGCAGGAATCTGGCAACATTCACAAATTATAGCGGACTTGATCCGGAAGTTAGAGATACTGGTCTTGAGCCTGGTGTTGATGCCAGGGGTTTTTACCCAAGAACCCGTATGTTTATCTTCGGACTTAATGTTGGATTCTAAAAATATCATTACCTATGAAAATAATAAAAAGAACTCTTATCAGCATTGCCGTACTGGTTCTGTTCAGCATAAACGCCTGTACAGATCTTTCAGAGACGGTATATAGCGATATAGCATCGAGCAATTTCTATAATAACAAAACTGAGGTTACAACAGCTGTTTTGAGACCTTACACACATGCCCGCGCATGGGCTGGATTTCCCGGACAACAGGAAGGTTACTGGCACATTCAGGAACTTTCGGCCGACCAGATGGCATGGCCACAGAAGGGCCGTCATGGTTATGATCAGGGAAAATGGATCCACCTTCACCGCCATACCTGGGATAATCTTCATAATACCCCTTGGAATGCCTGGAGACTGATGTTCTGGGGAATGGGATTTACCAATAATACCTTAAAAGATTTCGAAAGCATAGATTTTAAAGCTATAGGGATCTCAGAGCAGGAGAAGAATGCATTTATTGCCGAAACAAAAGTTTTACGAGCATGGCATTACCTGACCCTGATGGAAATATTCGGTAATATTCCGGTGGTAACAACCGTAGGAGAACCATTAAGTCCGGAAACATTACCAGTTGAAGAAGTATTTGCATTCGTTGAGAGAGAATTGCTTGAGAATGTTGATAATCTTCCTGCCAAAACTGTTGCATTAGCCGGCAGGGTTTCAAAAGCAGCCGGATATGCAATGCTGTCGCATCTGTATCTTAATGCTGAATCATGGACAGGTACTCCTATGTGGGATAAATGCATAGCTGCAACCGATAAGGTGCTGAACGGTGAGACCGGAAACTTCGAGCTCGACCCTGATGTACTGGTTACTTACAGTAATACAAACGAGAAGGATTCAAAAGAGATCATTTTTGACCTTGCATATAACCGTCAGATCGGAGGATCATC
>JAWOIF010000215.1:0-31604 GCA_046484805.1 Bacteroidales bacterium
TGTTCGTACAGTACTGTAAAATCTATTTCGCTGAGCATCAAATATTCTATTATATCGTCATGCTGATCGCCACCTCCAGGTTCGTTATTTTCTGTTTCACTCTCCATATTGAGCTCTAAAATATACATATCAATACCATCGAGAAGGAATTGTGGTATCTCTGCCATGGCTGTGTTATTTGCAGTATTATAGTTGTCGCCTCTTCCTGTAAGATGGAGCACAGCCACTGTAAGGACCGCCACACCTGCGATTACTGCAGCTAGAGAGAGCCATGGACGGATCATAGCAAGAGCCCGTCCCTTTGATTTGGCTGCGGCAGGTTTTTCTGCTGTGTTGAGCATTATTCTGTCGTTAAGCTCCTCAAAGTAGTTATCGGGCACTCTGAATGGATTCTTTTTTCTATCTGTCTTTAAGCTCTTCATCAACTTCTGAGATGTTTGTTAAGGTCAATGGTTTAATCAGCCTGTTATTATTTTTTCAATCTTTTTTACTGCATGATGGTACGAAGCCTTCAGTGCCCCTGTTGATGTTCCGGTTATCCTGCTCATCTCTTCGTAGCTCATTTCATCATAATATCTCATCAGGAATACTAAACGCTGTTTTTCAGGCAGTGAAAGTATAGCATTCTGCAGTATTTCTTCAGCTTCATCTCCGTCGAACCAGGTATCCCCTTCCATTGAGTGCGTCAACAGATCACTAACTGTTTCAATAGGGTTCTCTGACAAACGGTTACGCTTTCTGATTATCATCAACGCCTCATTGGTAGCTATTGTATAGAGCCATGTGTATAATGAGCTCTCATTCCGGAACCCTGCCAGGTTTCTCCAGCAGTTTACAAATGTGTTTTGAAGGGCATCGTCTGCATCCTCATGGGTAATTACCAGTCTCCTGATATGCCAGTAAAGCCTGTTACTGTACTTTTCAACAAGCAGCCTGAACCCTTTTTCTGCATCAGAACTCAGGATATTCAGTATTTCAGTATCGTCTGGTGTGGGCTTCAATAAAATCTGATCTTGCGGGCCGGGCTAAAATTAAGTAATTTTAATAAATTTGCACAGATTTTTCAGGAGGAGACATGGCTTTACAGTGCGGCATAATTGGATTGGTAAATTGTGGAAAAACAACGATTTTCAACTGCATATCAAATACGCGGGCAGAGACCAATACTTTTGGTGCTGCACGCCCGAACCTGGGAATGATCCAGGTCCCTGACCAGCGTCTGTATGAGCTGGAGAAGCTTCAACCTACCGAGAAGGTTGTACATACCACATTTGAGATAGTTGATATTCCCGGACTGACAGGAGGTTCGGGAAAGGGTGAGGGCAACCGTTTTCTTTCCGAAATACGGAACACTGATGCACTAATACATGTTCTGAGATGCTTTGAGGATGAAAATATTCCTCATGGTAGTGGATCAGTTGATCCGGTAAGGGACATTGAAACTGTTGATCTCGAATTACAGGTAAAAGACCTCGAGTCGGTGGAAAAGAAGATAGCAAGGCTTGAGAGAGCCGCTAAAACGGGTGACAAGGATGCCAGGCGCGGACTTGAGGTTCTTGCTGTCTGCAAGCAGCATTTTGAGAATTTCGGTAATGCCCGTGACCTGAAAATCAAGGAAGGAGACCGTAAATACATTGAAGACCTGTTTCTGCTTACCATGAAGCCTGTGCTTTTTGTGTGCAATGTTGACCAGCAGTCAGCGGTGACCGGTAACAATCATTCCAAAAGGGTGACAGAGTTCCTGACCGGCCGTGATGCCGGTGTAATGATCATAGCCGGAACCCTAGAAGCCGAGATTGCCGATCTTCTCGATCGTGAAGACCGGCTTGAGTTCCTTCGTGATGCAGGCCTTGATGAGCCAGGAGTCAACAGGCTTGTCCATTCAGCCTATAGTCTGCTTAAGTTAAGGACCTTTTTTACCGTGGGGCCTAAAGAGATCAGGGCATGGACAATAATTGAAGGAATGACGGCTCCCAAGGCCGCCGGGGTTATTCACTCAGACCTTGAACGCGGCTTTATAAGGTCCGAGGTAATGAAATATGACGATTTTATCAGGCTCGGTTCTGAGCATGCCTGTCGTGATGCTGGCAGGTTTTTTATTGAAGGAAAGAGCTATATCGTTGAAGACGGCGACATTCTGCATATAAGGTTCAACGTATAAACCATCAGATGAGGAGACTTCTCCTGATAGCTGTTATCATTGTGTCTGTCTGCAGCAATGCTGCCGGTCAGCAGCCTGGTGATTCCATCAGGTTGCGGGAATATATCGTGGCTTACGGACAGGCGGAGGTAACTGTTAAGTATGAGGGCAGCGATAAGGCGTCGGAGCTCGGACGAATTGTATCGATAGACAGATACAGGGAGGGTAGCCTCCATCTGATAATAAGCAATGCGACGGCAGATGCATTCCTTGAATCAGGAATACCTTACAAACTGATTGAGCCTGAAGAGGCAAAGGGTGTGATAACCGCCCCTGATCTGATGAAAGCCCTTGAGTGGCAGAGTTATCCCACATACACCCAGTACGATTCTGTCATGAGAAAATTCGCTGCCGATTATCCTGCTATCTGCAGGCTTGACACCATAGGCACGAGTATTTATGGCAAGCTGGTTATGGTACTCAAGATATCAGACAATGTTCATCTTGATGAGGCTGACGAACCTGAGGTATTCTACTCTTCCAACATTCATGGTGATGAACTTGCCGGGTTCGTACTGATGCTCAGACTTGCAGACTACCTGCTGACCAATTATGCCACAGATAGTTATGCCAGGTACCTGGTTGACAATCTGCAGATATACATAAACCCCCTGGCGAATCCTGATGGAACATACCGAACCGGTGACGCAGTGAGTGACAATCCTACCAGAGGAAATGCAAACGGCCGTGATCTGAACAGAAATTTTCCTGACCCGATGCAGCCGGGCGTGGTTCAGGAGAAGGAGAATATTGACATGATTGCCTTTATGAGGCAGCGCAGGTTTGTTTTGTCGGCTAATTTTCATTCGGGAGCCGAGGTGGTCAACTATCCGTGGGACAGGTGGAGCAGGATGCATGCTGATAACGATTGGTTTGTGACATTGAGCAGGGCCTATGCCGATACGGTACACAGTTATGCTCCGGCGGGGTATCTTACTGATTACAGTAATGGGATAGTAAGAGGTTCGGTATGGTATGTCATTTACGGGGGCAGGCAGGATTTCGTTACCTGGGAATTGCAGGGCAGGGAGGTAACCATTGAGATTCATGACATAAAGCGCACTCCTGCTGATCAGCTCGAATCTCTCTGGCAGTACAACTACAGATCGCTTCTAAACTATCTTGCATTTGCGATTCATGGTGTGAGGGGCAGGGTTACCAATGCCGGAAATGGTGAACCTTTAGAGGCCCGCATATCTGTTCAGGAGCACGATACAGACAGTTCGCAGGTCTATTCTTCACCTGCTACAGGACATTATCAGAGGCTGTTGTCTGCCGGAACGTGGCAACTCCGCTTTTCATCACCCGGCTTCAGGGATACCCTTGTCACAGAATTACAGGTTTCCGGGGGGGCAACGACCTGGCTTGATATTGCACTCGAGCCGCTATTGAACGATGAAGATACTCTCAGGCCTGATAATATGCTTTTAATCCCAAATCCTTCAAAAGGAATATTCAAAATGGTTCTTCCGGAGGGTTACGAAGGCGAAGTGGTTGTTGACATCATCTCATCATCAGGTAAACATATAAGTACCGCGACCATTCAGTACAATACCGGCGCGCCTGTCAGCTTTAACCGGCCCGATCTCTCTCCGGGAGTATATATAATCAGGGCAAAACATATGACATCAGGTGCATACCTTCAGAGCAGGGCTATTATTATAAGGTAGCTGTTGTAAAATATTTCCTGTTGCTTGGATAACTACTGAAAAGGAATATTTTTGCACTCAACTTAAATGATGTCAAGGGGGTGAAGAGGAGAGTGATAATACTTGCGGCAGCTCTGTCGATGCTGCCATTTTTAAATGCAAGTTCGCAGGGGGCATATATTCCGCCGGAGAGGCCTAAGCTTATAATTGGTATTGTGGTTGAACAGCTCCGGTTTGATCAGCTGGAAAGGGCGAGGGATAACTTCACCGGGAACGGTATAAGGAGGCTGATGAATGAGGGAACCATGTACAGGAACGCATCTTTCGGACATCTTCTCACGCAGGGTGCTCCAGGGTTTGCCACAATTAGTACGGGAACCGAGCCTGCATTTCACGGAATACCGTCAGACAACTGGTTTGAACCACTCAGGAATGAGCTTATCTATTGCACCAAGGATCTCTCGGTAAATCCTACCGGGGGCAGCTTTGAGAGCGGACTTCATTCGGCTGTAAGCCTGCAGGCATCGACTTTTTCTGATGAGCTGAAACTATCGGACAATGGCAAATCAAAAGTTTATGGAATAGGTTTTAAGGATTACACAGCAATACTCGGAGCCGGACACGCTGCTGACGGAGCATTCTGGTTTGACGACAGAACCGGTTCATGGATGTCAAGTACCTATTATATTAAGGAGTTGCCTTCCTGGTTGAATGATGTTAATGCCCTCAGGCCTGCAGACAGTTATCTCTCAGGAACATGGGACAGGTTCAGGGGTGAGTCATACTACTCATTTTCTCTTCCCGATTCGTCGGCCCACGAAGCGGGCTTCAACGGCAGGTTTGTGTTCCCGTATGACCTCAATAAAATGAGTATGACAGGAGGGCTGATCAAGAGGAGGGAGTATACTCTTTTGAAGGAGACGCCATTCAGCAACAGTATGACCACCGATCTTGCCCTGAAGCTGATAGAGGAGGAGCTGCTTGGCAGAGATGACCATACCGATTTTCTTTCAATAGCCTATTCGGCAAATGACTATATCGGACACAGGTTCGGGCCCTCTTCCGTTGAGGCTCTTGATGCGCTATACAGGCTCGATGCTGAGGTGGAGAGGCTGCTGGCTTACCTGCATGAGCATATCGGAAAGAGGAACATTCTCGTCTATTTCACTGCGGCTCATGGTGTTTGCGAGGTTCCATCGGTACTTGAGTCGAACAGAATTCCGTCAGGATATTTTACTCAAAACCAGGCTATTACCCTGCTTCGTAGCTATATGAATGCAATCTACGGACAGGGTGACTGGGTAAGAGGGTATCATGAAAGACAGATATTTCTCAACCGGAATCTTATCGAGGATGCCCGGATACCTCTTGAAGAGATACAGAACCGGGTAGCCAGGTTTATGATACAGTTTTCGGGTATTGCAGCTGCCTATCCCTATTATGCTTTCGAGAATGACAATTTTGCGAACGGACACCTCAGGAGGATCAGCAATAATTATTCTCCTCTCAGGTCGGGTGATGTGATTCTTATACTGCAGCCGGGTTGGGTTGATCGGGGTGATTTTGTAACCAACCATAATTCACCATGGGATTATGATTCGCATGTGCCATTGATATGGTATGGATGGAGCGTAAACAGGGCGACGATAAACAGGAGGGTCAGCATGACCGATATAGCGGCTACGCTTTCATCAATAATGAGAATACCACTTCCTAATGCATGTACGGGAGATCCGCTCCCGGACCTTTTGCGTTAATTGGTATGGTTTTTGACTAAATGGGATGAAATAGGTTCACAACGAATTATAAAAGTTTGGATTAACGACATTTTTATATATTTGCAAATCGTGTTAATAACTAAAATCTGAATTATATGCGAATTTTTAACGGATCTTACAGGAAGTACACTGCCGCAGTTGTGGTTATGTTACTCACACTTAGTGCTTCGGCTCAGGTAACCATGAAAGAGGTTGCTGACGCATACAACCTGGGTGTACAATTTGCCGCTACCAATCCGGAAGTGGCAATCAAGTCATTTGAGCAGGCCATTAAGTATGCTGATGAGGTTGGAGACGAGGAGGCTAATGGCTTGAAAGCTAATGCTATGTCACAAATACCAAAGCTTTATTTTGACTGGGCCAGGTCACTGGTACAGAAGGGCGATCTGACTGGCGGGCTTGCTCAGCTTAAAAATTGCATTACAGCATCAGAGAAATACAACACTCCTATATATGCACAGAATGCGAAGCCTACAGTGGCAGCCATCTATCTGTCGCTTGGCAATACTGCAATGAAGGAGAAGAAATTTGAAGATGCCATAAGCAATTATAATTCTGCAATTGAATATGACGAAAGGAGTGTTAAGGCTTATCTCGGCAAGGTTCTGGTATATAACGAAAGAGAGATGGAGGAGGAGATGGTTGAGGCAGCCATGGGTGGCATGAATTCCAATCCGCGGCCTGCTGACCTTGCAACGGTTGAGGATATAAGGAAAGTTATAACGGCTTTCTATTTTAATTCAGCACAGAAATCGATGCAGGCCAAGCAGTTTGCCGAGACTGAGATCAATCTTCAGAATGCCATAAGGTTTGGCATGGATAACAATCCGATTGTATATTATCAGCTCGGACTCGCCCGTATGTCGATGAACAAGTGGGGAGATGCCATTGAGGCCCTTATTGAGGCTGCCGATATTGATGAAGGTTCAGCTGCTGATAAGGCCAAGTACTACTTTAACCTTGGTAAGTCATATGAGTCACTTGGTAACAACAGCAAAGCATGTGAGTCTTACAAGAAGGCTCTTCACGGTGAGTTTGCCGAGTCAGCCAGGTATCAGATTGAGACCGTTCTGAAGTGCGGATAATATAATAATAGAATTAGCATGGTATTAGGGTCGCGGCGTTTTGCAGCGGCCCTTTTCGATTTTCAATCAGCATTGAAACTGTTTCGTGTCAGGCATGCCTCGATCAGCAAACCGGGGTTATCTTCGACCCCATTCCCGACAACCACCATATCGGCACCTGCATTATATGCTTTGCTTATGGCCTCTACCGATCTGAGGCCTCCACCTGTTATCAGAGGAAGGTTGGTACTGCGTCTTACATCGGAGATGGTTGCCGGTGATACAGCTGTTTTTGCTCCGCTTCCGGCTTCGAGATATATTAGTTTCATTCCCAGAAGTTCTCCGGCGATTGCCGTTGCCACGGTTATTTCCGGTTTGGAGGCAGGTATTGGTTCGGTCTGGCTCATGTAGGTCACCGAGGTTTCAGAACCGATCCCGATAAGAATATAACCGACCGGTATAACCTTATGTCTTATATTGCTCAGGAAGGGGGCTGCAATTACATGATTTCCGATAAGCAATTCAGGGTTCCTGCCTGATATAAGCGAAAGAAGGAAAATATAATCTGCTTTGTCGGTCAGTTGAAGCAGATTGCCCGGGAAAAGGGCCACCGGTATTTCACACCTGGTTTTGATGTCGTCGATAAGCATTTCAATGGGCCTGAATGTCAGGCTGCCACCGGCCATGATGAGATCGACCCCTGCCGATACAGCTGCGCCAATAACAGTGTCAAGCTTTTTTCCGCAGGTTTTGTCTGGATCCAGCAGTAGGGCTAAACTCTTTCTGTTTCTCGATATCATCATCTTCGTAACTTTTTTTCGTCCATACCAGAGCATAGTTTTCGTACCTGGTGTACCAGAGGTCGAATGCCTCATCAATCCTGTCGGTTCTTACTTTTCCGCGAATCTCACCCGAGTCTTGAAGTTCGAACGGCTCTACCGTGATGTCTTTTCGGATATTGATACCCTCCTTGTCGCATATTTTGTAAAGCGCCTCTTTCGCGCACCAGTGAATATAGAGGTGGTATCTCTTCTTTTCACGGTCTCTGACTACCTTCTCCTTTCTGTTCAGGAACTTGAATGCGAAGGCTGTAATGTTTGCACTCATATATTCAAGGTCAATACCAACCTTTTCGGTTCTGCTCAGAATTATCGATGTGAGACCGTGAGAATGCGATATGCTGATGAAGTGGGAGCCGTCTTTCAGGAATGGTTTATTGTTCTTGTTATAAGCTATTCTGGCTTCGGGACCCAGTAATTCTGCCAGAAGTGCCCTAACGCTCAAAAATTCAGTTTTACGGGAGTTGCTGCGAAATGTTTTGAACTTCTTTTTGTCTTCGGGTGAGAGTTGCACAAGCTCAAGCAGGGTTTTAAGATCCTCTTCGATCTTCCATACACCAAGTATGGTGTCGGTACTTAAAAAGTGCTTGGAGATGCAACTCATCTTGAAGCGGTTTTATAAGACTCATTCCATCTGGTTGTTTCGATCAGATGGATTATATCTTCTCTGAAGAAACTTATGACCGGTGATAGTGAATCTTCATTAGGAGAAGCGAAAAAATAGAGAGACCCCCTGAGGAAGTGACTTGCGCTGTCAGTGAGGTAGAACTGAACGGCTGTTGCGGTGTTTCCCCTTATATCGTAAAGCAGTCCGTATACATTCTCCTCTTCGTTCACAAAAGGCGTCTCACGTATTGCGTCGGCTTTGATTGTGTGGTTATAGGCAAGGGTATAGGTGTCTTCGAGCAGTGAGGGAAGATTACCTGCAACAGCCTTATAGCTGATGTGTATCTTTGCCCTGTAATTTTTAAACTCAATATTGAACCAGCATGGCTCGGCTTCGGGGTCATCACTTTCAGTAAGTTCTCCGTAATTCGGGTATTCAAAGATGAAGGGGCAGGCTGTATCATAAACGAGGTATTCCTTCTCCGGCAGATCGATACGGAAGTATCCTCTGGGTCGTGGCTGCAGCCTTTCTCTGCATCCGGCGCATATCAATGTTATTATAATAACTGCTATGAGAGGTTCAAATATTCTTTTCATCGAGCAGAGTTACCTTAATCTCCTTAATTCTTCTTCTGTCGGCCGATGTTATTTTGAAGAGGAAGTTTCCGTAGCTTACGGTATGGTCTTTGCCGGGGATTTCTCCGGTAAGCTCAAGTAAAAGACCAGCCAGTGTCTCTGAGTCACCTCTTACATCTTCAAAAGGGTCGCCCTCTATTTCAAGTATCTTGCAGAAATCATTAAGCAGCGTTTTTCCGAGGAAGAGGTAAGTGTTATCAGCGTCTTTACGGTATGTTATTTCATCCTCATCGGTTTCGTCGGTGATCTCTCCCACAATTTCTTCCAGGATGTCCTCAAGTGTAATAAT
Source organism: Bacteroidales bacterium (assembly GCA_046484805.1). Taxonomy (GTDB): domain Bacteria; phylum Bacteroidota; class Bacteroidia; order Bacteroidales; family VadinHA17; genus SLNP01. Next base: position 9,062 of record JAWOIF010000215.1, read on the forward strand.
GCCCCTGGTTCCGCCATACTCGTCTATTACTACAGCCATATGTATTTTTTTGAGCTGGAACTCCTTCAAAAGTTCATTGATCCTTTTTGTCTCAGGGACGAAATAGGGAGGGCGTATAACAGACTGCCACCTGAAGCTGGCTGGTTTGTCGGTATGAGGCAGAATATCTTTCACATAGAGTATGCCATTGACGTTGTCGAAGGTCTCTGAATAGACCGGTATCCTGGAGAAGCCCGATTCGAAAATCATTGGCAGTATCTCGCGGAAGTCGGATTTGATATTCAGGGTCATCACATCTATGCGGGGGGTCATTATTTCGCTGACGTTGATATTTCCAAATTTGACAATCCCCTTAAGTATCTTTTCATCTTCGCCGGCTTCAACCGAAGGCAGGTTGAGCGCATCCGACAGGTCGTTCATGCTGATTCCTTTCTGTCGCGACATTGATCTGCGCTTGAGGAAGGCGGTAGAGATTATTAAAGTTGATGCAACCGGTTTAAAAATAACATATGCAATTTTCAACCAGGCGGCCATATATATTGCAAATCCCAGAGAGTTATGAGTAGCATAAACCTTAGGCAGTATCTCTCCAAAGAGCAGCAGGAAAAAGGTGATCACAACCACTTCAATAATAAACCCTGCAACCGGATTTGCAGAAAAGTCAAACAGTGTACTGCTGATAAATGCAGCAAGGATTATTATTGATACGTTAATGAAATTATTTGCTACCAGTATGGTGCTCAGTAGCTTTTCAGGTGAGGAATGCAGGTTGAGAACAGCGGCTGCCTTCTTTGATTTTGAGGTCTTCAGTTTTTCAATATCTGATGGAGCCAGAGAGAAGAAAGCTACCTCTGAGCCAGACATCAGGGCTGACAATATCAGCAGCAGAATCAATATTGCCAAACCTATGATTATTTTAAGGTCAGGCAGGTTTGAGAATATGCCGGCTGTTAGGATTATCGCAGAAAGAGGATCATCAGTTTCCAATTCCCAGAATTTTTGTTAGTGAACTAGAAAGGAAGGTCATCATCACCTGAAGCCCCTGCTGTATCAAAAGTGTCATCGGAGATTTCTCCTGAAGATGAAACGTCACTGTTGTATCCCGAGTCTGATCCCTTCCTGTTGGATGCACCATCAGGCTGTTCCTCCCGTGACGATGAGGATGCCGCACCTGACTGTCTGTCCTCCGTATCATCGTTCTGGGAATCTGATTTTTTACCGAGCATCTGCATCTGATCGGCAACTATTTCGGTCATGTACTTCTTGTTGCCATCCTTGTCGTCGTATGATCTTGTCCTTACTTTACCTTCGATGTAAAGCTGGCTTCCCTTTTTGACATATTTCTCTGCAATTTCAGCCAGTCCCCGCCAGAGAACTATGTTATGCCATTCTGTTGCGGTCACCCGTTCGCCGTCCCTGCTTTTGTATGTCTCACTGGTTGCAAGGGGAAATCTTGCTATTGCAACTCCTTTTTCCAAATATCTTACATCGGGGTCCTTCCCCACATTTCCAACAAGAATTACTTTATTGACAGACATATAATTAGGTTTAAATTGTGTTTGATAACAGAGAGTGTAAAGGTAAATAAAAATACCTTTACGACAACTGTATTATGCTTGTGTTGTAAGTTGCTTATAAACAAATGAATAGATTAGGCAGTAATTTGCTGTATCTGAGGCCTGTCTTACGACTGGGTTTCTATATCATTGTTTTGCAGTGAAATAATAGTGGTATAAAAAAATAAAAAAGTGATAACGTTAACGTTATGATCAAATATTATTTTATATTTGCACAGTTGAAAACTATGAGTACGATATAATGTAAAATTTTTAAAATTATCACAAAATGACTAAAGCAGACATCGTTAATGAAATTGCCAAAAACACTGGTATTGAAAAGGTTGCGGTTCAGAAAACTGTAGAAGCCTTTATGGAGACTGTAAAAGACGCCATGATTTCGGGTAACAATGTATACCTGAGAGGCTTCGGAAGCTTTATTGTTAAGAAGAGGGCAAAGAAAACAGCCAGGAATATTTCCAAGAACACAACTATAATTATTCCTGCACACAATATTCCGGCATTCAAACCGGCAAAAACATTTATCAACAAGGTTAAGGATAAAGTTAAGAAGTAGAGGTTATGCCAAGCGGAAAAAAGAGGAAAAGACACAAGATGGCCACCCATAAGCGTAAGAAGAGGCTTCGGAAGAACAGACACAAGAAGAAGAAATAAGCGCAGATGTGGTCAATACACTACAACATTAAACCTAAAGACATTCAAGTCTTTAGGTTTGTTGTATTCTAGAGCTTAATTATAAAGAAATATATTCGGGTGTGAGTAAGGATCTTATCATAGATGTAAATGAGAATGAGGTTACCATAGCATTACTCGAGGAAAAGCAGTTAATTGAATTAAACAAGGAAAAGCGGACGATTCAGTTTTCTGTAGGTGATATTTTTCTCGGGAAGGTAAAGAAGATAATGCCCGGGCTGAATGCAGCATTTATCAACGTCGGATATGAACGTGACGCGTTTCTGCACTACCTTGATCTTGGTGCTCAGTTGCGGTCACTTCAGAGATATTATCTCTCTGCAGTTCAGAAACGGGGAAGGATACCTCCTGTTCATAAACTGAAGCTTGAACCTGACATTGACAAGGACGGAAAGATTCAGGATGTTCTTACGACGGGTCAAACTGTTATCGTACAGGTAACTAAAGAGCCTATTTCCACGAAGGGGCCCAGGCTCTCGTCGGAGATATCAATTGCAGGCAGGAATCTTGTGCTGATACCCTTTTCTGACAAGGTCTCGGTGTCGTCAAAGATAGAGAGCCAGGATGAAAGGAACCGGTTGAAGACATTGATACAGAGTATCAAGCCAAGGAACTACGGTGTAATCGTCAGGACTGTCGCTGAAGGTAAGAAAGTTGCCTCGCTTGATGCTGAGCTGAGGGAACTTGTCAGGAGATGGGAATCTGCATTCTATTCCGTAAGGAAAGATATTAAAACTCCTAAGCTGCTGATTGGTGAGCTTAACCGGGCAACGACATTCATTCGTGATATGCTGAATGTTACATTTAACAGCATCCAGATCAATGACGAGGTATTTGCAGGTGAGATCAGAAGGTATATCAGGGATATTGCTCCTGAAAAAGAGAAGATAGTTAAATATTATCAAGGGTCGCTTCCTATTTTTGACCATTTCGGGGTTACCAAGCAGACAAAGGCTCTGTTTGGGCGGACAGTATCGGTAAAACACGGAGCCTATCTGATAATTGAGCATACAGAGGCGTTTCATGTTATTGATGTAAACAGTGGAAACAGATCTCGCAGCGCCACTGACCAGGAGTCCACCGCACTTCAGGTAAACCTTGAGGCTGCTACCGAAATTGCCCGTCAGCTGAGGCTTCGTGACATGGGGGGTATCATTGTTGTTGACTTCATTGATATGCAGTCGGCAGAGCACAGGCAGCTTCTTTTCGACAGAATGAAAGAGGTGATGGCATCAGACCGTACGAAGCATAATATACTTCCCCTTTCAAAGTATGGCCTGCTACAGATAACCAGACAGCGGGTAAGACCCGAGATGAATATTATTACCGATGAAAAGTGTCCGGTATGCCTGGGCAAGGGAGAAGTAGGATCAACTATTCTTTTTACCGACGAGGTTGAGAAGAAGCTGGAAGAGATTGTTGCAAAGGTCAAGACCAGGAAGATCGTACTGAAAATTCATCCGTTTGTGGCAGCTTACCTGAAGCAGGGAATAATATCACTATCTGCAAGGTGGGGGGGAAGGTACAAGGTCAGGTTAAAAGTAGTTGCCATACCATCCTATCATATGCTTGAATACCACTTTTTCGACAGTTACGAGAACGAAATCGATCTGGGTTGAACAGAACGCCATATAAATCTGTTCTTATAATGATAATTGAAAGTAACCGGCAGAATTAAATTTTTGCTACTGAACAAAGTGATCTGTTATGAAGAAGCAGCTTATTACATTTCTTGTGGTTCTGTTTTCACTTCCTTTAGTGGGTCAGATCTATGACCCGGTATCCTGGGAGTTCTCGTGGGAGGAAAAGGATAAGGGTGAATATGAGGTAGTTCTAAGGGCTATTATTGAGGAGAAATCCCATATCTATGCAATGAATCTGCCGGAGGGGGGGCCAATACCTACATCAGTCCATTTTGAGCCCTCTTCAGATTTTTCCCTCATAGGAGAAGTTTACGAAAAAGGTGAGCGTGAGGATGTATTTGATCAGGCGTTCAAGATGGATATTTCGTGGTTCAGTAATGAGGTTGAATTCAGGCAGAGGATAAAGGGTAATTCACCAGATTTTGTTGTAAAGGGTTATGTAACCTACATGGCCTGTGACGATCATCGTTGTTCGCCGCCACAGGACAGGGAGTTTGAAATAGAGATAGCAGCCCCCACAGCTACGGATGCAGGTGGTTCAGGTAAAGGGATTGTCGGGTTTTTTCTTTTTTCGCTGCTGATGGGATTCCTTGGGGTACTTACACCATGTGTTTTTCCCATGATACCCATGACTGTGGCCTTCTTTTCACGCAGTTCAGGGAGCAGGTCAAAATCGGTCTTAAGTGCAATCATTTTCGGATTGTCAATAACTCTTATTTACTCATCTCTTGGAATAATTGTATCACTTACAAGTGCAGGGGCCGGTTTTGCAAATGCACTGAGTACGCACTGGATTCCCAATCTGATATTTTTCACACTATTCCTTATTTTTGCGATCTCCTTTTTCGGAGCCTTTGAGATAATGCTTCCGAACAAGTGGGTCAGCAGAGCTGATTCGAGGGTTGACAAAGGCGGGCTTGTAGCAGCATTTTTTCTTGCCCTTACCACTGTACTTGTCTCATTCTCATGTACCGGGCCAATTGTTGGAGCACTGCTGGTTGAAGCGGCTACCGGTGATGTTTTGAGACCGACAATTGGAATGTTTGGTTTTGGACTTGCATTTGCACTCCCCTTTACTCTCTTTGCATTGTTCCCCTCAGTACTTGAGAAAGTTCCTAAGTCAGGAGGTTGGCTTAACTCAATCAAGGTTGTACTGGGATTTGTTCTGCTTGCTTTCAGTCTTAAATTCATTTCTACAATTGACGACATATACAGGATAGGAATCCTTAACCGTGATATATTCATTGCAATATGGATAGTATTGTTCTCACTGATGGGCTTTTACCTTCTTGGCAAGATCAGGTTTGCACATGACTCGGAAGTCAAGCATGTTGGTGTTTTCAGGCTTTTCCTCGTGATTGCAGTATTTACTTTTGTGGTATATCTTATACCCGGAATGTTCGGAGCACCACTGAAAGGTCTTTCGGGATTACTTCCATCGCGGCAGAAGTCGACATTCAATATTGAGAGGATGATTGGTTCGGCACAACTTACTTCAGCCGGAACCACAGGAATGGTTGCAACATCATCCTTCGCTGCCGGCAGTGACTGTGCGGTTCCGAAATATGGTGATTTTCTTGAGTTGCCTCATGGTTTGCGGGGATATTTCGAATATAGTCAGGGTTTATCGTGTGCATCAGAACTTGGTCTGCCTGTGCTCCTGTATTTTACAGGGCATGCCTGCAGCAATTGCAAGGAGATGGCGGAAAAAGTGTGGGGTGATGCTGAGGTACTGAGACGTCTGCGTGAAAATTTTGTGGTAGTGGCGCTGTACGTTGATGACCGCACACAGTTACCTGAAACGGAGTGGATAACCTCAGAGGTTGACGGCAAGGTGAAGAAAACTATTGGCAGGATCAATGAAGATATTGAAATTTCCAGATTCCGGACTAATGCGCTGCCTCTGTATGTGATAACCGATCATGAAGGTAATCAGCTTAACGAAACACGTCAGCACAACCTTGACGTAAGGGCCTACATTGAATGGCTTGATGAAGGGTATGATAGTTTCAGGGCCCTTAGTGGAAAAGCTAACAGATGAAGTATTATTATAAAGAGAGCCATCGTGGCTGATGTACGGCCAAGAATGTCTCCATGCCTGGTATAGAAGGTAAGGTCTGTAAATGTTTCTATGGTTTGGTTTAAGGTACCTTTCTCCCACCAGGGTATTTCAGCTATTATCCTTCCTCTGGTATCTATTATTGCGGAAACACCTGTATTTGCGACTCTGACAACGGTTCTTCGGTTTTCAATTGCCCTCAGTCTGCTGAGTGTCAGATGTTGGTAATAGCCGTATGTACCTTTCCACCATCCGTCATTGGTAATTACAATGATAAAATCTGCTCCCATCCTCACAAAGCCGGCAACATGTTCCCCGAAAGCAGATTCGAAGCAGATTACCGGTGTTGCGGCGGTGCTGTCGGCATTGTTGACAAGGAGTGCCGGGGTAGCTTGTCCGTGATAGCCACCTGATGTTCCTCCCAGATTCGGAAAAATCTTCTGAAGAAATGAAAAGGTTCCCCCCATGGTCCGTTCAATACCAGGTACCAGTTTTGATTTATGGTAATATGTAACCGGTTCGTCTGGTCTTATCAAAAGGGCAGAATTATGGAGTCTTACCGGCGGGCCCGGGGTAGAGGTTACGGCTCCCAGCACAAAAGCCGGAGGATTGGTTCCTGAAGTGAACTCCCTGATTGCTGCCACATAGGGGTCAGCGTCTGTTGCTGAAAGGTTTACAGGGTCATCTATTGTTGTTTCAGGCGTAATGATCCATTTTGTGTTTTCAGTTACTGCCTGTGCGGCTTCCGACAGCAGTTCCTCAAGCTGCCGGTCAAACGGAACAGTGAACTTCTCTGTATAGGGATCACGGTTTGGCTGAATCAGTACCACTTCCGTCGTTCTTCGGGTGTTAATTCCCTGCCGGTTTAGCAGGAGGAGGGAGAGAAGCGGGGGTACTGCAATAAGGAGAATTAAAGGGAAAAACAGTTTCAGGACGAGATTGGTGACATGTTCTTGTTTTAGTACCACAATAGCTTTGGCCAGCAACATGTTGGTAAGCAGAATCCATAACGTGCCGCCGGCAACACCCGTAAACTCATACCACTGCAGCAGGAAGGTTTCCCCTGCGAGGCCGTTCCCGAGGTTCAGCCAGGGAGATAGCAGGGATAAATTATTGGTGGCATATTCCATTGCCAGCCAGAATATTATTATAGAGGCATTTCCTGTTACCTTTCCGGCTTTTTGTTTTATAATAAATGCAAGCCAAAAGGTAAATGTCATGATGAATGAGTTTGCAATTATTGCTGTTATAAGCAGAGGGACACCCGCTATTCTTATCCATGCAATCGCCGTAATATTGAAGATCAGGAATCCGGGGAGCATTATCAGAAATGGTAGTCTGTTGCCAAACCTGTTATTCTTAGGGAACTGCTCCTCAGTGATCAGGAAGAAGGGAACAAATGATATGAACAGAAACAAACCTGTGAAAAATGGCAGCCAGGCCAGGCCTGATATCACACCTCCCAATGTTGATAATAATATAAGTGTTAGAATTCTTTTACGTTTCATTTAATAAAATCGAAAAATAGTCAGGCCCAAAGTTAACAAAGTTTCCGGCTGTGAGTTTTGCGAGTTGTTTGGGCAGGTGTCGGATAATACTATATATACTTATATTTGCATGTCAGAGAATAAAAAGAATGGTAGCTGAATTAGCGCTGATATTGAAGGGTATGGCTGCAGGATTCACGATATCTATGCCGGTTGGTCCTGTTGCTGTGGTATGCATAAACCGTACCCTGAGAAAGGGAAGGGTCTCAGGATTTCTCTCGGGCGCAGGTGGTGCAACTGCTGACGCCCTCTTTGCATTGATAGCGGCATTAGGCCTTACAATAGTGATCAATTTCATAAAGGACAATATTTTCGGCTTACAGGTTATAGCCAGCGTGGTGGTATTATTTTTCGGAGTAAGAATATTCATGTCAAATCCTGTAAAAGAATACCGGAACCGCGGCAGGGAGCCTGATAGTTTTTTAAGTGATTACCTTTCTGTATTACCACTGGCATTTGCCAATCCGGTTTCACTTTTTGTTTATCTGGGTGTTTTTTCCGGATTATCTCTGCCGTACACTGGTTCGGTATCTGCCAGAGCATTGCTTATGGTTCCGGGCGTGATAGCAGGTGCACTGATGTGGTGGTTTACCCTGTCGTGGTTGATCAGTAGGTTCAGGAATCGGATAAAATTGCGTACATTGCTATGGATTAACAGGATAGCCGGTTCTATTATTATCCTGTTCGGATTTGTGTTAATTCTTCTTCTGTTCATCAGCATAAAACATTAGTTGGTCAATATTTGCTATTGTTTATTCTTATTTTAGTGATTTTTAGATTGATTTTTGGTAAAAGTTATCTTACCTTTACGATTGTATAGGCAGTTCAAACGAAAAATGTCCAACATGAAACGATTTTTGTTTATTCCGGTTATCTTCATTTCTGTGACCGTAGCGTTCGGACAGCAAAAACTGGATGTTATCTCCAGTGCCGGAGGCTATAATGTCGCCACTGGCATTTCAATCAGCTGGACTTTAGGTGAAACGATAATTCCCAACTTTACCTCTCCTGACGGAACTATATCGCTTGCGCATGGTTTTCAGCAGAAACTTATTATTACCAAGGTCGAGGAGCTTATTGAGAATCCGGTTTCTATTAAGGTTTATCCTAATCCTGCCAGTGAATTTGTAAAAATTGAGTTTGAACAGCCTGTTGATTCTGATATAAGAATGTTCATCCTTGACTTCCGGGGTAAGGTAGTGGAGACTGATATAATTGGCCCGGGTACATATTTCTTTGAAGTAAATCTGCAGAATTTGTCTTCAGGTATCTATTTTCTGCGGCTGCAGAAAGGCAAATTCGTAAATGTATACAGAGTCGTTAAGCTCTGAAACGAAGCTTTTTACTGTCCAAAAGCAATTTTTTATCTTTTCATGGCTGCCCCTGACTATCTGGTCAGGGGCTTTTATTTTGAAATTGTGTTGTATAATACCTGATTTTTTTAGACAATGACCTGATCAAATAGTTATTTTAGTACCATCCGAAAACGAATAATTATGAGAGCAATTTTAATTTCCATTGTTGTACTGACAATATCAGTTTCGTGCGGTGATAGTGAGAGCAGGATTCTGAGAAATGCAGATAAAATTCATGAGGCTGTTCTGACTGTCGATACCCATACCGATACTCCTCTGAGGTTCAATAGACCGGGATTCGATATTGGCAAGTGGAACGATGAGGGCTGTGTTGATTTTCCCAGGATGAAGGCAGGTGGACTTAATGCAGTATTTTTTGCAGTTTATGTGGGTCAGGGCCCCAGAACAGAAGAGGGATATGCCAATGTCTACAGACGTGCCGGAGATATGTATGAGGCAGTACACGCCAATGTGAATAAATATCCCGATATGGCAGAAATAGCACTGACTCCCGATGATGCTTACCGGCTTAAGAAGGAAGGGAAACTGGCTATATTCATAGGAATGGAGAATGGTTATCCGATTGCAAAGGACCTTTCCAGAATTGAAGAGTTCTATAGCAAGGGTATGAGATATATAACGCTCTGCCATTCAAGTAATAATGACATATGTGATTCATCTACCGATCGTAATGGCCCTGAGTATGGCGGTTTGTCGGAGTTTGGTGAAGAAGTGGTTGCCGAAATGAATCGGTTGGGTATCATTGTTGATGTCTCACATATTTCTGATGCATCATTTTTTGATGTAATCGAGACAAGCAAAGCACCCGTAATTGCCTCTCATTCGTCTGCACGGGCTCTGTGTGAGAGTCCAAGAAACCTGTCGGATGAGATGCTGCTGGCTCTTAAAGAGAATGGTGGTGTGATACAAATATGCATACTCAGCTCCTATCTCGTTCCATCTTCTCCCAATCCTGAACTTGATGGAGAAGTTGCTGAGATACGAGCCAGATATGAGGAGATAGGAGAGTTGACCGAGGATCAGAGAAGACAGATGATTAGTGAGTTGAATGTTGCCCGCCGTCAGTTTGCCAAACTGGCAACAGTCAGTGATGCGGTTGACCATATTGACCATGTGGTTCAGGTCATCGGAATAGACTATGTGGGTATCGGAACCGACTTTGACGGAGGAGGAGGCATCGAGGGTGTGCGTACGGTTGATGAGATGAAGAATATCACCATAGAGCTGGTAAGACGCGGCTACTCCAAAAAGGATATTGAAAAGATATGGGGTGGTAACTTCATGAGGGTTTTCCGTGAAGTAGAACAGGTGGCATCAACCCTGTAAAGATATTTTACCTGAGACTTATTTAACCCTTGAGAATTTAAGGGCTTTGAGTATAAATCCGGGGAGGGACTTCCCCGGATCTCTTTTTCTCAGATCAAGGTACCATCCAAGTCTTTTAATAACTGGTATTTTATGCGATTCCACAAACTCAATCAGGGTTCCGTCCGGATCTTCAATATATGCAAAGTGTCCGGCAGCCTCGCCCATATCAAAACTGTTGCCCTCATGAGTTATCCTGCTATCGACGGTAAACGGAAAACCCTTTTCCCGGCATTTCTTATTGAGTTCTTCCATGCCGTTTATATCGTAGCAGAGATGGATGAATCCCTTGTCGCCCCAGTAGCGACCTTCAAAGATTTTTTCCGGGATTCTTCCTGAAACTGAGATCAGCTCAATCTCGCTGTCACCAAATATTCTGCTGAATGCACCTGAGAAGGGCAGCGACCTCCTCAGCAAGACTCTTCTGAAGACTAAATCTCCGCCGGGAATTGACCGGTAATCGTCGAAATTGCCTGTAATATCAAAAATCACCTTATTGTATCCCAGAATATCTGAATAGACCTCTTTGGCCTTTTCAATGTCGGAGACTCCAATGATGGCACCGTATGAACCACCCGTATTTTTCTTTTCATTAAGGAACCAGTCAGGTGCCTTTACCAGTTGGAAGATATTTCCGAAAGGATCGCGAACGTATGAGGTAATTCTTCCGGCAGGGTCACTGACAACATCGGCAAGGATTTCAGCTCCCTTTTCACGGAGTTTGCCGGTAGTGGCAGCAACATCTTTTGTCTTGATCTTGCAGGCGAAGATTCCGAGATCGCCCGCCAGCACCTCCTTAAGCGGATCTTTGGGCTCCCTCTCTTTGTACTGCCATATCTCAAATCCTCCTCCACTCTGCAGGTTGAGAGCAAGTATTGCATGTCTTCTGCGTGGTTTGCCTCCTGTATAAGGCAGCATCAGTTTTGCTTCAGAATTGTCTTCGAATATCTTACAGTCCATTCCAAAGATATTCCTATACCATTCCCATGCTACTGCAAGGTTTGTGACACCGATACCTATCTGCTGGATACCACTTATTACATATTGACTCATAATTCTTTAAACAGTTAAGTTGGTTTTATCCCTGAAGCGATCCGAAAAAACAGTGCGGGTAAATATCTACGAAGATAAAGCATTATCATCTCACTTCGTCCAACAAGTATCTCTCTTTTGTTCTTTTTGATACCTCTTAGAATGATTCGGGCAGCCTTTTCAGGTTTCATCCCGCCAGCCTGACCTTCATCCATTCTGCCATGGGGCTTGCCTTCGTGGTTGAGGGCATTGATTGAGATACTGGTTCTGACCCTTCCCGGAATAATGGCCGAACCTCTTATGTTGAACTTCTTATTCTCCAGGTAAAGGGTCTCTATGAATCCGTGAAGGGCCTGCTTCGAGGCTGAGTATGCTGATCTCAGGGGGAAACCGAACCTGCCGGAGATGGAGCTTGTAACCAGTATATGACCGGCCCTCTGACGTATCATATATGGAAGTACAGCCTTTGAAAGAGCAATGGTGCCGAAGTAATTTATTTCCATTATCTTCCTGTCAAGCCATAGAGGTGTTTCCGTTACCGGCGCTCGCTGGCTTACTCCACCCAGATTGATCAGATAATCTACTCGTCCGGCTTTCTTAATACCGCTATCCACAACTTCCTGTATATCTGAAGTTTCACTAAGGTCGAAAGGAATGGTAATTATTTCATTTTCATAGGTTTTTGCCATATCCCTGACTCTGGTCAGTCCGTCAGTTTCATTTGATGAAGCTATTACAGTTGCTCCTCTTTTAACGCACTCATAAACCAGCGCTTCGCCAATACCCGATGATGCTCCGGTGATCCAGAATACCTTGCCTTTAAAATCCATTGTTAAAATTCTTAGAGGGATCTGATTACGCTCATCAGTCCGGTATATTCCTCTTTCAACTCCTTAAAGATACTGTTTTTGGTGCTAATGAAACTTCTGATCCTGAATCCTTCGACGATCCTCCAGAAGAGCAGTGACCAGTTCCATGCCAGTAATCCTGAAAACGGTATGGAAATGACTACGGCCAGTGCCACCCACCAGGATTTAAGTAGCAGAAAAGCAACGATTAAATAGAGAGGCATAACAACAAATGTCAGCAACAGTGACACTCCAAACCTGACAGAGCTGTGAAACTGACGGTCGGCAATCTTTTTAAGAGGTAATTTGGGAACTTCCAGGAATATATAGTTGAATGCCATTCCGTATATGAACAGGGGAAGGGTGGCCAGCAAAAGCAGTGCACCCATCAGCAGATTCAGGAGACCGTGTCTTTTCTTTTCCAGGTACCTGTAGCCTATTTTAAGTTTCAGAGCCTTCTGCTTTACCGAAAGAGCTTTATCACAAATTGTTCTGTAAAGATCGGGTTTTTCCTGACTCAGTCTGTTCAGGGTGTCAATAAGCATCCTGTCTCGGAAGATCTTGGGGAATTTCACCCGGTCACTGTATCTTCCGTTGACTATGGTTCTCAGTTCATCAAGTGATTCGTAATCGGTTTCAGAGTCTATGTGGACCATCAGTTTTTTCATACGTTCCGAAAGATGGTCACGGAGGTCATTAAGTGCTTTTGGCTGGTTCTCAAGATAAGTCTCCTTAAATTGTAATACCTCTATAGGCTTACCGTACACAACTGTGAGAACCTGTCTGAATCTGCGGTAGTGTGTGAATTCAAGACCGACAGGAATTATTTTTATATTAAGGTTGAAGTCGTTCACCTCTTCAGCACTGAAAGCGATTCTGCAGATCCCCTTCTTGAGTTGTCGCAGCCGCCTGTGTCCTCCATGATTGCCCTCGGGGAGTATTACCAGCCCGTTCTTATGTTTAATTACATCGACAGTTTTGAGAAAAACCTCATCGTTAAGCTTAAGATTGTCAATACCGTCTCTCATCCTGTATACCGGCAGCATTTTAAAATAATAGAGAATTTTGGCTATAGCTTTCTTTCTGTATATATCTGATCGTGCCAGAAATATCGGCTGCCCCTTTGAGGTACACAGAACTGCAAGAGCATCCATAAGGGCGTTCTGGTGGTTCGGTGCAAAAATATTGTGTGAATCCGGGTCAATATTGTTGCGACCGAGAACTATAACTTTCCTGTAAAAAACAAAATTGTGCCAGAAACTTACCAGGAACTTCAGTATTGAATAGCCAAATGAGTATTCTTCTATGTTTTGTCGTGCCATTTCAGTTCATAATGATTTAGACCTTCTTCTCTTTGAGGGGGATAAACGACAGTGTGCCTGCAAGTGATAATCCTGACAAAATGTGCCAGATACCCCACCAGGCAGTAATGAATGCCATACCACCCAGTTCGAGATCGACCGGAAAGATCTTCGGATTGAAAAGCAGAACCAGTCCAAGGCCGGAATTCTGAATACCGGTTTCAATTGTAATCGCCCGCCTGTCATATCTCGAGCGTCTTGTCAGGGTAGCAATGCTGTATCCCGTGAGGAATGCCAGCCCATTGTGTAAAAGAACGATTATGAGAATGAACTTGATGTATCTGAGGAAGAAGTCATAGTTGTTCCGGAACATAATAAATACCATTCCCAGAAACAGGATTATCGACAGAATCTGCATCGGTTTGAGAATCCTGTCAGCAGTTAAGGGGAACTTCTTATTGAAAGACATTCCGAGCACCAGCGGAATGCCAAGTAGTATCAGCACTGCCTTGAACATTTCAACAGGGTCTATTTCGAGGGGTCTTACCAGACCTGATGCATCAGCACTCTGATAAATATTCGTGAACCACCCTCCCCATATTGCAAAATTAAGAGGGGTCAGAACAACGGCTCCGATAGTTGCAATGGCTGTCAGGCTAACCGAAAGGGCAGCATTGCCTTTCGATAGAGATGACATGAAATTTGAGATATTACCTCCCGGGCATGATGCAACCAGGATCATGCCGAGACCAACGGTTGGGGTAAGATAATTTCTGAATGCTACCACAATTGCAAAGGTCAGAGCAGGAAGCAGGAGAAACTGGGAAAGAAAGCCTACTATTACAGACCGCGGGTCTTTGAAAACGTTGGCAAAGTGTTTGAACTTTATGCCCAGAGCCACACCAAACATGATGAAGGCAATTGTAATATTGAGTATCAGTAACCCATCCTGCGAAAACCGCAGGTCCACAGTGTCCAGCATTTTCAGTTCTTCGAGCATCAGCTTTGGGATTAACGATTGAAGATTAACGATTAACGATTAACGATTTAAGATTTGGGATTGAAGATTAACGATTAACGATTGAAGATTAACGATTGAAGATTAACGATTTAAGATTTGGGATTAACGATTTAAGATTTAAGATTTGGGATTTGGGGTATAAGGTTAAGTAAACGGGGTTAATATTTTACCGGTTTTTTGGTGTAACATAAACAGAGGGTGGAAGGTAGGAAAAAAGCTCCTTGAATATTGCTGAGGAAATTGTGTTTTATTATAGTTGGGGTAAAAAATAGGTATTTATACCTATCACATGCCATTCGGGTTATCAAGCATGTTGTCAATAATTCTCCTCTCCTTTTTGGTAGGTCTTCCGGCTCCTTTCTCCCTGTAGCCAAATGATGCGGGCTGCCTGGCCAGAAGAAGTCTGGCCTTCTCCTCCTCTGGTGTTATATCTGCGATATGATTGCTAACGAACTTTGCTGAGACTCTTTTCTCAATTGCAGAAATTACCTGGTAAGTAAAGATTGCAGGCATCTTTTTAACTGATATAATATCACCCATGGTGATTGTCCGGGAGGGTTTTACAGGAACTCCTCCGATCAGTACCCTCCCTTTCCTGCATGCCTCTGATGCTGATGATCTGGTTTTGAACAACCTTACTGCCCAGAGGTATTTGTCAATTCGTATGTTGCTTTCGGATGTCATCTTCGGGTGGAAGGTTTTTTCCTTCCTTGTTGTATCTGGTCATGGTAAGTTCTGTCCCGATTGTACCGAACGACATTATCATTTCCTTTATTATTTTTATCCGGCCTTTCAGGAATTCCATTTCGGAGGGTGTAAGTTTACTCAGGACGTAATTTGACTGCAGTCCGGCAGGAAAAGAGTTGCCAATACCTATACGGATTCTTGCAAAGTTATCGGTTCCGATTACTGACATTATATGAGCCAGCCCGTTATGTCCACCCGGGCCACCTGAAGCTCTCATCCTGAAACTTCCAAATGGAAGAGAAATATCGTCGACAATTACAAGCAGGTTTTCAACAGGTACATTTTTTTTCTTCAACCAGTAACGAACGGCATTACCGCTGAGGTTCATGTAGGTTGATGGTTTTAGAAGTACGAAAGTCCTTGCCTTGTAGCGTATTTCAGCCACCGATCCGTAGCGCATATCTGAGAAAGGAGTATTGGATGCCTCTGCTAAGGCATCCAATACAATAAATCCCATATTATGACGGGTATCTTTGTAATCTTCACCAATATTTCCCAGCCCGGCTATCAGGTATTTCACACTGTTAATATATTGGTTTCGTCAGTCTGACGGTGTTATTCAGAGGGAGTTTTTGTTTCGGCTTCAGCAGCCTGTGCATCTTCAGCAGCCTGTGCCTCTTCAGCAGCCTCCGCAGCCTCCTCTTCGGCGGTCTTCAGCGCCCCTCTTGCAACGGCTACAGCAAGAACCAGGGATTTTCCTGAATCAAGCAGTTCTATGTTATCATATGAAAGTTCGCCAACCTTGATTGATTGTCCTATATTAAGGCTGGAAATGTCAACTACAAGAAAATCAGGTATCTTAGACATCAGGCCCTTTACCTTAAGCTTGCGCAATTTGATCCTGAGTTTGCCACCGGCCTTGACCCCGGGTGAATCGCCCGTTATCTTGAGTGGAATGTCTATAACAACGGGTTTATTTTCAAAAACTTCAACAAAATCAATATGCATTATTTCATCGGTAACGGGGTGGAACTGGATATCTTTCATTACCACCATAAGAGTCTTACCTTCCAGGTCGAGGTTGACAATATGAGCATCCGGAGTATAAATAAGATTTTTAAAACTGTTTCTGTGTGCATGGAAGTGGATGTTCTCTTCGCCTCCATATATGACGCAAGGTACATTTTCCGATTTTCTCAATTGTTTTGAGCTTGATTTTCCGGTCTCTTCTCTTAGCTTTCCGCTGATTGTTAGTGTTTTCATTAGATGTTAATTGTTGTGCTACTTAAAGTTACATGCCAAAGTAACTCCCCATCACACGTTAGACGATGTCCTTAAAAATGGCGTGCAAATATAGAACAAAAGGATTAAAATACAAAACTGTCACTGATAGACTGGTTTGTATAGACTGCCTGTATTGTGCTGGCGAATAGTCCGGCAACGGAAAGTACCTTAATTTTGGGTGATTCTCTCAGCAGTGGGATAGAATCGGAGATAACAAGTTCTTCTATCGGAGAATCGTTAATCCTGTCGATAGCATTTCCCGAAAGTACCGCATGTGTAGCAACTGCTCTTATGCTTTTCGTCCCCCTTTCTTTCATCATATGAGCTGCGAAGGCCATGGTTCCTGCGGTATCGACCATATCGTCAATAATTACAACATTTCTGCCTTCAACATCTCCGATTATTGACATCTCTTCAACTACATTGGGTTTTTTTCTCAGTTTATAGCAGAGAACCAGTTCCGCCTGCAGATGTCTTGCATAGGCATTAACCCTTTTCGAACCACCCATATCCGGGGCTGAGACAGTAAGGCTGGGGAGTTTCAGGCCGGAGATATAGCTTGCAAATAGAGAGGAACAGAACAGGTGATCGACCGGTACATTGAAGAACCCCTGTATCTGGTCTGCATGCAGGTCCATCGTGATCACCCTGTCTACTCCGGCAGCGCTGAGCAGATCTGCCGTAAGTTTTGCCCCGATCGAGACCCTGGGTCTGTCTTTGCGATCTTGCCGGGCGAAACCATAATAAGGGATCACTGCTATAACCTTGTATGCCGATGCTCTTTTGGCGGCATCTATCATAAGCAGCAGTTCGAGCAGGTTTTCTGCAGGGGGAAGGGTTGACTGAATAATAAATACCATACAGCCTCTTACGGACTCATCATAGCTGGGTTGGAATTCTCCGTCATGGAACTGCACGACTGAACTTTTGCCAAGTTCCATTCCAAGTTCGGAGGCGATTTTCCCAGCCAGGTCTTTTGAATACCTCCCTGCGAAAATCTTGATAGGTGCTTTTCCGTACATCAGAAGAAAATTATAGGATTAGAGGTTTACGTTGTTATGCAAAAATATAAATTCCAGTCTAAGGTTAAACTGATTGTTGGTATAATGTTAATGTTTCTTCAATGAAAGAGAGAATATCCTCACGTCCCGTTCCGGTTTTCGCTGACGTTACAAATGTATGCGGCAGGCTTTCCCATACTTTCAGCATCTCAGTATCGTGTAATTCGAGATTTTTACCAACCGCTACGACTGATAGTTTGTCGGATTTGGTAAAAACCCTGACGAAAGGGATACTGTCTTTTCCAAGCCTCTCCATGAAATCCATGTCCACAGGCATTGGCCCGTGCCGGGAATCAAGAAGCACGAAAAGGCACATAAGATTTTCCCTTTTGGTGAGGTATTCATTGATGAACTTTGAGAATTTCACCCTCTCTGTTTTCGAAACCTTTGCATATCCGTATCCTGGCAGGTCGGCCATGAACCATGAGTTGTTTATTACAAAATGATTTATCGTGCGGGTCTTACCCGGCTGTACAGATGTTTTCGCGAGTTTGCTCCTGCCGGTCAGCATATTGATCAGGGATGACTTGCCGACATTTGACCTTCCTATAAAGGCAAACTCAGGCTTGTCGGGTTTTGGACACTTACTGATACCCGTACAGCTGGTTAAATATTCTGCTGATACTATTCTGTTCAATTTAAGACGGTTATTTAATATCCCTGTAAGGAACAGTGACTCTTTTCGTGTAGTAATCCTTATTCCCGAAATTTGTTGTGTATTCGGCTATAATTGTTACATATCCGGGGTTCCCTCCATTTTTTCGTGACAGCTCCATGAATCCGGTTACTCCTGATGTGGTTATCTTCTCCACTTTTAAAGGGTCGAACAGGTCATTGGGCATTTCTCCCTTGTAGAAGGTGACTTTGGTAGATTTGTTATCGAGTTCGGCAAATATCTTGTAAACTCCGTTCTCCTGATACTCATCACGTGTTCTTATTAAAATTTCCCGTTTTGTCGTAACCGGTTTACCGTTTTCATAATACTCCTGAAGATCATTCTTTCTGATACCCATTTCATAACTCATACTTGCCTTTACACGTCCGTTCCTGTAGAACTGTACCTGTGTTCCGTGTATCATATCGTTCAAATAAGGGGTATTCCGGAATAGCTTCCCGTCTTCGTAGAACCATCTTGCCGTATCACACTTCAGTCCGTCACAGTAAGGTATTATCTGTTTGATCACACCTGAAGAGTAATAGGTCTTTGTCAGACCATGCCTGATTCCGTTACGGTAAGAGATTTCACTTATCAGTTTGCCATCAAGATAGTTTGGCTTAACTCCTGTAAATTTCCTTTTTACTTCCTGTACAAGTGTATCTCCCTGATTAGTTGAACTATCTCCCCTGTTGCCTGTAAGGTTGCATGCATGATTCAGCAGGACTATCACTAAAAGTGGCAGCACTATTATTTTCCTCATATTATTGTGTTTGTATGAATACTTCCAGAACCGTTGCATTTGGTTGTGGATTTAGAATAATATCACGTATCATTTCAGGAATAAGAATCGTTTGTCCGGCTTCGATCAGTTCAGTACCTTTTTCCCAGTTAAGTTCGTATTTGCCTTCAGTGCAGATCAGGATGACGAATGAGTCGAGCAGGTTGTAATCTTTCCGGACAGATGAGTCAAATTTCAGTATATTGGTTGTAAAATAGTTGCCTGAGACAAGCCGGCAGCTTTTATTTATTCCGGTTTCCGGGTTTTGTATTCTTCCACCGCCGGAGTCAAATATCAGCGCCTCTGATGCGAGTTCAGTATGCAGCTCCCTTTTTTCACCTGCGGAACCGGTCCGGTTCCAGTCAAATATCCTGTATGTAACGTCTGAGGGCTGTTGTATCTCTGCAAGGACAATACCAGGGCCTATGGCATGGACCATTCCTGCCGGGATCAGAAAAGTGTCACCCGCAACGGCCGTTTCTGCATTTAGAATCTCAGGCAAAACACCCTTGCTGACGGCCTCAAGGTAAGCCTCTTTGTCAATTCCATCCCTGAAACCGCAGAAAATTTTGGCACCGGGAGCCGCTTCAAGTATGTGCCACATTTCAGTCTTGCCGTAGGCATGATGCATTGATGCGGCCATCTTATCATCAGGATGAACCTGAACGGACAGATATTCCGCGGCGTCAATCAGTTTAATCAGCAGTGGGAATTCATCACCGAATTTTTCATATACCGATTCACCTGTAAGGTCGGACATATAGACTTCAACCAGTTCATTAAGTGTGTTACCGGCCAGAAAACCGTTAGCAACTAATGATTCATCTCCTTCGAGGCCTGAAATCTCCCAACTTTCACCAATAGTCACGCCTTCAGGAACGGTTTTTCCATATGATTTTTGTAAGGCGGTGCCGCCCCACACTCTTCTTTTGAGAATTGGTTCAAACCTGAGGGGATAGAGTCCGGTCATTGATGAGGAGGAATGGAATAAATAGTTATTTTTGATACGTTATCATTCACAAAAATAACAAAAAAATGCTTATTGTAGGAATTGCAGGAGGAACCGGATCGGGCAAAACCACGGTAGTGAAAAAGATAACAGAGGTTTTCCCCCGTAATGACGTGGTCGTTCTGCCTCAGGACTCTTACTATAAGGATAATAGTCACATACCTCTTGATGAGAGGCAGAAAATCAATTTTGACCATCCCGATTCGGTTGAATTCGATCTTCTTGTAAGGCACCTGACCGAGATGAGGTCTGGTCGTTATGTCAATATGCCTGTCTACAGTTATCTTACCTGTGTGAGAGCTGAGGAGACAGTGCACATAAAGCCTTCGAGGGTTGTTGTTGTTGAGGGTATATTAATACTGGCCGACCAGGCTCTCAGAGAGATGTTTGACATTAAGGTTTTTGTTGATGCTGATGCTGACGACAGGCTGGGAAGGGTAATACAGAGAGATATTATTGAGAGAGGAAGAAGCCTGCTTCAGGTACTTGAGAGGTATCATCAGACGGTGAAACCGTCGCATCTGCAGTTCATTGAACCCTCGAAAAGGTATGCAGACATTATTATTCCCGGCGGCGCAGAGAACATTGTTGGCATTGACGTGCTGATAACCATAATTGAGAAACATCTTAAAAAGGAAAGGGTCAGAATATGATAACAAATGTAGCACCTGAAGATATTCTTTTCATAGATGCAGAGACTGTCCCTGCAGTACCTGATTTTGAAGGTATGAGTGAGACAATGCAACACCTGTGGGAGAAGAAGACCATGGGGATCAGAAAAGAGGGAGAAAGTGCCGCCGAGGTTTATGAAAGGGCAGGTATCTATGCCGAGTTTGGCAAGATAATATGCATATCTGCAGGATTTCTCTCGGGGCCCCTTTTCAGAATCAAGTCGGTATATGGTGAAGATGAAAAATCAATGCTGGCCGAGTTTGCAGGCATGGTAAACAAATGGGCCGGCAGAAGAGACCCGTACCTGTGTGCGCACAATGGCAAAGACTTTGATTTCCCCTACATATCGAGAAGAATGATAATAAACAAGGTAAGGATACCTGATATACTCAACAGTGCCGGGAAAAAACCGTGGGAGATAAAGCACCTTGATACAATGGAGCTATGGAAGTTCGGGGAGTTCAGACATACTGTATCACTGGCCCTCCTTGCAGAGATCTTTGACATTCCAACTCCCAAGGATGATATTGACGGCAGTATGGTTGCATCTGTTTACTGGAATGACAGAGATATTTCGCGAATCGTCAGCTATTGTGAGAAAGATGTGATCACCGTTGCGAGGGTCATGATGAGGTTTCTCGGAAGGGATGGCATCAGCGATGAAAACATTGAACATCTTACCAGGCTTCAATAGCCTCCTTCGAGAAAGCTAAGAACCGTTTCAGAAAATTCCTCAGGTTTCTCGGCGTGGAGCCAGTGTCCGGCTCCCTCAATGATTTTAAATTCAGCTGCAGGAAAGAGGTCGGTAATCATAGGAAAGTGGCTTTCGGGCAGGTACCCTGATTCACTCCCCTTTATGAAAAGTACCGGAAACCCTGTTACTGTGCGGCTGATATCTGCCGGAATTGTCCCCATCAGTTTATTAAGGTTGTCATAAAGCGACCGGGCATTCAGTCTCCAGCCATACCTGCCGTTTTCCATGCGGTAAAGGTTCTTCAACAGGAAGGAGGCTGTGCGCGTGTCTCCAATCATCTCTGCGATAATCTCTTCTATCTCGGCCCTCCCTGAATATGATGATATATCGGTATTTAACAGTGTTCCAAGTACTTTTTGGTGGAACCGGGGGATTTTATCAGACTGGTCACTTCGGATGAAGGGAGAAATATCAGCAATAATGAGTGAAGCTACCTTATCAGGGTTCTTCGCCGAAAAGGTCATGGCAGTCTTTCCACCCATACTGTGTCCCAGCAGACTTACTTTCGACATGGATTTCTTCTCAATAAATTCAGCAATGTCGGAGCTCATGGCCATATAGTCATGCACCTGGCTGTGGGGTGAGTTGCCGTGGTTTCTCATATCAGGGACAAAAACCGTATAGTTTTTCTCCAGATGCCGTGCAATGGTTACCCAGTTGGAAGAGTCACCGTACAATCCGTGCAGGATTATCAACGGTGGACCTTCCCCATATTTTCTGTAAAAAAGATCCATTTAATGATATCAATATTTCAGGGCTTCCTTATATAGCCTGATTGATTTTTCGAGACCCAGGTAAAGGGCATCGGAAATAAGTGCGTGACCTATTGAAACTTCATCAAGCCATGGTATTGAACGGCTGAAAAAGCTAAGGTTGTCAAGATTGAGATCATGTCCGGCATTCAGTCCCATGCCGGTAGCCCGTACTGCTTCTGCAGCCTTAATGAAGGGTTCGGCTGCCTGACCCGGAAACGATGGGTAATAGTGAGCATAAGGTTCGGTATAGAGTTCTACCCTGTCTGTCCCGGTAAGAGCCGCCGATTCAATGTTCCTGAGATTTGTGTCAACGAAAATGGAAGTTCTGATCGACTGCTCCCTGAATCTTTCAACTACCTCTTTCAGAAACGACCGGTGTTTAACAGTGTCCCAGCCTGCATTTGACGTAATTGCATCGTGAGC
>JAWOIF010000011.1:0-9810 GCA_046484805.1 Bacteroidales bacterium
TTGGCTGTGAAAACAGCTCCGGCCATGAAGGGTCTGATCCTCAGGTCACCGGCAGCAAAGGCAGTAAGGGTGGCTACCATATCAACCCTCATGCCGGCAGGAAGATTGTCCCAGCGCCTCAGGTCGAAAAAGCGCCTGCCTTCCGTAGCAAATTCTAACCTCTGCTCCCACTGAACAGCTCTCATAGCTTCTTCTTTTGTGGTAAATGCAGGATAGAGGCCGATATTATAGTTCGCGGCTGGCTGGTCCCAGTCGACATCACCCTCCTCGCCCCATGGGTATACCGATGCAGGAAGGGTATAAATATTAACCTTTCCCATCACCTTATCATTGCCGGCTCTTGTCCGTATCTGGTTAACGAGGTCGCGTGCGGTTATCAGGTCATTCTCGAAAGCGGCAACCTCGGCTCTCCAAAGTAAGATGTGGGCATACCTGATATAACGGTAGTTGTTGGCATTGATGCCGGTCTGCCACCCTGTAGTGGTGGAGAGTGAATAACGTTCTGCCTTGTTGAAGAAGGGCTTTGGCGCCGGCAGATAGGGACCTCCTTCAGACTGCTTGCGGACCCAGTCGCTTCCGCGGTTGATGCCCCAGTCTTTGTAGGGGATGCCCCTGCGGCTGACGGTAAAGTCGAGACGAGGGTCAACCGGGTCAGTGGCAGGAATGAATTCATTGCCGGATGCTATTCCCTGATCATTCTTAAGGTCGGTGTTGTTAAAGGTATCAAACAGGGGTAAGCCGCTGGCATCTACCTTAAAGGCATTCACCAGGTTCTGAGAAGGCTGGTGGAAACCACAGCACATGCCGATATCACCGCCATGGGGCCAGTTGAGGCCAATTCCCATTTCGGCATTCAGCGATTCGTTGACATCATTGACGTTTGCCTGTATTTCAAAGACCGACTCATCATTATTGTTTGTTTCAATATTGAAATTATCGATGAATTTAGGCATAAGCGTAAACTGTCCGCTGGTTATGATATCATTAAGAAGCGGTTTTGCTTCAGCATATTTCAGCACCTGAAGGTAAGCCCTTGCCGCAACCGCCTTGGCTGCCCACTTAGTCGGCCGGCCGGGCTGAGCCTGGGTGGCAGGAAGCTTTTCCCCTGCATACTGAAGGTCTGCAATTATAAAGTTCAATACCGCATCGGCCGCATTCTGATTTGAAACCTGTGCAGGATCCGTTACATTTTCATCAAGAATCGGGATATAATCGCCGAATACCAGCCAGGCTTCAAAGTAGAAAATGCCTCTGAGGAACCTTATCTCAGCCCGGAATCTGTCTGCAACCGCAGAAGTAATAGTCCCCGCATCTTCAGTAGCCTGTATGACTCTCAGAGTCTTGTTGGCACGGTCAACGCCCATTCCAAGATTAAGTCTCCATTTTTCAGCAGGATAGTTGTTTGTGGTAGTTACCTCCCACCTCTCAATCTCATTAACGGGAACCTGGTCGGTTATCTCCGATCCCTTATAGGCATCGTCCGAAGCTGCTGAGCCGTAGGTCCAGTTCTGTATGGATGCACCCCAGGAGACCGTCCAGAGGGCACTGCCCTTTACCATTGCATAAGTCCCGGTCACCAGTGCATCAATACCTTTCTCGGAATAGAAGACATTTTCTGACGTCGAAGCCTGTGGCGTTTTGGTCAGAAACTCTTCCGAGCAGGAATAAAACACGACCACAAGAAGAAAAGTGGCCATAATTATTGCTAGTTTTTTCATATTGTTCATATGTTTAAATTATAATTATTATTCGTTATAAACCAAGACTTATTCCAAACGTAACCTGTTTCGAAGTCGGCCATGAACCATTATCCAGACCCATACCGGTGCCGGTCCTGTAAAGTTCAGGATCGAGACCGCTGTACTTGGTAAGGGTAAAGAGGTTGGTAACCTGACCATAAACGCTTGCGCTTCTGACCTGAAGCTTGCTGAGAAGCGCCTTGGGCAGGTTATAACTGATCCTCACATTTTTAAGTCTCAGGAAAGAGCCATCTTCAACGAAGGCAGATGAAGCAGTCTGTGAATTGGAATTCTGATCAAGCATCGGAAGCTTGGCATCAGCATTATTGGTAAGATAATCACTGCCCCAGGAATTGTAAAGAGCATCCTTGCTGAGTCCTCCGTTAAACTGTCCATAGTCTATCCACCTTGTCACATAATTGATAATGTCGTTCCCATAACTGCCATAGAAGAACATATAGAAGTCAAAATTCCCAAGGCCAAGGTCAATATTCAGGCCGCCGGTGAAATCCGGGTGCGGATTGCCGATGTATGTTCTGTCGGCAGGACTTATTACATCATCTACTGCATCGGGTATGCCGTCATTATTTGTATCAACCGTAAGCTGGTTCTTGAATTTGAAATGGCCCGGTGCATTGTAGGAAGTACCCTGAAAAACGGGGTGAGCTGCAGCTTCCTCTGCGGTCTGGAAAATACCCTCAACCTCATATCCAAAGAATTCAGGGAAAGCAGTCCCTACCTGTGCACGTGTATATTCAACCTGACGCTCACTCGATCCGGCGATATAGTTTACTCCAGGAGCAAGTTTCAGGATCTCGTTTGTATAACGCGACAGGGTTGCTTTCAGGCCATACCTGAATTTGCCATCCATTGCCGTGTTCCTGTAGCCAAGCTCAAGGTCGAATCCGGTATTCTTCATCTCGGCTACGTTAACGTAGGGTGGTGAGGCCAGACCCGAAACGTTCGGGATCGGCTGCTGGAAAAGCATATCGGATGTATTCCTCTGCCAGAGGTCGAATGCAACGGTCATATTATTGTTGATCAGCATGGCATCAACACCGGCATTCATTGTGGTTGTAGTCTCCCATGTTACATCAGGGTTCCCGAGAGCTGAAGGCTGGAAACCGGTGAAAGCCGTCAGATTTGAACCGTCAAGAGCATAAGCAGCGGTGTATTTATTTGATGCAAAGGTTGAATATGAGTTGTAATTACCTATCCGGTCGTTACCCGACATACCCCATCCTGCTCTCAGCTTAAGGAAATTAATGAATCCTTTTGCGCCCGACATGAAACTCTCTTCAGAGAGTGTCCATCCAACTGAGAAAGCCGGGAACACGCCATAGCGGCTATTGGTACCGAACCTTGAGGAGCCGTCGCGGCGAATTGTTGCCTCAACGAGGTATCTTCCCATGAAGTCGTAGTTCACGCGGCCGAACATTGAGAAGAGCGACCATGACGATCCGCTTCCGTAATTGTCCTTGTTGATCTCGCCCGAATTAAGCCACATGTAGCTGGGGTCCTCTGAAAAATACTGGCTCCTGCTTGCACCAAGGTTTTCATCATTGCTTTCGATCGCTTCGGTTCCAAGCACTACATTCAGTTTATGGGCAGTGCCAAATGCGGCAATATAGTTCAGGGTGTTTGTCCAGTTCCACTGAAGGCCGAAGCTTGAGTTTGCATTATGACCGTTTACCCTGTTAGGCTCTGAATGTTCATAATTGGGAATAGTGTATCCCTTATAGTTCCACTGTCCGAAGTTATAACCCAGTAAGCTCTTTACGGTAAGTCCCTTCATAAGGGTGATCTCTCCGTAAAAATTTCCAAGTGCTCTCGCCCACTGACCATTGTTATTCCTGGCAACATAAAGATCCCTGACAGGATTCGAAGCGTTACCCATTTCAGGGGCCCGGGAACCAGCAAAGTTACCCTCTATATCGTAAACAGGTATAATAGGTTGTGCACGATATGCCTGTGAGATTGGCGTACCCTCACCGCTCTGCCCAAGGTTCCCGTGCTCATTGATGTAAATAACCTGGAGCGATTGCCCTGCCTTGAACCAGTCGTTGAACTGTGTATCAGAATTCAGCCTGAAGGTATATCTCTTGAAATTGGTATGAATGAGCAACCCATTCTCATCCAGATAATTAGCAGAGAAAGCATAGCTTGATCTGTTTCCTCCGCCTCTTACAGAGAGGTCAAATTCCTGAACTACGCCCTTTTGATAGATCTCGTCATACCAGTTGGTTCCCTCCTTATTGGCTTTAAATATCACATAATCGGGATAATTGTACAATGCGGGATTAACCGACGGATCACCTTCCTTTTTGCCAGCCGGAAGAATATAATCTGGTATAACCGGGGTTGTTCCCGAACCGTACTGTGCATGGTTGGGCGCTACTCCCCTGTTCTTGTAAGAGAGCCATACAGCTTCAGCATACTCCTGGGTGTTCAGCAGATCATACTGGTTTGCGCTCATATGCATTCCAGCCCTGTAATTGAACTCAATTGAAGGCTGTTGCCCTGCACGTCCGCGTTTGGTTGTCACAAGAATAACACCGTTTGCACCCCTGGCACCATAAATGGCAGCAGAAGCAGCATCCTTCAGGATCGTTATCGACTCGATATCGCTCGAGCTAAGGTTATTACCCACACCTGAAGGAACACCGTCAATTACGTATAACGGCTCAGAATTATTGATTGTTCCGACACCACGTATGCGGATGATGGCGTCCCCGCCCGGCCTGTTGGCTGTCGACACGGTAACACCCGACGCTATCCCCTGCAATGAAGCGAGTGCGGCAGGTTCCTGTCTCATTTTTAACTGATCTGCCTGAACTGTTGATATGGATCCGGAAAGGTTCTTCCTTACCTGGGTCGTGTAACCAACAACTACAATCTCTTCGAGTGCAGAAATACTCTCCAGAAGCACCACATTGACAGTGGTCCGGGTGCCAACATTCTCTTCAGCCGTGCTATATCCCACGAATGAAAAAACAAGGACAGGATTTGCTGTAGTCAGGTTGAGGGTATAACCCCCGTCAACATTCGAAATTGCTCCGTTGGTAGTACCTTTTTCAACAATATTTACGCCAACAAGACCGTTGCCACCCTCATCTGTAATGCGGCCTGTAACAGTCCTCTGCTGATCGTCGTCCGGGAAGGCGTTCACAGCGGAAAGCTGTATGGTCCCAAACAACAAAATCATAGTTATCAGTCTCATTACCAGCCTCCACCTTTTCGGGTTGTCTGATGATGAAACCAGAAATTCAATTTTTCTTGTCATACTTTTTATGTATTAGGATTAGATTTTTTACATGTTTTTTCATGGAAAAGTGCTGGATATTTCAGTAATGCAATTACTGAAGCATCTGCCACTTTATTAATTGATTAGTAAGAAGTTGATAAGACTTCGGTTTAGGTCAGCTAAAGGTGGGTTGTTTCATAGGCCTGGAAAATTAAAGGGTTAATAAGAATCAGTTTCTATAAATCATCAAATCTCTCCATAATTGCTACCAGTAATCTTTATGTTTCCGTCCTAAAAAACATGCAAATTAACTAAAATATATGAATCGTGCAAGAATGTATGATAAAAATCACCTGCCGTAACTGAAAAGAGCAGAATATTACCAGTATTAAATCCTCTCAAACATTTCACCTGCAACATATTGCGTATTACCTGCAAAAAGAATCGAGCAGATATTTGTTTTTTTGACCGGAATCAATATATTTGAAATGTTAAAAGTGATTTTATTCTCTGAATGGTTTTGAGCTATTATTCCCTGAGGTTCTGTGTAATATATTAAACCTGCTCTGAGCTTTCCAAGAATAATGGTTTTTTCTGAAACAGTAGGAGAAATATGGTTTTGAATTTTTGCAGTAAATATATTTTCGGGGATATTGAAAATAATTATCTGCAAAATTATCACCGGACAATAAATAAGAACAATATAGTATTAACCCTTAAAAACCATGCCTATGATTAATCCTTTCATCAGATGACCCGGACGGAGTTTTGTACTGCTCTTCTCCGGGATTTTCCTAAGTACAGCACTGAATAATTCAGATATCTGTTTATAAAACTAACTAACCTTAAATTATGAATAAAAAAAACGTGCGAGTATTTTCATTCATGGCAGGAATTCCAAAAGTGAATATTGTCATGAAGCTCATAACCATGCTTTTGCTTCTGGTAACGATCCAGGCATTTTCAGTGCCTGTCTCATCACCAGACGATGACCAGCAATTGCGGATCACGGGAAAGGTGACCGATCCTTCGGGTGAAGCCCTGCCTGGTGTAAACATACTTGAAAAAGGAACGCTTAACGGCGCTATATCAGATGCAAGTGGCAATTTTGCCATCTCTGTTGCTTCTGCAAACTCTGTACTGACCTTCTCATTTGTGGGATATATTACCAGGGAAGTAGTTGTCGGGGCTCAGACAAGCATTACTGTCTCCCTCGCTGAGGCCGTATCTGCCCTGGACGAGATCGTTGTGGTGGGTTATTCCACCCAGGCGAGAAAGTCACTTACGGGTTCCGTATCAACTGTTAACGCAGCCGCTATTTCCGAAAGTACTTCTACTAACCCGATACAGCGTATCCAGGGTAAAGTGGCTGGTGTAACGATCCTGAACCAGCACACACCGGGTGCGGGTGCTACTATCCGTATCCGAGGCATGACCACTATTAACGACTCCAACCCTCTCTATGTGGTGGATGGTGTTCCGGGTGGAACCTACTCACCCAACGATGTTGAAACCATTACCATTCTGAAAGATGCCGCTGCACAGTCCATCTATGGTGCAAGGGCGGCAAATGGCGTTGTTCTTATTACAACAAAGGGAGGCCGTAAAAATCAGAAGGTGTCATTTAACGTGAATGTAAGACAGGGCGTTAATGTTCCCGGAAAATTCTACGACCTGCTGAATACCCAGGAGTGGGGCGAAATGTTATGGCTCGAGGCAAAAAATGCCGGAGTACCCAATTACACCCACCCCCAGTATGGCAGCGGGGCCACACCTGTCGTGCCTTACTATATATTCCCCACAGCAGGGGTACAGGGCGACCCGCGGGCAGATTTGGAATTGTATGATAACAAGCTGGCTATTGAGGATGGAACCGATACTTACCTTATTACAAGAGCCAGCGTCCCGGGAACAGACTGGTATGGCGAAGCCACACGGAATGCAAGCTATAAGGAATACACCATGGACATAGCCGGTGGTTCACAGAACACCTCCTATGCCTTCCTGATGGGCTACACACATGATGAAGGTATATTCAATTACACGGGTTTTGAAAGGTATAGTTTCCGTACCAATATCTCTTCATCACCTGCAAACTGGATGAGCATCGGAACAAACATCGGGGTGCAGTATTATACCAGCTATGGACAGCAGAACGACAACTCTGAATCATCGCTTGTTTCATGGGCATACAGAATGCCGCCGATAGTGCCAGTATATGATGAGGGTGGAAACTTCGCCGGATCACGGCCAACCAGCATGGGTAACTCTCAGAGTGTCATGCACCTTCAGTATTATAACCAGTGGGATAATACAAAAAGGCTGACTGCCAGCGGGAATGCTTTTCTACAGTTAAATCCTGTTAAAGGCCTGGCACTTAAAACCCTTATTGGTGTTAACACTTATGGCCAGAAGTCTCAGGATTATAACTTTGTTAATGTTGCCGATGCAGAAAGGGGGACCTATGATTCATATTCCATAGGCGGAGCTTTCGCTCTTAACTGGACCTGGACAAATACGATCGAGTATTCTATAGTATCCGGTCAGCATAATATAAAGGCTATTGCAGGGACTGAGGCTTATGACAGTAACTCCAGCAGCCTTAGTGCAAACCAGTCGTGGTATCCTTTCAAGAATATCAATTACATGACACTGGGAACCGGTTTACGTACCTTCGGAGCCTCCGACGGTTACAGCGAGTACAGCCTCTTCTCAATTTTCGGCCGTGTTAATTATTCGTTTGCTGACAGGTACCTGCTGGAAGCAGTGGTAAGACGTGACGGCTCATCACGTTTCGGTAATCAGAAGTTCGGAGTCTTCCCTGCATTCTCCCTTGGTTGGAGAGTAACAGAGGAGGCCTTCATGGCTTCCGCCAAATCGTGGCTGAATGAGTTGAAGATCCGTGTCGGGTATGGTGTTGTAGGTAATGACCGTATGGGTAATTACAACTCCTATACACAATTTGCATTCCACGAATCACACGCAAACTACGCCCTTGGCGGCAGTAATACTGCAGCAAGCACCGGATTCCGCCAGTCAACATTTGGAAACGCCGATGTGAAATGGGAGACAACCTCCACTGTTAACCTCGGTTTTGATGCAACATTGCTGAACAACTTCACATTAAATCTCGACCTGTGGCAGCGTAACACCGAAGATATGCTCTATCCGAAACAGCTGCCCCTTGTGCTTGGTACAGCCAGCAGGCCCTCCATCAACATCGGTTCAATGAGGAATACCGGTTTCGATCTGGAGATCGGCTACAACAACAGTGCTCTGAACGGAGACCTTACCTATAACGCAGGACTGGTATTCTCGCGCTATGTGAATGAACTCGTCAAGCTTACCGATGTGGAGTCTGACTTTTACCAGGGAAGCTCCTTCCGTGAGAAACCCTATACAAGAACCCAGACAGGAAGGGCATTCCCTGAATTCTATGGTTATATTGTCGAGGGGATCTTCCAGTCGCAGGCAGAGGTTGACGCCTGGCCAAAAGCTTTTGGTGAGAACGGAACATATAACGCCCCGGGGCACTTTAAATATAAGGATGTTGACGGTAATGGTTATATAGATGCAGGCGACCGTACTTACATTGGTTCACCTCATCCCGATTTCACTGCTGGCCTGAGCCTGAGTCTCGATTATAAGGGATTTAGTGTTTCAACAACCCTTTATGCTTCGGTTGGTAACGACATGGTGAACTATGTCAGCCGGTTTATTGATTTTACTCAGTTCGCATCAGGAAAAAGCAAAAGGAGGCTCTATGAATCATGGGGCAGCCCGCACCTTAATGGTGACAATACAAAAGCCACCATGCCGATCATCTATAACAACGACACGCCTCACCAGGAGCCTTCCACTTTCTTCCTTGAAGATGCTTCATTCCTCCGCATGAAGAACCTCAGGATAGGTTACGACGTTAACAGACTTCTGAATAACAGGTTCAATTCCCTTCAGCTATATTTCCAGGGCTCCAACCTGTTCACTATGACCAAGTATTCAGGACTGGATCCGGAAATATCCTCCGGAGGTATCAACATGGGAGTCGATTCAGGCGCATGGCCAACACCGCAGCAATTCCTGTTCGGGATATCCTTTGGCCTTTGATGTTTGAATTATTATGAATAATTAAAAACGATAAATATGAAAAAGACAATCAAATTATTATCATTGACTCTGCTTCTCGGAAGTCTGCTGATGATATACTCCTGCAGTGATGAGTTCCTTACGAAGGAACCCCCGGGTGTTGCGGCAGGATCAGTAATGAAGACTCCGGAAGGTATGGAGACACTTGTGGTAAGTGTATACGAAAGGATGGTCGGACAGCAGTCGATGTTCGGAGCTGCAATGGCCAGCGACTGGACCTATGCCGGCGGATGTTCCGACGATGCCTACAAGGGCACATCAGCAGGTGACCAGAGTAACTTCAACCTTATCGAGAGATATGAGGCGCTTCCAAACAATCCTTATATGGAAAACAGATGGAACGCCTGTTACGACGGGGTTGCCCGTGCCAACGTGACTCTTGAATTCCTTTGGGAAACACAGGCAGGCACTGCACCTCTGACTGCTGCCAGAGCCACAGAAATGGAAGCAGAACTGAAGTTTCTGAGAGCATGGTTCCATTTTGCGGCAACCAAGATCTTTGAAAAGATCCCTTATATTAAAACTACCGTGGAACTGGGTGATCTGGCTCCCGAGAAAGTTCCGAACACCGATGAGGGATGGGATCAGATTGAAGCTGACCTGCAGTATGCAATAGATAATCTGCCTGAAACAAAAATCAAGGGTGAGAAAGGACGTGCTGACAAATGGGCCGCCATTGCA
>JAWOIF010000082.1:0-16050 GCA_046484805.1 Bacteroidales bacterium
GCAAGGAACGCAACACAGTCACTGATGCACTCGATAAAGTTGTTTTCCCAAAGAAGAAGAAGCAGTTGCCTCACTTTGTAGCTGAGCATTCGCTCGACAACGTTCTTGATAGTTTTGAATTTGGTTTTGATTTCAGTGGGCGACGAAACAAAACCGTTATAGAAATGTTGTATTTAACGGGTATGCGTCGCAGTGAGCTGACAGGTTTGAGGATTCAGGATTATGATGAATCAAGGGGGACGATAAGGGTACTCGGTAAGCGCAACAAAGAGAGGCTTATACCCCTGTTGGATTCATTCAGATCAGACCTGAATCTCTATCTTGAACGGCGTAGAGAGATTGAAACGGAAGGCGACTGGTTTTTTGTTACAGACAGAGGTAATAAACTGTACGACAAATTTGTTTATAATATAGTCAGGAAGTATCTTACTATGGTAACTACTATCGAAAAGAGGAGTCCGCATGTCTTAAGACACAGCTTTGCAACTCATATGCTGAATCACGGTGCTGACCTTACATCGATAAAGGAGTTGCTGGGGCACGCAAATCTGTCGGCAACTCAGGTGTATACTCACAATACATTTGAGAAGCTGAAAAAAGTATATAAACAGGCTCATCCAAGGGCATAATTTAAAATTAGGAGGTAGCAGTATGAACATCCAGATTCATTCAGTAAGGTTTGATGCAGACAAGAAACTTATTGACTTTGTCCATCAGAAGATCGGTAAACTTCACCAGGTGAGTGACGATATTGTCAACGCAGAGGTATTTCTTCGAATTGACAAGGGACAGGATCGTGAGAACAAGGTAACAGAGATTAAACTTGAGTACCCCGGAGGACCTCTTTTTGCAAGAAAGCAGAGTAAGTCATTTGAGGAGGCTACCGACTCCGTGGTTGATGCACTTAAGAGACAGATTAACAAGCAGAAATCCAAGCTGAAAGGGATTTGAATATTCCTGTGGAAAAATAAATAATCCTATTTTTTGTTTTTGAATATTAATTTAATACATTTGCAAACCGATTTTTGAGGGTATTCCATGCTCAAAAATCCGGCGTTCTTTAACATTGCCGATGTAGCTCAGTTGGCCAGAGCAGCTGATTTGTAATCTGCAGGTCGGGGGTTCGAATCCCTTCATCGGCTCATGGATTGAAAAAGCTTTTTCAAGAGGAAAAACTCTGACACGGGGAGATACCAAAGTGGCCAACTGGGGCAGACTGTAAATCTGTTGTCGTACGACTTCGTAGGTTCGAATCCTGCTCTCCCCACTATAAAGAGTTGAATTACAAGGATTTGCCCGGGAGTTTTCAACCTCTGACGAGAATATGCGGGAGTAGCTCAGTCGGTAGAGCATCAGCCTTCCAAGCTGAGGGTCGCGGATTCGAATTCCGTCTCCCGCTCTCTTTTTGCTGCCGAAGTAGCTCAGGGGTAGAGCACTTCCTTGGTAAGGAAGAGGCCACGGGTTCAATTCCCGTCTTCGGCTCGAATGATAGACTAATTTATTAAAAGATAAACAATTAACATTTAATTACATTATTAAAATACGCTTGGAATTATGGCTAAAGAAAAATTTGCAAGGACGAAGCCACATGTTAACATCGGTACTATTGGCCACGTCGACCATGGTAAGACTACCCTGACTGCAGCCATTACGATGGTTCTTGCCAAGAGGGGTCTTTCAGAAATCAGGGATTTCGATTCAATCGACAATGCTCCTGAGGAAAAGGAGAGAGGTATTACTATAAATACCGCTCACGTTGAATACCAGACTGCGAACCGTCACTATGCACATGTTGACTGTCCGGGTCACGCCGACTATGTTAAGAACATGGTTACGGGTGCCGCGCAGATGGACGGTGCCATACTGGTTGTTGCGGCGACCGACGGTCCGATGCCTCAGACACGCGAACATATTCTTCTCGCTCGTCAGGTAAACGTTCCGGAGATTGTCGTTTTCATGAATAAGGTAGACGCTGTCGACGATGAGGAATTGCTTGACCTGGTTGAAATGGAAGTACGTGACCTGTTGAGCTTCTATAAGTTTGATGGTGAAAATGCTCCGGTAATACGCGGTTCAGCTCTCGGTGCAATGAATGGTGAGGAAAAGTGGGAAAATATAGTCATGGAGCTCATGGAGATCGTTGATGATTATATTCCGATACCTCCGCGTGAGAACGAGAAGCCTTTTCTTCTTCCGGTTGAGGATGTATTTTCAATTACTGGCCGTGGTACAGTTGCCACCGGTCGTATTGAGACGGGAGTAGTTAATACAGGTGATGAACTCGAAATGATAGGTCTTGGTGCCAACAAGCGTAAGACTGTATGTACAGGTGTTGAGATGTTCAGGAAGATCCTTGACAGGGGTGAAGCTGGTGATAACGTAGGACTTCTGCTCCGTGGTGTTGACAAGAAGGAGATTAAGAGAGGTATGGTACTTGCCAAGCCGGGTTCGATAACTCCGCACACCAAGGTACAGGCTGAGATATATGTATTGAAGAAGGAGGAAGGCGGACGTCATACTCCGTTCCATAATAAATACAGACCTCAGTTCTATCTGAGAACACTCGACGTTACCGGCGAGATAACACTTCCTGAGGGAGTTGAAATGGTTATGCCTGGTGATAATGTGACTATCACGGTTGATCTTATTACTCCTGTTGCCATTAATGTTGGTCTCCGTTTTGCTATTCGTGAAGGTGGCAGGACTGTAGGTGCCGGACAGGTAACCAAAATTTTGGAATAATTGATAATATTCCGGCCGGTCTGGTTTTCGGGAATGCCCGAAAACCTTCCGGTTACGGTGGTAGTAATACGGGTGTAGCTCAGTTGGTAGAGCACTGGTCTCCAAAACCAGGTGTCGGGAGTTCGAGTCTCTCCTCCCGTGCAAATTTAGAATCGAAATGAAGATTAAAAGGTATATTCAGGAGTCTTTTACGGAACTTTTACACAAGGTTACCTGGCCGACATGGAGTGAATTGCAGAACAGTGCCATTCTGGTAATGGGAGCTTCACTTATTATTGCTCTGATAGTTGCAGGGATGGATTTCTCGTTCGACAAGATCATGAGCTTTATTTACGGTTTGTTGTATTAATCACTGAGGGTTCAGATGAGTGAATTAGTAAAGAAGTGGTATGTACTTCGGGCTATAGGAGGCAAGGAGAAGAGGGTGAAGGAATATATTGATAGTGAGATCGTCCGCCTTAAGCTAGGTGATTATATATCACAGGTGCTCATCCCAACTGAAAAGGTATATCAGATCAGGTCGGGAAAAAAGGTCAGTAAAGAACGGACATTTTTCCCTGGTTATATCCTCGTTGAGGCTATACTGTTAGGGGAGGTCCCCCATGTTTTGAGAAACGTTCCGAATGTTCTGGGTTTTCTGGGCAGCCATGACGGTGAGCCGGTTCCGCTCAGAAAATCGGAAATTAACAGGATACTTGGTAAGGTTGATGAACTTGCAGCAAGCGATGAAGAATTGAATGTACCTTTCGTTGTAGGTGAGTCTGTTAAGGTTATTGACGGTCCGTTCAACAGCTTTACCGGTGTTATTGAAGAGGTTAACACTGAGAAGAAGAAACTCAAGGTGATGGTCAAGATTTTTGGCAGGAAAACACCCCTTGAGCTGAGTTTTTTGCAGGTAGAAAAGGAAAATTAACGAAGAAATTGGCGGCTATAACAATAATATAATGCTTCCTGAATAGCAGCCAAGCTCTCGCAATAAACAAGCAAATTTAAAATTATGGCTAAAGAAGTTGCTGGATTAATCAAGTTACAGATTCGTGGCGGCGCGGCTAACCCGTCTCCTCCCGTAGGACCGGCTCTCGGTTCCAAAGGAGTGAATATCATGGATTTCTGTAAGCAGTTTAATGCGAGGACCCAGGATAAAGCAGGTAAAGTAATACCGGTGGTAATAACAGTTTACAAGGATAAATCCTTTGATTTTGTTACAAAGACTCCGCCGGTTGCAGTACAGCTGATCGAGTCTACCAAAACCAAGAAAGGTTCTCCGGAACCCAACAGGAATAAGGTGGCATCGGTGACCTGGGATCAGATCAGGACAATTGCGCAGGACAAGATGGAGGATTTGAATTGCTTTACGCTCGAGTCCGCCATGAAGATGGTAGCTGGTACCGCAAGAAGTATGGGAATTACCGTAAAGGGTAGCTTCCCCGTTAGTAATTAATTATTTAAGAGGATAAGATGACTAAACTTACCAAAAACCAAAAGCTTTCCAGTGCTAAGATAGACCCGGTGAAGCTTTATACATTAACCGAGGCGGCATCGCTGGTGAAGGATATTACCACCACCAAATTTGATGCTTCCGTCGATATAGATGTAAGGTTAGGTGTGGATCCGCGTAAATCGAACCAGATGGTTCGCGGTGTCGTCTCTCTCCCCCATGGGACAGGCAAGGAGACCAGGGTTCTGGCTCTCTGTACGCCAGATAAGGAGTCTGAGGCTAAAGAGGCAGGAGCCGATTTCGTTGGCCTCGATGAGTTTATCGATAAGATCAAGGGGGGATGGACAGACATTGACGTTGTAATAACCATGCCGTCAGTAATGGGTAAAGTTGGTCAGTTAGGAAAAATACTCGGTCCGCGCGGGCTTATGCCCAATCCAAAGAGCGGAACCGTGACTATGGAAGTAGGCAAGGCTGTTAAGGAAGTTAAGCAGGGAAAGATAGATTTCAAGGTTGATAAATTTGGAATCGTTCATACCTCTATCGGAAAAGTCTCTTTTGAGCCTCAGAAAATCGTCGATAACGCAAGGGAATTCATCTCAATGGTGAATAAACTTAAACCCGCGGCTGCGAAGGGTACCTATATCAGATCGGTATTCATTTCAAGTACAATGAGCCAGGGTATTAAGATTGATCCTAAGGGACTCGACGAGTAGTGTTTATAGAAAAACATTTATTATTATGAGACGCGAAGAGAAAAATGAAATAATTAACAGTCTTACTGAGAGTATAAATCAGTTCAGCCACTTTTACCTGACTGACATTGCTCAGCTGAATGCTGCCGATACAAGTGCCCTCCGGAGAAAGTGTTTCGATAAAGAGATTAAACTCATTGTCGTTAAGAACACTCTTCTGAAAAGAGCTTTTGAAAAATCGGGAAGGGACTTTGAAGAACTCTATGAAGTGCTTAAAGGTCCTACTTCTGTCATGTTTTCTAATAACGGAAATGCTCCTGCAAAACTTATTAAGGAGTTCCGAAAGAAAAAAGACAAACCACTTCTTAAGGGCGCATACGTACAGGAGTCGGTGTACCTTGGAGATATTATGCTCGATTCGCTGGTTTCACTCAAAACAAGAGATGAACTCATTGGCGACGTTATAATGCTGCTCCAGTCACCCGCTAAAAACGTTATTTCCGCCCTGCAGTCAGGTGGTAGTAAAATTCACGGTGTTCTTGAAACACTGTCAAAAAGAGATTAATACCAATTGTAAAACCACATTAAATAATCAATAAAAATGGCAGATCTTAAGAAGTTTGCAGAAGAACTTGTAAATCTTACTGTTAAGGAAGTTAACGAACTAGCTACTATCCTCAAGGAGGAGTACGGAATTGAACCTGCTGCTGCAGCTGTTGCTGTTGCCGGCCCCGCTGGAGACAGCGGAGAAGCTGCTGCTGCTGAAGAGAAAACATCTTTTGATGTAATACTGAAAGCAGCCGGGGGTCAGAAACTCCAGATCGTGAAACTCGTTAAGGAAATTACCGGACTTGGTCTCAAGGAAGCCAAGGCAGTAGTTGATTCGGCACCGGGACCCGTTAAGGAAGGTGTCTCTAAGGATGAAGCAGAATCTATTAAAAACCAGTTAGTTGAAGCAGGAGCTGAAGTTGAGCTTAAATAAGTTAAACCAGATTGACGGGTTACAGGTTTAGAATCCCTTGCAATAAGGGGTTCTAAGCCTTTTTATTATTAGATGTTATTGTATCAATAAATCCCATCGTCAATGTCTTCAAAAAAAACTGAACGTGTAAATTTTTCAACCAGGAAGCAGACTCTGGAATATCCTGATTTCCTGGAGGTCCAACTAAAATCATTTTCCGAGTTTTTTCAGCTCGGAACAATTCCTGACAACAGGAAGAAAGAGGGTCTTTTCAAGGTTTTCATGGAAAACTACCCCATTACCGACACAAGAAATAACTTTGTGCTCGAGTTTATTGACTATTCGATAGACCCACCAAGGTATTCAATTGATGAATGCATTGAGAGAGGCCTTACCTTTAGTGTGCCTCTTAAAGCAAAATTGAAACTCTATTGTACGGATCCTGAGCATGAGGATTTTGATACCGTTATTCAGGACGTTTATCTGGGAACGGTTCCCTATATGACTGAAAGAGGTACTTTCGTCATCAACGGAGCTGAGCGTGTCGTAGTTTCTCAGCTTCACAGGTCACCCGGCGTATTCTTTGGCCAGAGCATACACGCCAATGGTACCAAGCTCTATTCTGCCAGGATAATTCCCTTCAAGGGCTCATGGATAGAATTTGCCACTGACATCAACAATGTCATGTACGCTTACATCGACCGCAAGAAGAAGCTTCCGGTAACGACGCTGCTGCGGGCGATTGGTTTTGAAAGCGACAAGGACATCCTCGAGATTTTCAATCTTGCGGAAGAGCATAAGGTTTCCAAGACCAATCTTAAGAAACTTGTTGGAAGAAAGCTTGCAGCAAGGGTACTTAAGACCTGGATTGAAGACTTTGTCGATGAAGATACAGGCGAGGTAGTATCTATTGAAAGGAACGAGGTTGTTATCGACAGGGAGACAGCTATAGAAAATGAACATATTGATTTGATTGTTGACTCAGGTGCAAAGGCTATTCTGCTCCATCGCGATGATTTCAATCTGTCAGACTATGCGATAATCTACAACACCCTACAGAAAGACCCGTGTAACTCTGAGAAAGAGGCGGTTATTTATATATACCGTCAATTGAGGAATGCAGAACCGCCCGACGAGGCAACTGCCCGGGATGTCATTGAAAAACTTTTCTTCTCAGACAAGAGATATGATCTGGGAGATGTCGGAAGGTACAGGATAAACAAGAAGCTTGGCCTCAACACCGATATGGGAACCAAGGTTCTGACAAGGGAAGATATAATTGCCATTATTGGTTACCTTATACAGCTTATTAACTCAAAAACAGATGTCGACGACATTGACCACCTGAGTAACAGAAGGGTACGTACAGTTGGAGAACAGCTGTATGCACAGTTCGGCGTAGGTCTTGCCAGAATGGCAAGGACAATCAGGGAAAGGATGAACGTTCGTGACAATGAAGTGTTCACCCCTGTCGACCTCATCAATTCAAAAACACTTTCATCGGTAATTAACTCATTTTTCGGAACAAACCAGCTTTCCCAGTTTATGGATCAGACAAATCCGCTGGCAGAGATGACCCACAAGCGCCGTTTATCAGCACTCGGTCCGGGAGGTTTGTCACGTGAAAGAGCCGGTTTCGAGGTGAGGGATGTTCACTATACTCATTATGGCCGTCTCTGTCCGATCGAAACGCCGGAAGGTCCTAACATCGGTCTTATATCTTCTCTCTGCGTTTATGCCAAGATAAATCATCTGGGATTCATTGAGACTCCCTACCGCAAGGTCGAAACAGGAAAAGTAGATCTTTCATCCGATGGTGTAATCTGGCTTTCAGCCGAGGAGGAAGAGGACAGGGTCATAGCACAGGCAAATGCTCCTCTTTTGGAAGATGGGTCCTTCGAGAACCCCAGGGCAAAGTGCCGTTTTGAGGCCGACTATCCGTTCGAGGAGATATCAAAGGTCGATTTGATGGACGTTGCACCAAACCAGATTGCCTCTATTGCAGCTTCATTGATTCCCTTCCTCGAGCATGATGACGCCAACAGGGCTCTGATGGGATCAAACATGATGCGTCAGGCCGTTCCGCTGGTCAGGCCCGAAGCTCCTTTAGTAGGAACAGGCCTGGAGGATCAGGTGATAAGTGACAGCAGGATATTGATTACAGCAGAAGGAGATGGCATTGTCGAATATGTCGATGCCAATGAGATTGTAATAAGATATACAAGATCTGATGAAGAGAAATTTGTCAGTTTCGATGACGATATCAAAAGGTACCTCCTCCCAAAATATAAGAAGACCAACCAGAATACCTGTGTTAATCTTATACCAATAGTTAAGAAAGGGGACAGAGTTACCAGGGGACAGGTATTGAGTGAAGGTTACGGGACAAAGAACGGGGAGCTTGCCCTGGGTCGTAACCTGAAGGTTGCATTCATGCCCTGGAAAGGGTATAACTTTGAGGATGCTATCGTTATCTCTGAGAAGGTTGTCGAAGAGGATACTTTTACATCAATACATATTGACGAATACATTCTCGAGGTGCGTGATACCAAGAGAGGAATGGAAGAGCTTACTTCAGATATCCCGAACGTCAGCGAGGAGGCTACCAAACATCTTGATGAGAATGGTATTATAAGAATCGGTGCCCATATCGGCCCGGGTGACATCCTGATCGGTAAAATCACCCCTAAGGGAGAATCAGATCCTTCGCCGGAGGAGAAACTCCTGAGGGCAATATTTGGAGATAAAGCCGGAGATGTAAAGGATGCTTCATTGAAAGCTGGTCCTTCACTCGAGGGAGTTGTAATCGACAAGAAGCTGTTCACCAGGGCTGTAAAGGATCGTAAGTCAAAGACAGTTGAAAAACCGATCATAGACCGTATCGATGCTGATTTCAGCCGTGGTGTTGAAGACCTCAAGGCAAGACTGGTCGATAAACTCTTTATCCTGGTTAACGGGAAAACCTCACAGGGGGTAAAGAATTATCTGAATGTTGATGTAATCCCAAAGGGCAGCAAGTTTACCCTTAAGCAGTTACAGGAAATAGACTTCCTTAACATCAATCCGAACAAGTGGACGACTGACAAGAAGAAGAACGATCAGATAAAGGAGCTTCTCCACAATTATATCAATAAGTACAAGGAGATTGACAGTGTTCAAAAACGGAAGAAGTATAACATTACAATCGGTGATGAACTGCCGGCCGGTATTTTACGTCTGGCAAAGGTGTATATTGCCAAGAAGCGCAAGGTTCGTGTTGGAGACAAGATGGCCGGACGCCACGGAAACAAGGGTATCGTTGCCAAGATAGTCAGGGTTGAAGATATGCCTTTCCTGGAAGATGGGACCCCGGTTGACATTGTTCTTAATCCACTGGGAGTACCATCCAGGATGAATCTGGGTCAGATATATGAAACGGTTCTTGGATGGGCAGGATCAAAATTGGGATTGAAGTTTTCATCTCCGATTTTTGACGGGGCTACTATTGATCAGATAAATGATTATACCGATCAGGCAGGTCTGCCAAGATACGGTAAGACATATCTGTATGACGGAAGTACGGGTGAGAGATTCGATCAGCCTGCTACGGTAGGAGTCATCTATATGCTCAAACTTGGTCATATGGTTGATGACAAGATGCATGCCCGTTCAATCGGACCGTATTCGCTTATTACTCAGCAACCTCTGGGTGGTAAGGCACAGTTTGGAGGTCAGCGTTTTGGTGAGATGGAGGTATGGGCTCTTGAAGCTTTTGGCGCAGCTCATATACTTCAGGAGATCCTTACGATAAAATCTGATGATGTCATTGGCAGGGCCAAGGCCTACGAGTCTATCGTGAAGGGTGAACCTATGCCTCAACCCGGTATTCCGGAATCGCTCAACGTGCTTTTGCATGAACTCAGAGGGCTGGG
This sequence comes from Bacteroidales bacterium, assembly GCA_046484805.1. Taxonomy (GTDB): domain Bacteria; phylum Bacteroidota; class Bacteroidia; order Bacteroidales; family VadinHA17; genus SLNP01. The sequence continues at coordinate 9,748 of JAWOIF010000082.1, forward strand.
ATTGAGCGTGATACTTGACTGATATAAATTGAATAATTGTAAAGAAAACTACGGAATATGTCGTTCAGAAGAGATCTAAAGACCAAGCCAAGTTATTCGAAAATCTCTATAGGACTTGCATCACCGGAGGAGATACTCGACCGCTCCAGCGGGGAAGTACTAAAACCGGAGACCATTAATTACCGAACCTATAAACCGGAAAGGGATGGCCTTTTCTGTGAAAGGATATTTGGTCCTGTAAAGGATTACGAGTGCCATTGCGGTAAATACAAGCGGATAAGGTACAAGGGAATAGTCTGTGACAGATGTGGAGTCGAGGTTACAGAGAAGAAAGTGCGACGTGAAAGGATGGGACACATCTCTTTGGTTGTCCCGGTTGCACATATTTGGTATTTCAGGTCGCTTCCCAACAAGATCGGATATCTGCTGGGGTTACCTACCAAGAAACTCGATTCGATAATATATTATGAGAGATATGTTGTTATCAATCCGGGCATAAAAGCGGTTGACGGTGTTAAGTACCTTGATTTCCTTACGGAGGAGGAGTACCTTGAGATTACCGAATCACTTCCGAAAGATAACCAGTATCTCGAAGATGATAATCCTGACAAGTTTATTGCCGATATGGGGGCAGAAGCCATTTACAGACTGCTTCAGAGGCTTGATCTGGATGAGTTGTCATATTCACTGCGCCACAGGGCCAATATCGAGACTTCACAACAGAGGAAAAATGAGGCGCTTAAGCGTCTGCAGGTTGTAGAAGCATTCAGGGAATCAAAGAACGTCAACGAGCCTGAATGGATGGTCATAAAGGTTGTGCCGGTCATTCCACCCGAGTTGAGGCCATTGGTGCCTCTTGATGGCGGCAGGTTTGCGACAAGTGACCTGAATGATCTTTACAGAAGGGTAATTATCAGGAATAACAGGCTTAAGAGGCTTATAGAGATCAAGGCTCCTGAGGTGATCCTGAGGAATGAGAAGAGGATGCTGCAGGAGGCGGTCGACTCACTCTTTGATAATTCACGTAAGGCAAATGCAGTCAAGACAGATGCGAACAGACCCCTCAAGTCATTAAGTGACAGTCTTAAGGGCAAGCAGGGCCGCTTCCGTCAGAACCTATTGGGTAAGAGGGTTGACTATTCAGCCCGTTCGGTTATCGTTGTAGGTCCCGAGCTCAGACTTCACGAATGCGGACTGCCGAAGGATATGGCAGCAGAGTTATACAAGCCATTCATCATACGAAAACTGATAGAAAGAGGCATTGTCAAGACTGTCAAATCAGCCAAGAAGATCGTTGACAGGAAAGATCCTGTCGTATGGGACATACTCGAGAATGTGCTCAAGGGGCATCCCGTTCTTCTTAACAGGGCTCCGACACTCCACAGACTGGGTATTCAGGCGTTCCAGCCAAAACTTATAGAGGGTAAGGCTATTCAACTCCATCCGCTTGTATGTACGGCTTTCAACGCCGACTTTGACGGAGACCAGATGGCGGTGCACCTGCCGCTGGGAAATGCTGCGGTACTTGAATCGCAGATACTGATGCTTGCTTCTCATAATATTCTCAATCCAGCCAATGGCGCACCCATTACCGTTCCTTCACAGGATATGGTACTTGGTCTTTACTATATGACCAAGGCAAGAAAGAATACCGATACCGATAAAGTGCGGGGAGAGGGACTCACTTTCTATTCGCCCGAAGAGGTGAATATAGCTTACAATGAAGGCAGGGTTGAACTTCATGCCATCATTAAGGTGAAGGTTGATGACGTAGTTGAGGGTAAAAGAGTTAATCATCTGATAGAGACCACTGTCGGAAGGGTTCTTTTCAACGAGGTAGTGCCTGAGGAGGTTGGATTCCTAAATGAACTGCTGACAAAGAAGTCACTCAGGGATATCATTGGCAATGTGCTGAAACTTAGCGGAACAGCCAAAACAGCAGAATTTCTTGACAGTATCAAGGACCTTGGATACTATATGGCGTTCAAGGGTGGTCTCTCTTTTAACCTCGATGATGTTATAATACCTGAAGCCAAGACTGTCTTCGTTAAGGAGGGTTATGACCAGGTTGAAGAGGTTCTGGCCAATTACAATATGGGATTCATTACCAATAATGAACGATACAACCAGATAATCGATATCTGGACTCACGTAAATGCCAGGCTCACACAGGAGCTTATGAAGCAGATATCGACAGACATGCAGGGGTTCAATTCCGTTTATATGATGCTTGACTCAGGAGCAAGAGGTTCCAAGGAGCAGATACGGCAGCTATCGGGTATGAGGGGTCTTATGGCCAAGCCTCAGAAATCGGGAGCTACAGGATCAGAGATCATTGAGAACCCGATTCTTTCAAACTTCAAGGAGGGTCTGTCAGTACTGGAGTACTTTATTTCTACTCATGGTGCCCGTAAGGGTCTGGCCGACACTGCTCTCAAAACTGCTGACGCGGGTTATCTTACACGTCGTCTGGTTGATGTTTCCCAGGATGTTATCATCACTGAAGAGGATTGCGGAACACTGAGGGGACTGATTGCCACGGCCATCAAGAAGAATGAGGAGGTTGTAGAGACTCTGTATGAGAGGATACTCGGCCGCACTGCCGTACATAATGTGTACCACCCGCTGACCGGCGACCTGATAGTCTCTGCCGGTGAAGAGCTGACAGAAGATCTGGCCAAATATATTGAGGACTCACCAGTAGAACAGGTTGAGATCAGGTCGGTGCTTACATGTGAATCGAAAAAAGGTGTCTGCAGTAAATGCTACGGCCGGAACCTTTCGACCGGTAAGATGGTTCAGAGAGGTGAAGCAGTCGGCGTAATAGCCGCCCAGAGTATTGGTGAGCCGGGAACCCAGCTGACACTACGTACATTCCACGTGGGTGGTACTGCTTCCAATATAACTACAGAATCGAGCCTTGTGGCAAGATATGGAGGTATAGCGGAGATCGAAGAGCTCAGATCGGTAACAAAAAATGACCCCGAAAGGGGAAGTATTGATGTTGTATTCGGGCGGCTTGGAGAGCTTAGAATAGTTGACAAGAAAACAGGAATTGCACTTACCACTCATACAATACCTTACGGGTCTAAACTATACATAAAGCCAGGTCAGGAAATTGAAAAGGGTCAGCTTATTTGTGAATGGGATCCGTTCAATGCTGTTATTATATCTGAGATTGCGGGTAAGGTAGCTTTCGACTATCTGATTGAAGGAGTAACTTTCCGTGAGGAGTCGGATGAGCAGACAGGTTTCCGCGAGAAGGTAATAGTTGAAAGCAGGGACAAAACCAAGAACCCGGCAATCAGAATTTTATCGCCCGAGGATGTAGAGATCAAATCATATAACCTGCCTGTCGGAGCTCACCTTGTGGTTGACAGTGAAAAGATTGTTGAGGCCGGAGATATTCTGGTCAAGATTCCCCGTGCCGTCGGAAAATCGGGTGACATAACCGGTGGTCTGCCCAGGGTTACGGAACTGTTCGAGGCAAGGAACCCATCAAACCCGGCAATAGTTGCTGAAATTGATGGAGAGGTACAGTTTGGAAAAATCAAAAGGGGTAATCGTGAGATATCAATCACATCGAAGGCAGGAGAAGTCAAGAAATATCTTGTACCTCTTTCGAAGCAGATACTGGTACAGGAAAATGATTACGTTAGAGCAGGGATACCCCTTTCAGACGGAGCAATTACCCCTATTGATATACTTAATATCAAAGGGCCGACAAAGGTACAGGAGTATATTGTCAATGAAATCCAGGAGGTTTACAGGCTTCAGGGTGTGAAGATTAATGACAAGCACTTTGAAACAATTGTACGGCAGATGATGCGCAAGGTGGAGATAATCGACCCGGGTGACACTAAGTTCCTCGAGCGTCAGATTGTTGATAAACTTGAGTTTATGGATGAGAACGACTGGATATTCGGGAAGAAGATAGTTCTCGAAGGCGGTGATTCTGAGACATTCAAGTCCGGAATGGTAGTCACAGCACGCAAACTTCGTGATGAGAATTCTATGCTCAAGCGTCGTGACAGAAGGCTTGTTGAGGCTCGTGACACCATACCTGCTACTTCGTCTCAGGTACTTCAGGGAATCACAAGGGCTGCCCTCCAGACCAACAGCTTCTTCTCGGCGGCTTCATTCCAGGAGACAACAAAAGTTCTCAATGAGGCAGCAATACTGGGCAAGGTAGACAGACTCGAAGGTCTCAAGGAAAATGTTATTGTGGGTCACCTGATACCGGCAGGAACCGGAGCCAGGGAGTATAATAACCTTATCGTTGGTTCGCTTGAGGAGTATGAAAGCCTGGTGAAATCGGAGCAAGAGGTTCCGGCAGTTGAGGAAGAACAATAAAAATAGAAAGGCCATGACAGATCAGAAAAGTAACCAGATAAGTATTGAACTCAACGAGGAGGTATCACAGGGTATCTATTCCAATCTGGCTATCATTACCCACTCATCAGCAGAGTTCGTAATAGATTTTGTACGTATAATGCCCGGAGTGCCCAAGGCACAGGTGAAATCGAGGATTATCCTTACACCCGAGCATGCCAAGAGACTGGCAGCGGCATTGGAAGACAATATCACCAAGTATGAATCGGTTCATGGAATAATCAAGGATATAAAAGGCTCAGGGCCGGCCATGCCAACAACTTTTGGTGGACCAACTGCCCAAGCCTGATATGCCAAGCGTTAAAAAGCCGCCGGAGAATACCTTGCCGGCGGCTTTTTTTTTGTATGCCGCAATTTTGTTTTAACTTTGTTCGTTATAAAGAAAATAACTTCTGACTGGATAATGGTAAAAATTATAATAAGAAAATTATTGGTGATTGCAGTTATTCTGATGCCGGTGGCAGGCTATTCAGGATGCAAGAAGCAACCAAGATGCGGCTGTGGAAAAGATGTGATTCTTACACTGACGAAGGAACCGGTAAATATGTATTTCAGCATTGAGGACAAAACAGTACGTTTTACTCCCGTTATGAATCCATATGCCACATACCATTTCTGTAATCCGTCAGATTGGATTACCTACCTGGCTGATTTCACCTCGCCTGCACTTCTGCTGGTATCAGGAGATGCATTCTATGAATGCAACTACCTGTATAACAGTAGTAACTACATGTATTACCAGCCCTCCTACAGAGTGTACCAGATAGAGGTCTCGGCAATCGAGGAAGATCTTTACGGAAAGAAGAAATAGACTCTTTCCTGTCGCCGGGTTAAATACCTGTTTACTACATTCCGCTGTTAATATGGGTGGATACTATATTTAGAGTATCTTGTTGTAATTTCGTATATTACACGAAAATTCCGGTTTGCATTGAAAGAATTGACCATAATAGGTTCGGGAAGGGTTGCTGAAGCACTGGCTCTCGCTTTTTACATGTCGGGGCATACAATTGGCAGCATTATTTCCAGGAATAGGAAGACAGCAGAAGAACTGGCAAACAAAACAGGATCAAAGGTGCAGTCTGATATGGTCATTCAGGACTCATCCGATGTTGTTATACTGGCAGTACCTGATGATGCCATATCTTCCATTATCGGACAGCTTAAACTCCCTCCTTCAATAGTAGTAGTACATACCTCAGGAAGTACCGGTACAGAAGTGTTTCCTGCGAGTATGCCACATCACGGAGTGATATATCCCCTGCAGACATTTACAAGTAACAGGCAGGTGAATATCGCAGAGATACCATTCTTTACGGAGGCTTCTGACGTGAAGACTCATGAGTTTATTGACGGTTTGGTGCATACGCTGGGGGTTCAGACTTATCATATTGATTCGGCCAGAAGGAAAATGCTCCATCTGTCAGCAGTTTTCGTATGCAATTTTGTGAATCATATGCTTTTTGCGGGTATCAGCATTGCAGAGAAGTCTCAGATTGAAAGGTCGGTATTCGGTCCTCTGGTACGTGAGACTATACAGAAGTCACTCGACATGGGTCCGGCTGAGGCACAAACCGGCCCCGCCGCAAGAAATGACATCAGCACTATTGAAAAACATATCGGATTATTATCATATTCCGAAGAATTAATGAACCTTTACAGGGTTGTAAGTGACTCAATAACAAAACACACGACTAATAATAGCGGATGAGCAATTTCAAGGAAAAACTGGACAGGGTAAGGGTGTTTATCTTCGATATCGATGGTGTGTTGTCGCATCAGACGATACCAATGAACTCATTTGGTTTGCCTTCACGAACGATAAATCTTCGAGACGGGTATGCATTGCAGTTTGCTGTCAGAAGAGGCTACCATATAGCTATAATATCAGGCGGCAAATCAAAGGAGTAC
>JAWOIF010000086.1:0-5720 GCA_046484805.1 Bacteroidales bacterium
GGTGAAATTCCGCTCAGTGAATTTGTGTCACAGGATACAGCAGACCTTATAGCCAGTCATTTCGAAGGAAATGATGATCTTACAATGGGGCCTGTAAAAGAGGCTCTTGGTGAAAAGGTATCATGGAGCGACATCAAGTTTGTGATTAACCATATTAAGCATCTGAGAAATTCAAAAGTGCGATCCTGAAAGGTGCCTTTCTGTGTCGCCTCTGTGTGTGTAATAAAAAGAACTTACACAACTTGTCCCGCCTTAGCGGGAGAGTGTCACAGAGATTCACAGAGGGCCACAGAGAAAATCAAGAAGATAAAAATCAATAAGTAAATCATTATGAAACGACAGACTACCTTAATTTTCATCCTTTCTGTTCTATTGATAATCTCATGTAAAGGACCGGTAAAAACTCCTGATGATTTCCGGAAACTTGCAGTTGAGAAAAAAGAGATTCTCAGGCTTAGCACCTATATCACCGCGCATACAGTAGAACAGATGTTTACCACTGAGGCAGGCAGGAGAGAGGTTCTGTCGCTTCTGAACTGCTATGGGATAACAAAGGTTTACCTTGAGGTTTACAGGAGCGGCCTGGTAATAACTCCAGAACTGATTGACCCAAGTGTTAAATTTCTTGAAGATAACGGATTCGAGGTTGTAGGGGGAATAGCGACAGTTCCCGGCAACGATTTCGGCGTGGAGCAGGAAGGCCCGCTGAGCTGGTTCAACTGGCAGAATCAAAAGACACAGAATGACCTGAGGAAGGTGATTGAGGATTCAGCCCCCTTCTTTGACACCTTCATTGTCGATGATTTCCTCTGCACTTCCGATACAAGCAATGAATCGAAAGCAGCAAAAGGCGACAGGAGCTGGTCGGACTACAGGCGGGCTATGTTCACAGAGCTTTCACAATCGGTATTCATTAAACCCGCCAGGGAGATGAATCCGGGTATCCGTATGATAATAAAGTACCCACAGTGGTACGACAGGTTCCATATTTTCGGATACGATGTTGAAACTCAATCTGCGATGTTTGATTATGTATGGACAGGTACCGAAACAAGGGGGCAGTACACCCAACGCTTTGGTTTCGTACAGCCTTACGAAGGTTTTATCAATTACAGGTGGCTGAAAACCATCGCAGGCGAGAAACATGGAGGGGCATGGTTTGACCATATAGACTGTAACGACCGCGATTTTATCGAACAGGCATACCAGAGTGTTCTTGCCGGGGCAAAAGAGCTGATAATATTCAGTTTCGACAGCTTTATTACCGGACATCCGGGTCATCACCTCCTTGTACAGGATTTTGAAAAGCTTGCAGCCCTGGCTGAAGCGGTTGCCGTCAACCCGGTTGAAGGACCGGCTGGCTACAAGCCTCCCTCCAGTGATGCGGGTTCTGATCTCTACCTGTTCGATTATGTTGGTATGTGGGGAGTTTCGCTTATACCCGAATCCTCTTACCCCCGCGATAATGATGTGGTATTTCTTCCTACTCAGGCTGCAGCTGATGAAAACATTTACGAACTCGTAACTGAATCGCTGAAAGATGGTTCAAAGATCATCATGACTTCAGGTTTCCTTTCAAATGCAGCTGATGGCGAAAAGTTTGCCAGACTTGCCGGTGTTAAATGGCCGTTGAAAGCTTTGAAAGCTGAGATTGAATCGATTGAGCTGAAAGACAGTCTGTTTAAACTGCCGGTTCCTTTAAAGACCGGCTTCCTGCCGGAGGCTGATGGTGCAGACGTTTTGCTTAAAGCATCTGAAAAATTAAATAATCCATACATGTTAAGCAATAAGGCGAAGAATATTTATGTGATCAATACTCATACATTTTCGCAGGAGGACTTTGCCGCTGTAGGGGAACATCTTCTGGCACCACAACCACTGGGACTTGTAGAGATGCCCCGGGAATGGGTTAATGTGATACGTGGGGCATTCCATGAGGAGGGAGATCCGGTAATTGATGCCCCTCCCAGAGTAACTGTTCAGAAGCTTTCAGATGGCAGTATGGTCATACATAACTATAACCAGGTAGCTGTTAACGTGACCATTACATACCCTCAATCCGGAAAATATCTTAATGGTTTTACCGGAGAACAGGTAGAAGCTGAAGGAAATATGATCAGTCTGAACATGAAGGCAAGAACTAACATCTGGCTGATAGCTGGTAGCTGAGGGCTGATAGCTTGATTACCAGTAGGCCGCACACTCATCACGGGTCCTCGATTTTGAATATCGTGATCTGTTCACCCCTCCTTTCTCATTATCATCACATCCAAAGAAGAGGTTCAGTCCGAAGCGCAGAGAGATCATTCTTGCATTATATGGCCAGATAAGCGAAGAAGAGACATCTTTGGTCAATCTGACCGGGATATTATCAGTGAGTATATAGAATTGTGCTCCACGGCTCCCGAAGGCCAGACCGGTTCCAATCTGGTTGATCTTGTTATTCATGATGGTATAGCTCAGTGTTGCAGCAAAGGCATCGAAGGGTGTATAATTCAGGGAGAGGGTAAGGGATGGCCGCACATGCATGCTGTTGATCTCTATCCATGTCATGGCGCCAGCTTTCAGATCAGGCAGAACCTCGCGGGTAATGCCTCCATAGAGATTAAGCGGGAGAGAAGTAAGATAACTGTTTGCTGCAGATGAGGCATGAAACGCATTCAGAAGTGAATCCTGCAACGCATCCAGCAGATCGTTCTGATCGGGATCATCAATATACTGATCGAGGTCTATGCCCTGAAATACGAACTTCCCTTCTCCGGTGAAATTGTTGACATTCCCTCTCCACCATACAAAACCCAAATCGGTAAAGCTTGCGGAGAGTTGTGTTTCATCATCGAGATCAAAGACAACACCACCGTCAATAGCCAAACCACGGTTTCCATTAAATATATAATTCCCAATCAGGTTGTGTGTTGCCGGTTCAAAGCTGACACTGTTTACCAGACCGTTTGAACCATAACCGAGTGTGACAGGAATTGAACTGTTGACTTTATAATCGACTTCGGCATCAAGAGTTATCGGGTCTGAAGTTGTATTAAGCATAATTGCCGATTTACGGGTATTGACATTTGCCATGCCATTAATATACTTCAGCCTCGCACCTATCCTAAGCCCCTCCTGAAACTCCTTTGAGGCACTTACCCCGATAGAATTCCACAGGGTGGCATCTACACCTATCCTGTTCAGGTTAACCGGTATAGCAGTACCGGAATTGACATCCCAGTTACCATCTTTGAGCGATACGATATCGTGCGGGTAGGCCCCCTGTATGGAAGCATGGCTGGAAATACCAAAAGTGAAATACCAGTCTCCGATTTCAAGCCCAAGTCCCGCCAGATCTATATCTGTGTAACCCAGCACGTAATTCATCCGCCGTAGTTTTTTATCAAGCTGGTCAATATCGAGATACCAGGTATCAGACTGTGCTCCTGTACCCGTATGTATGGCATCATGAAATCCGAATCCGGTGTTGCGTATATTTTGCCTTATCGATGATATTACAGGAAGCCCCACATATACCCTGCACGGATGACGCACTGCAGGATTCAGCTGGTTTGCCTGCGGTATTGAATGCATGAGGTATAAAGTATTATTCTGTGCTGAGGCATAAGGAGCTATCAGCAATATGCTCAAACTGAAAAACGGGAGGAAAAGAGCATTTTTCATGTTCATCACTGCCCGGTATTTATTTTTAGCTGGGCTATCAACCCTACATTTAAATCGAGATAATATGTTGAATAGAGCTTAACATCAAGTGCCGGAAAATCAGTTGTCATAATCCTTCCTTTGGCCAACAGGTACCTTGAATTCAACAGGTTGTCAATTCTTGACCGGGGAAGGTCAATATCAAGAGGAGGCTGTTTGTGCGGATCGGCAATACCATCACCATTAGTGTCAGTCGCTCCTTCAATCTTTTGCGTTCCGGTAAAAAGGCTGTCGAGCATCATATAATTCTCATCGAGGAGGTAGATCTGTGGATAGACAGTAACCGGGAATGAATTGGTTATGCTTATCCTCACAATAAGCTTTTCAACCTCCTCCGGCGGAGGTATTGCTGAGCTGAGGTCATCAAACTCGATAGTATCGACCATTATAAGGAAATCAGCCCTTCCCCACAGAGGCAATTCAATTGCAGCTGAAATTTTGTACTTTGAATCATGTCTTATAAAAGAGGTGGAAAGAGGGGGCAGCGAAGTGATTTCTGCTGAGGCGCTTATCGTAACAGAATCGGGAGAGGTGGCTAAGAAATCGGGAAGATTTGAGTTAGAGCTGTCGATAATAAGGCTGTCGCTTATAGTCTCTCCTGCCTGGCTCAGCGAAGGATACCGGATGGTCTTCGGACTGGCTTCCGAAGGTATACCCGGACCTGTAAGCGGATAGCCGGAATTATTCCCGTCGATGGCATCTATCCGTCTGAAATATATTCCTAAAGGTACTCCCACTGAATTTAGAAAGAAGAGTTTTATTTTCGGATCTGCGAAGCGGATCTCTCCCTCTTCCATCTGACTAAAAACCGGAGTAGCAACAGTCTGTGCCGGGAAATCTATTCCATACCCTTCGAAATCACCATAGATAGTCTCAAAGTTCAAAGCGGAAAGAGCAGCATTTATATCCAGTATTGTAGCGTCCGGACTTACCGGACCTGATGGAGACTCCAGGTGAACCGATATTATGCATTTTAACAGGTTATTGCCTGCTATATCATGTTCGGGGATTAAGGTATAACCGGCAAGAGAAATGGTAAAACCGGGGTTTGACAGGTCTCTTGTTGTCGTAAATGGTACTCCGTTCTGAGTCAGGCCGTCTGTCTGAAAGGTGATTGTCCCGGTGAGATTAACAGAAGTGACATTAAGCTGTATTGTTCCGGAAAGCAGGGCAATACTGTCAATCCTTGCATCCAACTGTGATGTTATTACCGGTATAAGTATTGAATCGGCCAGGTCGAAGGTGATTCCCGGAGTATTCAGAAAAATGTCAGAGCCGGTCTGGTTTACTATTGATCTGTCAGCAACTGTATTGTTGATTGAGAAGATATCCTCCATCACTCCTGAATCAATTTCAGCAGAGTAATAAAGGCTTATAAATCCATCCTGCGAAATATGAATTATATCCGTAAGGGCACTATCTGCAAGATATTTATCAATTCCAAGATGTGAAAAGCCGATGGGAATTGCCAGACCGGGTTTCAGGTTGAGTGATGCATCAAGAGCAGACGGATCGAATTTCTCTTTTATGCACCCTGTAATTGAAATCAGCAGAATAAGGAATATTATACTCCGGGGTAGTGTTCTCATCCTTACACCAGATCGCAGGCCTCAGGAGGCATCCAGTGAGCATCCATTCCATCCCATTTGACATTGCAACCGATAGGATTTGTTACCGGAACAGATACCGGCATCCCCGAGGTTAGCTCATCAAGAGCCCTGTCGAGATCATTTACCATCATGCGCGATGTATCCCTCGGACTGTCAACACCACGGCCGGTGTAGACAAGCTTCCTGCTCTCATCAAATACATAGAAATGTGGGGTACGCAGGGCGCCATATTCCCTGGCAACCGACTGGTCCTTATCATGAAGGTATACCCATGGGAACTTATGTTTCTCCATCCTTTTCACCATGTATTCAAAGCTGTCTTCGGGATAGGTGTTTTCACTGTTTGAGTTGATAGCGACAAAGCCGACACCCTTTTTAGTATACTTTTCAGCTGTTGCCCTT